>NZ_JAYMFI010000015.1:0-110066 GCF_035830635.1 Adlercreutzia shanghongiae | reverse complement strand
AGCACTGAAAGCCCCCCAGCCACCATTGAGCGAGAACGAGAAAGGAACCGCCATGCGAAAGGCATTCAAGCTAGAGAACCTGGACTGCGCCAACTGCGCCGCGAAGATGGAAGCCGGCATCAGCCAGCTGCCTGGCGTGAACAAGGCCACTATCAGCTTCATGACGAGCAAGCTCGTGATCGACGCCGATGTCGACGATGCCGAGGCCTTCGCCGCCATCGTCGACGCCGCCCAGCAGGTATGCACCAGCTACGAGAAGGATTGCGTCATCAAGCGCTAGCACTCCCTCAACCCCGTAAGAGCAGTCGGCGGGCGCGGGGCGTGCCTCCGCGCGCAGTTCCGCAGCGCCCCCAGCCTACTGTTCTCTCAACCCCGTAAGAGTAGCTTCCGATCAGGGGGCGATGCTCGACGCGCAGTTCCGCAGCGAACGAAACAGCCCAGTGGGCTGTTTCGCCGAGCGAGGACTGTCTGAGCATCGAGTATTGCCCCCTGGTCAGAAGCGGACAACGAAGGACCCCACCATGAGCCCCAAACAAAAGCGACTCCTCACCCGCATTATCGTCGCCCTCGTCATCTTCTTCGCCATCATCGTCGTGGAGAACATGGGCATCTTGCGCGCCGCCTTCGGCACCCCCGGCGACGTGTACGCCGAGTTCGCGCTCTTCCTCATCCCCTACCTTATCGCCGGCTACGATGTCATCGCCGGCGCCTTCCGAGGGCTCGCGCGCGGACACGCGCTCGACGAGGACTTCCTCATGACCGTGGCCACCTTCGGCGCGTTCGCGCTGGTGCTGTTCCCGCACACCGAGCCGCACATGGCCGAAGGCGCTGCTGTGATGCTGTTCTTCCAGGTGGGCGAGCTGTTCCAGAGCTACGCCGTGGACAAGTCGCGCAAGTCCATCGCCGACATGATGGATATCGCACCCGAGTTCGCCAACGTGATAGAAGAAGGGAAGCTCAAGCAGGTGGATCCCTTCGAGCTGGCCCCCGACGACGAGTTCATCGTCATGCCCGGCGAGCGCATTCCGCTGGACGGCGTCATCGTGTCGGGCGACAGCCAGGTGGACACCGCAGCGCTCACCGGCGAGTCAGTGCCCCGCACGGCGCGCCCGGGCGACGAGGTCATCTCGGGCTGCGTGAACCTCACGGGCAAGATCGTCGTGCGCGCCACCAAGCCCTTCGAGGACTCCACCGTCAGCCGCATTCTGGAGCTGGTGGAGAACGCCGCCGAGAAGAAGGCCCGCACCGAGAACTTCATCACGCGCTTCGCCCGCGTGTACACCCCCATCGTCGTGGGCGTGGCGGCGCTTCTGGCCGTGGTGCCCCCACTGCTGTTCGGCGGCGACTGGGCCGACTGGGTGTTGCGCGGCCTGACCTTCCTCGTGGTGTCGTGCCCCTGCGCGCTCGTCATCTCGGTGCCGCTGTCGTTCTTCGGCGGCATCGGCGGCGCCTCGCGTTTGGGCATCTTGGTGAAGGGCTCGAACTACCTGGAGGCTTTGGGCTCCACCGAGGTCGTGGTGTTCGACAAGACCGGCACGCTAACCGACGGCACCTTCGCCGTAACCGAGATTGCCCCGGCCGCCGACTTCACCGAGGACGAGCTCATCGCCACCGCGGCGCTGGCCGAGTCCTTCTCGACCCACCCCATCGCCGCCTCGGTGCGCGAGGCCTGCAGCACCCCTCTGGACGCGGCCCGCGTGAGCGACGTGGAGGAGATCAGCGGCCAAGGCGTGGCGGCGCTTGTGGACGGCAAGCCCGTGCTCGTGGGCAACGGGAAGCTCATGGGTGCCCGCAACGTGGCCTTCCAGGCGACCGACGCCGCCGGAACCGTGCTTTACGTGGCCATAGACGGCCGCTTCGCCGGGCACGTAGTCATCGCCGACACCGTGAAGCCTGAGGCCAAGCGCGCTATTGCCGATCTGCACGCGGCCGGCGTGAAGCGCACGGTCATGCTCACCGGCGACCGCGCCGCCGTGGCCCAGGCCGTGGCAGCCGACCTCGGCATCGACGAGGTGCACGCCGAGCTGCTGCCCCAGGACAAGGTGTCCCAGGTAGAAGCGCTGCTGGCCGCCACCGAGCGCGACACGCGCGGCAAGGGCAAGCTGGCCTTCGTGGGAGACGGCATCAACGACGCGCCGGTGCTCACCCGCGCCGACATCGGCATCGCCATGGGCGCCATGGGGTCGGACGCCGCCATCGAGGCCGCCGACATCGTGCTCATGAACGACAACCCCGACGACATCGCGAAAGCCATCGACCTGGCTCGCCACACCATGCGCATCGTGTGGCAGAACATCGTGTTCGCGCTCGGCATCAAGTTCGCCGTGCTCATCCTGGCGGCCTTCGGCATCGCGAACATGTGGATGGCCGTGTTCGCCGACGTGGGCGTGGCCGTCATCGCCATCTTGAACGCCATGCGCGCCATGAACGTGAGAGAGTAAATCAGCATTTCGGCAACCAGAAGTTCACAGACTTACCCATAGCCCTCCGAATCAGCCTCGGGGGGCTATGCTCTTTTTACGCGCCGACGAGCTTTACCGAGCACGGCCTTCTGCAAGGCGGCCCCGCGGGCCCTGGCGACGCGTCGCAACACCGCACCCGACCACTATGGAGGTTTCGCCATGAAAGACGAGAAGGAGACACAGCGCAAGACCCACGAGAGCATTCACGTGATGGAGAGCTTCGACCCCTCCATTCTCTCCAACGTGCCTGCGCCGGTCGTGTCGCTGTATATTCCCGTGCACCACACCGAGCGTGAAGAGCGCCGCGACATCTGGGACCGCGACATGTTCAAGGACCTGATGAAGGATGCCGAGCGCACCCTGGCCGAAAGCTACGACAAGAATGCCTATGCGGGCATCGTGAAGCGCGCCGACTACCTGCTGGAACATCCCGACATGCCGCTGTGGCTGCACGCTGGCGAAGGTCTGGGCTTCCTCATGAGCAACGACGACGTGTACGTATACAACCTGTTCTTCGCCCCCGATCCCATGGTGGCCGCCGGCGACACCTACTTCGTGAAGCCGCTGCTGCGCAACTTCCAGTACGGCACCGAGTACTACGTGCTGGAGCTTTCCAACGACCGCTTCAGCTGGGTGAAGGGCGACCGCACCCACGTGGAGCGTCAGCAGCTGCCGCAGGAGGTGCACGACTTCTTCAGCGAGCTGTTCGCCAACAGCGACGACACCGCCGCCGACATGAAGAAGGACGAGCTGGGCGCGCTGGACTATATCACGCTCGAGGGCCACATGGGCCAGTACCACGACCATCAATCGCGCAACGACGTGAAGAAGGAAGACGCCGCCCAGTGGTTCCGCTACGTGAACAAGACCGTGAATGACTACCTGGTGCGCGACGACACCACGCCCATCATCCTGTGCTGCGATCCGGAGTACGTGAACGACTTCCGCAAGATCTGCACCCTGCGCCACCTGCTGCCCGTCGGCATCAAGAAGGACCCGGCCGGCCTTGACGGCAAGGCGCTCTTGGAAGAATCGCTGGCCGTGATGGACGGCATCCGCGACGCGAATATCAAGGAGACTGCCGAGAAGTTCGGCGCTGACGCGGCCCACGGCAAGGCGTCGGACGACTTCGACGCCATCGGCATGGCGCTCGCCGAGCGTCGCGTGGGGGCCCTGTTCATGGTGAAGGGCAAGATTCTGCCCGGCGGCTTCGACATCAACACCGGCACCGTCACTTTCGATCCGAACCCGAATCCCACCGATGACGGCTACATCGACCCGGCCGCGCCCGACATCACCGACGCCTTCGCCCAGGCGGCGTTGGCGCAGGACGCTCACATCTACATCGTGGAACAGGACCAGATGCCCACCGACAAGTCCGTCGCCGCCCTCTTCCGCTACGCGGAATAGTCGGCCCGGCCCGCTAGGGCAAACCGCTATACTGAAAGGGAGCTCACTTTTGGGCTCCCTTTTTTCGTGGAGAGAAAGCCGCCGTCATGTCCGATATGTCCCCCACCGCTTCCCGTGTCGACCGCGCCGCCATGGCCATCAACCAGCCCGATGTGGCGCTTATCTTCGAAGGCGGCGGGATGCGCAACAGCTACACGGCCCCCATGGTGGTGGAACTGCTCGCGCGCAACGTGAACTTCGGACGCGTCTACGGCATCTCGGCGGGCTCGAGCCACACGGTGAACTATTTGGTACGCGACCCTCAGCGCGCCCGGGCCAGCTTCGTGGAGCTGGTGCAATACCCGCGCTTCGGCGGCTGGGGCAGCTTCCTTGCCGGGCACGGCTACTTCAACGGACCCTATCTGTACGAGGAGCTCATCGAAACCGCGCCTGCGGGCGACCCCATGGCCTTCGACTGGGACACCTTCCGCGCGAACCCCGCCGAGGTGCACATCGAGGCTCTGGACTGGGATACCGGCGAGACGGTGGCCTGGACGAAAGCCGACATGAAGACCGCCCACGACGTGGGCCTTATGGTACGCGCGTCGTCCACCATGCCCATCTTCATGCCCCCTACCACCATCGGCGAGCGCACCTACGTGGACGGCGGCATGGGCGATAGCTGGGGCATTCTGCTGAACGCCGCCCGCGCCGACGGCTTCGAGCGCTTCTGCATCATCCGCACCCAGCCCCGCGGCTACCGCAAGCGCCCCATGGGGCGCGGCGCCCAGACGCTCTTCCGCGCGGCCTTTCGGTCGCACCCCGTGGTGGCCGAGCGCACCATCGCCCGCTGGCAGCCCTACAACGCGCTCTGCGACGAAATTGAGGCGCTGGAGAAATCGGGGACGGCCTGGGTATTCTATCCCGACGTCATGGAGGTCAGCAACAAGACCACCGACTACGACGCCCTCGTCCGCTCCTACGAGACCGGCAGCTCCCAAGCCCGCCGCGACATCGCCTCCCTGCTGGAGTGGCTCGGCTAGATTCCCGGGGTCGCTCTTTTGCTTTCGAAACGACGGGTAGCGTAGTCTCGCGAGCGGATCACGCAAGCTCACATAGGAGTTTTCCCAGGTCGCGATTTTCGCGACCGCGCTTCTTCGCCCCGAAAACTACGCTACCCGTCGTTTCGAAAGCAATCCGCGACGACTCACCCCCCTCCCGCAAAAAAAGAACCCCGCTCGTAGGCGGGGTTCTTGGCAGTCCCTTGAGGGGAGAAGTGTTCGCGAAAACGAATTTACTTCAGGGTCACAGCGGCGCCAGCTTCCTCCAGCTTGCCCTTGATCTCCTCGGCCTTGTCCTTGGCAACGCCCTCGGCCACCGGCTTCGGAGCGCCCTCGACGACCTCCTTGGCCTCCTTCAGGCCCAGGCCGGTGATCTCGCGGACAACCTTGATGACGGCGATCTTGTTGTCGCCGAAGCCCTCGAGCACGACGTCGAAGTCGGACTTCTCCTCGGCAGCGCCACCCTCAGCCGGAGCAGCACCAGCGGCGGCCACGGCCACCGGAGCGGCGGCGGACACGCCGAAGGTCTCCTCGATGTCCTTCACGAGCTCGGAAGCCTCGAGCAGGGACATCTCCTTCAGAGCCTCAAGAATCTCTTCACGAGTAACAGCCATGTTAGTTTCCTTTCAAAGGGGGCCGGCGCCTCTTCGTGCCGGCCAAGTTTCTTTTTGCGTTACGCGGCCCGTCTCAGGCCGCCCGAGCTGTTAGGCAGCTTCCTTCTGATCGGCCACGGCCTTGACGACCTGGGCCATACCGCGCGGCACACCGTTGATGGTGGTGGCCAGACCACGAGCGACGCCAGAGATGGCACCGGCGATCTGAGCCATGAGCTGCTCGCGAGAGGGCAGAGAAGCGATAGCCTCCACCTCCGCTGCAGACACGGCAGCGCCTTCCATCAGGCCGCCCTTGATCTCAAGGTTCTCGTTGGCCTTGGCGAAGGTCTTCAGGGCCTTCGCGGAAGCGGCCACGTCGTTGCCGGAGAACACGAACGCGCTGGGGCCGGCGAGCATGTCGTCGAGCGTCGGCAGCTCGGCCTCGGACAGCGCCAGGTGAACCAGCGTGTTCTTGTAGACCTTCAGCACCGAGCCAGTCTCGCGAATGTCGCGACGCAGCTGCTGCATCTCCTTCACGGTCAGGCCGCGGTAGTCCACGACCCACATGGCGGAAACGCCGTCGAGATCCTCCTTGATGCTGGTGAGCATCTCCTTGTTCTGAGCGTTGGGCATCTTTGTCGTACACCTCCTTCTCAAAGCTTTCCGGGTTCCGCACCTGGTTGGGTGGGCCGCAAGCCTTAAGAAGGAAAACGACCCCCGCCCATAAGACGGAGGCCGCAGAAATTCACGGTTGCGAATCTTCGACCACCTCGGCGGGCCGCTTGCGCGATTAAACGGTTGCCCTGCGGGCCCCGTACCTGCTGTCTTAAGTAGCGGAACATATCTGTTCGTTGCACTGCTCTTTTGAGCAGCTTGTCTAGTTTAATGCGCCCGCGCCCGCTGTCAATGGGAAATTCCCAAAAGGTCGAAAAGTTCCTTGCGGGAGTTGATGCCCATCTTCTCGTAGATGTGCCGGGTGTGGGCCTTGAAGGTGCCCTCGGCGATGAAGAGCTCCTGCTGAATGACGCGGCCGGTCTTCCCCGCGGCCAGAAGCGCCAGCACCTCCTGCTCGCGCGGGCTCAGGCGGTAGGTGCGCGAGAGCTCGTCCACGCGCTCGGCTGCGCGCTCCTCCTCGGCCGTGCGCTCGATGAGGCCGCCCGTATCCAGGATGGACACGCCCCATTTGCTGGCGAGCTCCTTCTCGGAGAACAGCAGAGCCGTGGCCGCCAGAATGAGCACCGACACGATGACGGTAACCGTCAGCGCCTCGGTGGACGCGGGCAGGCCGAGGGCACCCAGCAAGCCCGTCGCTTCGCCGCCGGCCACCTGCAGCAGCTGCTCGGCGTTCTTGATGGCCATGAACGCCACAATGGCCACGCCCAGGCGCTTCGAAATATCGAAGAGCAGAAACATCACGAGGAACGACATGAGCGAATAGCTGATGGCGATAAGGTAGCCGGACACCGCCGCACCGAACAGACTTTCCGCCGGCACCAGCAGGAAACCGCACACCATGAGCACCACCGGCGACCGGTACAGAAGCCCAATGTTGAACCGCTTCGACGCGAAATAGGCCGTGGCGAACAGCACCGCCATGAGGATGAACGTCGATACCGACGAGTGTCGCCCGGCACCGGCCACCAACTGGTTGGCCCGCATGCCGTAGGCGAAAGCGTACAGGCCGTACAGCGCAAACAGCTTCCACGGGTAAGAGAACTTCGGCACACCGCGCTTGGGTCGGTCGGCTGTCGGAACGTGGTAGTAAGCGCCTCGCAGATAGGCGCCCGCGAGCACGGGCAGAAGCACCAGCATGGCCTGAGCCTGAACGCCAGCAAGCCCCTCGCAGAAGAACGTGATAACCGAGCCCAGCACCATAGCGCCCGACAGAAACAGGAAGATGCGCAACAAGCTGAAAGTCGCGAGCACTTCGGCGGCCAGTAGCAGGAAGAGCCCGTAGCCCACGCCCGCCGCCAGCGAGCCGCCCACCATCAGCGCAAACGACGCCTCGGGCACCCACGCCGCCGCCACACACAAAAGCGACGCCGCAACCATGCACCCAAAGGACGCGGCTTTCACCGCACGATTCTCATTCAACGGCACGAACCGTCGGAACAGCAGCACGAGCAGGATGCTCACGGCAATGTAGGCCACATCGAAGGTGAAATGCGGCTCGAACGACCACGGCGCCGCATCCAACACGCCCGCGCCTGCAGTCGCACCCGTGAACGTGAGCGTCGCCCAAGCCCGGGCGCACCCATACGCGCAAATATAGCGTCGCCCGCCCTTCAAAAGCGCACGGCGATCTTCTTGCATTTCGCTTCCCAAAGGCCATCCCCTCTCAAAAACAGCAAGCGTCATATATTGTCTTCTTTTTTACCAAAAAGTCGAGTTGGTAGAGTCTGCAAGAGCTGGGGAGGCCCAAAATGGGTCTTTCTTACTCAAATGGGACGCTTTTTTCAGTCGATATCCCTTGTTCAGACTCTACTAACTCGGGTTTTTAGAATTGACGCCTATTGCGGTGAAAAAGGTGCAGGCGCAGCAAAGCCGGCGCCCCATACGGAGCGCCGGCTTGAGGGAGGGTATCAGTTGGCGGCTTTCCGCGGCAGGCCAAGCCCGCACTTCAGTGCCGAGCGCGAACCCGCGCGGCTTCTACAGCCCGGCCACGTAGCGGCCCGTGGCAAAGCCGGTGGTGATGGCACGGCCCACCGACAGGCCCTCGATGTCCATCGGGTAGTTGCTGTTGCCGAAGAAGGGGCCCGAGGCGTTACCCACGGCGAACAGGCCGGGGATGGGCTGCATGTCGGCGTCCAGGCACTGGAAGTTGTCGTCGCACCACAGGCCGTCCACCAAAGCGTCGATGTTGTTCGCACCGCGCGGCACCGCGTAGCAGGGGGCCTCGATGGGCACCATGTACTCGTCGCGCTTGCCGAAGTCGGCGTCGCCCTCGCCGGCAGCCACCAGCTCGTTGTAGCGGTTGATGGACTCCACAATGGCCTCCACGGTGTAGTCGTGGGCCCAGCCCTCCTCGTCGGCATAGGCGATCATGTTCGCGGCCAGCTCCTCCAGGGTGTCGCCTTTGATCCAGGCCTCCGGATCCACATTGCGGTAGGCGTTGTGGATGGAGATGTCGGAGAAGGGCTTCCAGGCCTCGTAGTGCTCCTCCCAGTTCGTGGGCACGATAGAGAAGAACTTCGCGGCGGTGGACTCGGCGAAATCGACCTCGGCCAGGTACTTGTTGGTGAACTCGTTCAGGTAGCCCATGCGGCAGCAGCCCTCATCCATGAAGCGCTTGCCGTGGCGGTCCAGGAACAGGTACGGCATCTCGAAGCGCACCTTCGGGCCCTCGCCGTGCACCATCTTGGTGTGCGAGGCCGGGCACATCTGGGCGCCGACCCACATGGCGGCCTTGAGGCCGGTGCCGTTGCGGAAGTCCACGGCCTGATGCAGGCCCTTGGCGTCGGGGGTGTAGTAGTACAGCATCTCGGAGTCGCCCACGTAGTCGCCCGAGGCCATGATGACGCCCTTGGCGGCGCGCAGCAGCACGTGGCTGCCGTCCTTGGCCTCGCCGATGGCACCGGCCACGCGGCCGTCCTCCATGTACAGCTGCACGCAGGGGGTCTCGAAGAAGATCTCGGCGCCCTCTTCCTGCACGGCGTCGCCGATGATGAGCGCGCCCTTCTGGTGGCCCTCGTCATGGAAGTAGGTGTTGGCGTGGAAGTACACGTCGTGGCCGTTGCAGTTCACCACGTAGTCGTAGGGCTTCGACTCGCTGCCGCCCTTGGCCGCGGCCTCGGCCCACCAGGCCAGCGCCTCCTGGGAGTTGCGGGCCCAGGTTTCCACCTGGCCCATGTTGGCGCGGTAGTCGCTCTTGTAGTTGATGAAGGACAGCGCCGCCTTGATGCCAGCCTCGCTCGTCTTGGTCAGGTCGATAGAGGCGCCCATGTTGCCGGCGGTCTGCACGATAGACAGGCTCTGGAGCACGCCCACAGTAGCACCGGTCTCCAGGGCCGCGTGAATGGCGGCCAGGCCCGACTCGCCGGCACCGACCACCACGACGTCGAAGTCGTGGGTCTCGGCGAAATCGGTGATCTCGGCGGGCTTCTGCAGGAAGCTCGGGCCCACATAGGCGGAGCCGTCGCCGGCGGCAGCGGCATCGCCCGTGCCGGCGAGCTTGGGCTGCCCGCAACCGGCAAGCGCTCCGGCGGCGGCCACGCCCATGGCGGCCACGCCACCGAACTTGAACAAATCGCGACGAGAAACATTCATAGCGTTCTTCATGATGGGTTCCCTTTCCCTCTCTCGTGGCGCCGAGCCCTTGACAAGGCTCGGCCGCAGCCTCCGTGCTGCCTTGGTTCGCGGCGAAGCTCCCTCGCCCGCCGCTGCAGCTCGCTGGCTGCACCACGCACTATGGACGCGGCGGAAAAACCGTGCATCGACCACCGAGGAAAAAGAAGTTTAAAGCTTTAAACCACCCTATAAACCTAGTGATTGATCTGGGAAAACGAAAAACGGACGAGATTGATCCCGTCCGCTTTAAACCGTTGCCGTTGTTGCGAGAACCTACGCCACCTGCTTGGTGTCGTCGCCGGCGGCCACCTCCTCGGGCGTCTGCGCGGCGCCGTTTTGCTGAACGACGTCGTCCTCGGGCTCGCCGGAGGCGTTCTCGTCGCCGGCGGCAGCCTGCGCAGGGGCAGCGTTGCCAGCCGAGCCTTCGCCCGCAGCCGCGTCGATGCCGGCCGCCTCAGTACCGTCGCCCGCGGCATCCTCCGCCGCCGGAGCCTTGCCGCCCTCGCCCAGAATCTCGTAGGCCGGGCTCACATTGGAACCGGCGGCTTCCACGTAGGTGAAGCTGATCTCGTCGCCCACCTTGTAGCCGACGATATCCAGCAGGCCGGGCAACGCGAAGTCGAAGATGGCGCCGTCCTCCCCTTCCACGGTCACGTAGAAGTGGGTGTTGCCCTCGATAACCGCCTGGTTCAGCGAGCGAATGACGCCCTTCACCGTGACGACGTCGGTGGTGCCGCCCTCGCCCTCGGCCACCACGCCGTTGGTGGCGAGCAGCGCCTCGTAGGCCTTCTGGGTGTCGGCCACGGTATCGCCCACGGCCACGTTCTGGTAGCGCTGGATGTCGATCATGGCGAACTTCTTCACCAGGCCCGCGCCGTCCTTCAGGGCCATGAAGTAGGTGGGCTGGTTCCCCACGTTGATGAGCAGCGGGAACGTGGAGGTGTAGCGCAAGTTCTGCACCTGGCCCTCGGCCGATTCCATGGCCGAGTCCTCGGTGGCGCCGGCCACGGAGTAGAAGTGCGATTCCTGGGTGCGCTGGTTCACCAGCACGAAACCGATGATGGAGTTGTCGGCCGTGGCGGAGGTGACGCCGGTGTACACCCACACGTCGTCGTCCTTCGCGATGTAGTTGTAGCCGAGCGTGCCGTCGGTGCCGGGGGTCGTGCGCACCACGCCCTCCTGACCGAGGAACGAGTTCAGCCAGCCGTTGTTGTAGGCGCCCCACCAGTTGTACTGCTGGATGAGCAGCTCGGCCGGGAACACGCGGTCCACCCACTCGGGGCACTCCTCCAGCGACAGATCCTGCGTCTCGCCCGTAGTGGCGTCGCACAGCACCACGCGGCTGATGGTCTCGCCGCCGAAGAGCCCGATGGTGAAGTCGCGCACGGGGCAGATCCACCAGGGATGGCCGTCCTCGTCAATCTCGAAGGACTTCTCGCCGAACATGTAGAAGGGGTACTTCAACTGCACGTGGCGGTCTATGTTGCGGGCGAGCGGCTCGGAAGCCGAGTAGTAGATGGGCGAATCGCCCAGGCGCACGATCTCGGCGTCCTGGGTGGTCATGTTCACGAGCGCGTAGGCCGGAATGCCGCCGTCGCGGTTGGTGAACCACTTGAACAGGTCGGCGTAACCCAGCGGGCTCACGCGCACCGGCGTGCCCTGGTAGTTGATCTGCGAGTACAGGTTCGACACCTCGAACTGGCTCACGTACTCGGGGATGGAGCCCATCTCGCGGTTGCCCAGCAGAATGGCCGAGTCACGGTCGATGACGGGAATCTCGGAGTAGTTCACTTCCTTAATGTCCTGGGCGAACTCCAGCGTGTCGGTCTTCAGCACGTTGGAGTACTTCTCGGCGTTGCCCGGAAAGATGGCCATGGACATGACGGCGCCGATGGCCACGAGCGCCACCACCGCCACCGGCACGAAAGACAGCACGCGGAACGTCTTGGCCTTGCCCTCGTTCTTCACCACTTCTTTGGTGCCGTTTCTGTATTGGCGCGAGCGCGTCCAGAGCACAAGGAACACCGGCAGCAGGACGACGATGAAGACGATGCTCCAGAAGTCCGTCGAGTGGATATTGATAGCCGGATGGAACCACCAGTAGGCGCCCGCGATGACGAGCAGCGCCACCACGATGATGAGCGCGAGCCACTTTTTGGAGGGCAGGTGGAAATCGTTAGCGAGAAACTCGAAGTTCACCGGCGTGGCCCCATCGCCGCCCGAGCCGCCATGGCCCTTGCCGCCACCGCCGCCGACACCGCCGCCGAAGCCTCCAAACCCGCTGAAGGGGAACCCGCCGAAACCGCCCACGCCGCCGCGCGAGCCCGACGCGCCGGAGCCGCCGGCCGAGCCTGCGCCCGAGCCTGCGCCCGAACCGCCCGGCGTCTGCGGACCAGCCGAGCCGGCGCCGCCGCCCGCACCCACGTTGTCGGTGTTCACGCCCGATTGGCGCAACGCCTCCAGCAGGGAATCCAGACCAGATTGTGCCACTGAAATCATCCTCTCCAAACGCTGCCCGCCGCACGGCCCCTCGCCGTGCCCAAGCTGGCAGCCCCTTCATTTCCCAGGGGCGACTTCCCGCCCCGCCATAGGTTTCGTGCCACTATACAGGAACGGCCCCCGCTTACGCGGAGGCCGTCAAATACCCGAAAGAAAACCGCAAGGGCAAGAGGTGCCGATCGTTACAGGATCGCGCGGCCCAGCTCGCCGACGACTTCTTCCAAGCGCACCTTGGCCTCGGTGTGGGTGCCCATGTCGCGCAGGGTCACCTCACCAGCCGCCAGCTCGTCGGGACCGAGCACGGCCACGCGGGCCGCGCCCAGCTTGTCGGCCAGCTTGAACTGGCTCTTCAGGCTGCGCTTCTGGTGATCCATCTCGGTGGTAAAGCCGGCGTCGCGGCATTCCTGCACCAGCGCGAAGGCCCGGGCGCGCACCGACTCATCGACGCAGGCCACGAACAGGTCGCACTTCTGGGCACGCGGGAACTGAACGCCCGCCGCCTCCAGGGCCAGCACGCAGCGCTCGAAGCCGAGGGCGAAGCCCAGGCCCGGCGTGGGACGACCGCCCACCTCCTCGGCCAGCCTGTCGTAACGTCCGCCGCCGCCGATGGCGTTCTGGCTTCCCATGCCGTTGTCCACCTGCACCTCGAACACCGTGCGGGTGTAGTAGTCGAGCCCGCGCACGAGCTTGTAGTCTTCCTCGTAGGCCACCCCCGCGCCATCGAGCAGCTCCTTCACCGCGCCGTAGTGCTCCAGGCATTCATCGCACAGATGGTCGGTGATCTTCGGGGCCTCGGCCATCACGGATGCGCACTGGGGGTTCTTGCAATCGAAGGCGCGCAGCGGATTCACCTCGGCGCGCGTGAGGCAGGTCTCGCACAGCTCGTCGGCGTGCTCATCCATGTACGCCTTCACCAGATTGCGGTAGGCCGGGCGGCATTTCTCGCAGCCCATGGAGTTCAGCAGCAGGCGCATGGATTCGCGCGGGATGCCCACCTTCTCGTAGAAGCGCATGAGCATGATAATGGCCTCGGCATCGATCGTCGGCTCCTCGGCGCCCAGGCACTCCACGCCCACCTGGTTGAACTGGCGCTGGCGGCCCTTCTGCGGACGCTCGGCGCGGAACATCGGGCCTGCGTACATGAGCTTCGCCGGCGCCGCCCCCTGGGGCACCAGATCGTGCTGCACCACGGCGCGCACCACGCCGGCCGTGCCCTCGGGGCGCAAGCTCAGACGGCTCTTCGCCTTCGGGGCCTTCCCCTCCTCTACCCAACGACGCAGGTTTTCACCGGAGATGGCCGTGAACATCTCCTTGGACACCACGTCGGTGGCCTCGCCGATGCCGCGGATGAAGAGCTCCGTCTGCTCCATGATGGGGGTGTCGATGGGCAGGTAGCCGTAGGCGCCGAACACCTCGACCGCCGTCTGCTTGAACCGGTTCCAGAACAGCGCCTCGTCGGGCAGAAGATCGCGGGTTCCCTCGGGAGCGTTAATGGCCATGATGGTGTCCTTCGTCGTCGGCGGGGCGCAGCTCTTCGGGCACAGGGCGCGTCCCCGTAAGCGCGGGGCGCACGGCCCGGTCGGCCCGCCGCATATCCCCGCTTTCGGTAAACTTCGGGTATTGTAACGCAGAAAGGACGACCCTGCGGGCCGTCCTTTCCCAATGGCTTTGCAGCCGGTTCCTAGTGATGGTGCTGGCAGGCCTGGGAGGGGTCCATGATGGGGGCCTCGCCAGCGGCCACGGCAGCTGCGGCGTCGCCCACCACCGGGTGCACGTTGTCGAAGTACACGGTGATGCCCGCTTGGTTGAAGCCCATGAGCGGACGACCGCCCATGCCCGCGGCCACAATGGCGTCCACGCCCGCGTCGGACAAGAGGCCCACCGGGCGCAGGCAGCCGCCGGCCTCGTGCGGCGGATTCTCCACCACGGCGGTCTCTTCGGCCACCGCGCCGTCCTCGATGGTCACGATGGTGAAGCGGTCGCAATGGCCGAAATGGCCCGCGCGCTGGGCGGAAAGCCCCGCCTCGCCCATAGTGGGAACGGCCAGCTTAATCGTCGTCATACGCATCCTCTTTCTCTCGAAGTGTGTTTCACTCGTTATTCAACGAGAAGTTGGAAACAACGTCAAGCTCAACCACACAAACGGCACCACCTCAGTGAAGAAGGGCGCCTCCCGCACGTGCCGGGAAGCGCCCTCCTGCTTGAACGATGTTTAGCGCGACACTCTACAGGCGCTCTACCACCAAATCGCCCATGCGCGCGGTGCCGACCACCTGGTCGGCCGGGGTATCGGCGCCCTTGATGTCGCCGGTACGCCAGCCGGCGTCCAGCACCTCGGTCACGGCGCGGCGGATATCGTCGGCCGCCTCGGCCATGTTAAAGCTATAGCGCAGCATCATCTCCACCGACAGGATTTGGGCGAGCGGGTTGGCGATGCCGCGACCGGCGATGTCGGGCGCGCTGCCGTGGCTCGGCTCGTACAGGGCCACGCCGTCCCCCAAGCTGGCGCTCGCCAGCATGCCGAGAGAGCCCGTGATCTGGGCGGCCTCGTCGGAGAGGATGTCGCCGAACATGTTCTCGGTCACCACCACGTCGAAGTCGGCGGGGCGGTTGATGAGCTGCATGGCGGTGTTGTCCACGAGCAGGTCCTCAAGCTCCACGTCGGCGTAGGCCTCCTCGTGCACGCGATGCACGATCTCGCGCCACAAACGGCTCGTCTCCAGCACGTTGGCCTTATCCACGCTCGTCACCTTGTTGCGGCGCTTGCGGGCAATTTCGAAGGCCTGGCGAGCGATGCGCTCGATCTCGTACTCGGAGTACTCAAGCGTATCGTAGGCGCGCTGGCCCGGGGCGCCGTTCACACCGGCCTCCGGCTCGTCGTAGAAGCGCTCGCGGCGGCCGAAGTACAAGCCGCCCGTCAGCTCGCGCACGATCATCATGTCCACGCCGTCCACAATCTCGGGGCGCAGGGTACTCGCATCGGCCAGGGCGTTGAAGATCTGCACGGGACGCAGATTCGTGTACAGCCCGAGCTCCTTGCGGATGCCCAGCAGACCCTGCTCCGGGCGCGGAGCGGCCGGGTCGGTGGTATCCCACTTCGGGCCGCCCACCGCGGCCAGCAGCACCGCGTCGGAGGCGCGGGCCGCGTCCAGCGTCGCTGTCGGCAAGGGCTCACCGGTCTCGTCGATGGCCGCGCCGCCGATGAGCGCGTCGGTGTACTCGAAGGCCGTGTCGTACTTCGCGCCCACCGCGTTCAGCACCTTCACGCCCTCGGCAATAATCTCCGGTCCGATGCCGTCACCAGCCAGCAGACAGATCTTGTACGTGTTCATTTCTTCCTTCTTCCGTGCTATAATGCAGAAGGCCAGCAAAGCCCGCCAGTTGCTAAACTGTGGGGCGGGCGGCGCAGGTTCAAGTGATTAGGTTAGAGTCGGTTGCCGCCGGCTCTTTCCTTTTCTCCCTTCGTCATCCGTCGTTGCTTATATTCTCTCCAGACCTCGAGTATAAACCCGGCAACCGTGGCAAGGGCTGCGCAGCCATTCAAGATTTCAAGGACAATACCCATAGGAAGTGCCTCCTTTCAGAAGCACCACCCGCAAGCGGACTTTGCTGGCCCTCTCAGTATACCAGCTCTTACAAACTAATAATACGAATAAATGTTCCTATTTCCCAAGCTTCTTCTGCCAGCGCGGCACAAGGCCGCCGGCGTTGATGATCTCCATGAGGAACGGCGGGAAGGGCTGGGCCGTGAAGGTCTCGCCCGTGGTCTCGTCGGTGATGATGCCGGCATCGGCGTCCACGGACACGATGTCGCCGTTGCTGATGGCGTCCACGGCCTCGGGGCATTCCATAATGGCCAGGCCCGTGTTGATGGCGTTGCGGTAGAAGATGCGCGCGAAGCTCTTGGCGATGACCACATCCACGCCGGCCGCCTTGATGGCGATGGGCGCGTGCTCCCGCGAGCTGCCGCAGCCGAAGTTCTCGTCGGCCACGATGATGTCGCCGGCCTGCACGTTGTTCACGAATTCCGTGTCCAAGTCCTCCAGGCAGTGCTTCGCCAGCTCCGCCGGGTCGGAGGTGTTCAGATAGCGGGCCGGAATGATGACGTCGGTGTCGATGTCGCGCCCGTAGCGGTGCACGGTTCCCTTGAATTGCATGGGGGCTCCTCCCTACTCCGCCGCGCTGGCGACGGGCTCCAAATCTTCCGGAAGGCCGATGTGGCCGAGCACGGCCGAGGCGGCGGCCACGGCCGGCGAGGACAGGTACACCTCGCTCGTGGGGTCGCCCATGCGGCCGACGAAGTTGCGGTTCGTGGTGGCGATGGCGCGCTCGCCGGCGGCGAGGATGCCCATGTAGCCTCCCAGGCACGGCCCGCAGGTGGGGGTGGACACGGCGCAGTGGGCGTTGATGAAGATGTCCATGAGCCCCTCGGCGATGCACTGCTGGTACACCTGCTGGGTGGCGGGAATCACGATGCAGCGCACGTCCGGATGCACCGTGCGGCCCTTCAGCACCGCGGCGGCCTGACGCATGTCGTCCAAGCGGCCGTTGGTGCAGCTGCCGATGACCGCCTGGTCGATTTTCACGTCGCGGGCCTCGGCCACCGGGCGCGTGTTGCTCGGCAGGTGCGGGAAGGCCACCGTCGGCACAATATCGACAGCGTCAATCTCGATGACCTGCGCGAACTCCGCATCGTCGTCGGAATAGTAGGCGGTGTAGGGGCGCTCGGCGCGTCCATCCATGTAGGCGCGGGTCACGTCGTCCACCGGGATGAGGCCCGCCTTGCCGCCGGCCTCGATGGCCATGTTCGAGATGGACAGACGCTCGTCCATGGGCATGGTCGCAATGGCGCTGCCCGTGAACTCCATGGCCTTGTACAGGGCGCCGTCCACGCCGATCATGCCGATGATGTGCAGGATGACGTCTTTGCCCGTCACGCCCGGGGCCAGCTCGCCATTGATGACGAACTTGATGGTCTCGGGCACCTTGAACCAAGCTTTGCCCGTGGCCATGCCCACGCCGGCGTCGGTAGAGCCCACGCCCGTGGAGAACGCACCCAGCGCGCCGTAGGTGCAGGTGTGGCTGTCGGCGCCGATGATAAGGTCGCCCGCGCCCACCACGCCCTGCTCGGGCAGCAGCGCGTGCTCAACGCCCATGCAGCCCACCTCGTAGTAGTGGGAGATGCCCTGCTCGCGCACGAAATCACGCACGATCTTGGCCTGCTCGGCGCTCTTGATGTCCTTGTTGGGCACGTAGTGGTCGGGCACGAGGATCACGCGGTCGGCGTCGAACACTGCATCGGTGATCTCGCGGACGGTCTTGATGGCAATGGGGGCCGTGACGTCGTTGGCGAGCACCAGGTCCAGATTGCATTCGATCAGCTGGCCGGGCACCACCTCGTCGAGCCCCGCATGGGCGGCGAGAATCTTCTCCGCCATAGTCATGGGACGAGTCATGGACATTCCTCCTGCAAACGCATAAGGCTTACTCTTAAACTCAGTTATTCTAGCACCACCATGTTTCCAATTCGTTTTCTTCGTCCCAAACGCAAAATGCCGCCCCGAGGGGCGGCATTTGAGGGAGGGTAAAGATAGTTGGACGCGGGGCACGAGGCGCGGGGCACGAGGCTCGGGGCGCGGGGACGCCTACTTCTCGGCGAGCATCTTGCCCACCATGCGGCCGAAGGTGGCGCAGCGGCCGGCGTTGATGCCGGCGGCCAGGTTCGGGTAGGTGCCGGCGTAGAAGCTGCCCTGGTCGTTGCCGACGACGTAGACGCCCTCGATGGGGTTGCCGTCCTCGCCGTAGGGCTGCAGGTCGTCGTTCACCTGGATGCCGTCCAGCGTGCACAGGGTAAGGCCGCAGTTCTTCACCGAGCCGTAGAACGGCGGGGTCTTCAGCGCGCTCAGGCGGAATGCCTCCTTGCCGAACTGCAGGTCCTCGCCCTTCTCGTAGTTCTCGGTCTGCTGAGCGCACGTATCGAGGAACACCTGCTTGTCATCGCCGGTAAAGCCCAGCTTGTCGGCAAGCTCCTCCAGCGTGTCGGCCTTCTGGATGAAGCCGGCCTCGACGAAGGCCTCCATCTCCGGCTCGATCCACTCGTCCAGCATGCCCGGGAAGGCGTCGTGGTCGGAGCCGCCCTCGGGCTGCATGTAGATGGTGGAGCAGCCCACGGTGTGGAAGATCGGCACGTAGGTCTTCCAATCACCGTCCCAGATCTGGTGCCAGTAGCGCTCGGCCGCCGGACGCTTGGAGGTGGCGCCGAACACGTAGTCGTAGGGCGCGCTCTCGTTGTGGAAGCGGGCGCCGTGGGGGTCGACGCGCAGGAAGGGCTGGGAGGCGAAGAAGAAGTAGCCGTAGGAGTCGCCGCCGATCTCGTAGGGCGTGGCGATGTCCTGATCGGCCGTGAGCAGGCAGCGGTTGAAGGTGAGCGAGGTGTGCACGGCGTCCATCTGAGCGCCGGCCCACATGAGGGCCTTGATGCCGTCGCCGGTGCAGGACGGGAAGGCGTCGAGGGTGCCCAGGCACGAATAGCGCGTCGGCTGCAGCGCCTGGTACATGTCCTGGTTGTAGGCGTAGCCGCCCGTGGCCACCACAACGCCCTTGGCCGCGTTGATGCGGATCATGCCATCCTTGCCCTCGGCGTAGACGCCCACGACCTTGCCATCCTCCATGATAAGGCTGCGCATGGGGGTCTCGAAACGGATCTCGCAGCCGTCGAAGGAGGTAAGGTAGTTGTTCAGGCACTCGGAGACCTGAGGCTCGCGCTCGGTATAGCCGGCGCCATCGCGGCCGTTGGTGCCATGGCCGGTGGGCCAGTCCTTGTAGAAGGTGCCCTTGGGCATGTTCCACTCGAGCTGCACCTCGAGGCCGTCCTTGGCGATGACATCGGCATACCAGTCGATGGCCTCGCCGGAGTTCTCGGCCCACTTGCGGTAGAGCGCCGAGTGGATCTGGCCGTCGGCATAGCGGTCCATGTCGTTCATGATTTCCATGGGGTTGATGGCGGCCGCCTCGCCCACCTCCTGCTGGAAGCGGGAGTTCACCGCGCCCAAGGCCGAGGAGCGCACGCCGTTGCCGTTGCCGGCCTTCTCGATGAGCAGCGTCTTGGCGCCGTTCTCGGCCGCAGCGCAGGCGGCGAAGTAGCCGGACGTGCCCGCGCCGACGACGAGCACGTCGACGTCGACGGTCTCGACGCAGTCGGCATCGGAAATCTCGGGGGCCTTGCCGAGCCACGCATCGTCGGCGGCAGAGCCAGCGGTGCCGGCGGGGCCATCCGCGGCGACGTCCTGCTCGGCCGCGCCAGGCTGCTTCGGCGAGCAGCCGGCCATGGCGCCCACCGCGGCGAGCGACCCCAAAGCCGCGGCGCCGGTCAGAAACGAGCGGCGGGAAAAGGTTGCATCTGTCATGGGTTCCTCCTTTTTCTGTTTCCCGCCAAAGACCGAAGGCGCTCGCGGAGGCCTGCCGCCGCCCGCCCGCACCTTCGCCTCGTTGCCGGGAAGTCCCTCCCTTGAGGTTTCAAGGTGGGCCCATCTTGGCAGCGCACGGCAGGAAAAACATCGCCTGAAAGCTGGGTTCTCCTTGTTTTTCACCTACAATAGGTGAGGGTGAGAAAGCGGGCTTGATCTAAGATGAGCGGGCTGTTTTCGCAGGCGAGGGAGGACTATGGCGAAATCGACGAACACGGCGCGCCAAGGGGCGATCGCCAAGCTGGAGGGAACGCTGAAGTTCCGCTACCTCGGCATCGGATTCATCTGGGCCTGGGTCTACGGTTCCTACGAGACCTCCGCCGTGTACCCCCTGCGCCTGGGCTCGGGCATCAATGCCGACGCCTCGTGGCTCGTTTCGGCTATCGCGGTAACGGTCGTGCTCTTCTTGGCGGGCGTCGTCTTGGGAAGGCGGCGCGGGGCACCGCCGGCATGGCTTGCCGCAGCATCTGCGGTCTGCGCCGGCGTGGGCACCCTCGCCTCGTCGCTAAGCGACAGCTTTGCCATAGGCGTCGTGGCGAGCGGACTGCTCACTGGCTTCGGAACCGCGCTGTTGAATATCTTATGGGGACAGGCCCTCGCGCAGCTTGACGAGGAAAGCGCCGAGCTGGCCATCCCGGCCGCCTCGATTATCATGGTGGCCGGCGCCCTTGTCTTCCCCTACCTTCCTCCGGGGCCGGGCACCGTCGCGACAGCCACGCTGCCCGTCGCTTCAGGTGCCCTTCTGCTGCTCACCTATCGAGACCAGGGGCTTTCCGAACAGAACGAGGAAGGCGGCGGGGAGACCGCACCGAGCCTCCTCGCCAAGACGAGTCGCACGAATACCCCTTCGACGTCCCCTGCCACCATCGTGCGCATCGCCCTGCTGTTGTTTGTCACCTACTTTGCTACCAGCTGCGTTGAGGCCATGCGCTTCAGTGACAACGAGCCCTTCTCGGCCCTCGGCGTCGACTGGCCCGCCCTTATCGGCTCGGCCTGCGGCATCGCGCTCATGGCGGCCTTCCTGCTATTCGCCAGGCGCCCGTCCTTCGACGAGCTGTTCAAGCTGCTGGCACCGCTTGTCACGCTCTCCCTCGCCCTGCTGCCGTGGGCCGATCTGTGGGCGGTGCTCATTTCCTCCACCGTCTCCTCGGTCACCAATACCATCCTGACCGTCGCGTCGTTTCTGTACGTGGTTACCGCCGCGCGGCGCGGCCTCATCAACGCCGCCCTCGGCATCGGCATCACCCAAGGCGCCCTGCAGCTCGGCGTGCTATGCGGCAACGTGCTGGGGCTTTACTTCGGAGGCCAAATCGGCGACCAGCCCTACTCGCTGTTCGCCGTCGCCTTCGGGCTCATGGTCGTCTTCTCGCTTGCCTGGGTCGCCTATCCCGCCGATCGTCGCGTCTGGCGACGTCCTCTCTCCGTTCCTCTTTCCGCAACAGACGGCGTGAGCGAGGCCTCCACCTCGTTCGGCGCTCAGGCAAAAGGCGCTTTGGAAAAGAGCACCGCCAACAGAAAGGATGCGGCCCGCACCGGCGACGAGACGCCAGGCGATGGCCGAACGCTCGACATCGACGACCGCTGCCGCATGCTCTCCGAGGCCCACGGGCTTTCCGGACGCGAGGCGGAGATCCTAGGATACCTCGCCCGCGGCCGCAGCCAACCCTACATCCGCGAAGAGCTCGTGCTTTCCAAGAACACCGTGGCCACCCACGTGAAGCACATCTACCAGAAGTTGAATGTGCACTCCCGCCAAGAGCTGCTGGATCTCTTCGAGGCGCGCTAGCCACACGCACACGCGCTTGCCGCACGCTCGATTGTCACGCGCACACGCGCTTGCCACATCAAACTGCATCAAACCGCACAAAAGTGCAGTTATCTTCCGGCAATCCATACATTTCTCGCCCCAAGTTCGGATTTCGGCGCAGAAAACTATACAAAAGTGCAGTTATCGTCAGACGGGCGGACCGGCGGCAGCGCCGAGAGGGCAGACCGCCATCATCGTCGGAAGGCAGACCAGCGGCGGCGTCAGACGGGCAGACCAGCGGCGGCGTCGGAAAGGCAAACCGCAACCATCGTCAGAAAGACAAACAACCGGTGCATCAAAAGGGCAGACCAAAGTCTGCCCGCTGAATCTTGCTGAATTGGGAGAGAAGACGTCGCTCGCTACTCCTGCAGCGCCGAGCACAGCGCATCCAGCAAGGTGATGGCATAGTGCTGGGCGGAACGCTCCGGGCCGGCCTCCAACCACACGGTGCCGGGAAGCAGCACCGACAGACGGGGCCACACGGCGTCGCGGGCCACGTCAACGGCCGAGGCCAGACGCAAGGAGAGCGTATCCTCCTCTTCGTAGGAAACCAGCGGCACCCCCGCATCGGCGTCCTTGGCGTCCAGCAGCACGTGCACGAGCATCATGGACGCATCGGGCGGCACCGAGAGGCTATCGGCGCTGATGATCTTCGAGGCAGGGTTGGTCGCTTGGGACAAATTCGACATACGTGAAGCCACCGAGCGGGAGAACTCGTCGGTGCCGAACAGGCACACGGCGTTGCGCTCGAGCACATCGGCCGCACGAGCGAAGCCCAAATGGCGTACCGAGCCGTGAGTGGCCTCCTTGCCGACCCACGAATGGGCCAGATTGCGCAAAGCGGCATAGGTGTAGGCGCCCGCAATGCCATCGGAGGGCAGACCGAGGTTCAGCTGGAAGCGGCGCAGGGCCTCTTCGGTGTGAGCGCCGAAGATGGCATCGCGCGCACCGTAGAAGAACCCGAGCGCGCCCAAGGCCTGCTGCAGCTCGAACACATCGTGGCCGTGGAAGTATGGCATGCGCAAATACAGCGTGCGATCGCCCAAGTTGTAGGAAGCGTCCACCAGGGCAGACCACACCTTCTCGGTGACTTCCTCGCTCACCGGCAAGGCCGACTCGGCCAGGAAGGCAGCCAGCGCTTCCACCGTGGCGTCATCGAAGGTGCCGGTAATGGCGTCCTCGGGCAAATGCCCGATGCGGGCCAGGCGCGCCTGAACGTCTTCTACGGCGGCGCCCGTGTCGTTTCTCTTGATAGGCTCCATTATTTCAACCTGTTCACGAACCAGTCGGCCATAGATACAAGCAGATCGCGGTACGGCGAGGGCGAAAGCGCCCCGGCCAGCCGCGCTTTGGCATTAAGCGTGAGATCCTCGGCGAAGGAGCGGGCGTAGTCGATCGACCCCGCCTCCTCCATGATTTCCACGGCCTCGGCCAGCACCTCCGGATCGCGCTCCTTCGCGGAGAGGATCTCGATGAGCCGCCCGCGGGCTTCGGGCGCGGCGTTTTGCAGGGCATGCACCACCACCAGCGTGCGCTTGCCCTCGGTGATGTCGCTGCGGAAGTCCTTTTTCTTCGCCTCGTCGGTGCCCACCAGGTTCAGAAGGTCGTCCTGGATCTGGAAGGCCAAGCCGGTGTCCAGCCCGTAGCTGCGCAGGGCCTCCACCTTCTCGTCGTCGGCACCACCCACGATGGCGCCCACGGCCAGCGGCACGGCGCCGGAGTAGTGGGCCGTCTTGTGGATGGCCATGGTGAGATAGTCCTCGGGAGCAATGTCGTAGCGACCGTCGCGAGCCCAGCCCAGATCGAGCGCCTGGCCCTCCACCGTGCGGCAGGTCATGGCGATGAGCTCGCTGATGACGCGCACCTTCGTGGCATCGTCCAGCAGAGGGTCGTTCACCACCGGGCCGTTCACCATGGAGAGCGCCAAATCGCCCATGTTGATGGCCAGTCCCAGTCCCTCGGTGAGGTGCAGGCAGGGCTCGCCGCGGCGCAGCTCGGCCTCGTCGGCGATGTCGTCGTGGATGAGGGCCGCGGAGTGGAAGTGCTCGATGGCCGCCGCCGAGGTGGTGGCGCAATCAGGGTTGCCGCCCACCGCCAGGCAGGCCGCGTAGCAGATGAGCGGGCGATGGCGCTTGCCGGCGTTCTCGCTGTACCGGTACAGGGGCGCGTACAGGTAGCGGTCCATGTCGCCGTGCGCGCCGTGGGGGATGTAGCTGTTGATGAGCTCCCCGACCGGGTCGGCGTAGCACTTCAGATAGGATTCGAACGTGGCGGGCGTCTCTTCGACGCAAGCGAGGATTTCGGTGATGTTCTTCATAGCGCTTTCTTGCCGTCGGTCGGTCGTTTCAGCATCGAATCATGATACCACGGCCCACGCCCGCAAGCGCGCACGCGCCGCACGCGAACGTGATTGTAAGATTGAACGGTAAAAGACACCGTAACCGGCAGCAGGATATTAGAAAGAACCCTTCCCCTCCAACTCCCCTTGCAGCAGAGAAACAATTTTAGAACCCACATCGGCGAAGCACTCGTAGCATTCCGCCCAAGGAAGAAATGCTTCGCTCCGAGCACACTCAGCTGTTCTGAGCATGAAGTCAGGGACCCACCGCTGAGCATGACTGGACCAAAATGTACGCGCACGCTCAATCCATTGGCCTGCGGACGCAACGTCCTCGGCGCACAACGCAGCGGCGGCACTGCCCAGGAGGAAAGATAGAAACGAAAACTCGCGCCAAATGCTGTCCGACGGCTCCTTGTTCCGATCGCACGGGAGAACGCCAGCCGCCGCCATTTGACGCTCGACGTCAAGCGTTATTTGCGATCTAAACAGCGACGGAACTCCCTCTCTTTGGTCTGCTACAAAGCGAAAGGGGCTTTCATAGGGAAATACAGGCACTTTTGATCCTGGAGCAAGATAAAGGAGGGAGTATCCCTTTCGTGCCGAATCCAGCAAGGAGTTCGGTGAGCTGGAAGAGAGAGCTTGGATGTTTTCGATAGCAGAATCGAGCTGAGAGGGTTCCGCGCCGGCATCTTCAACACTGTGAATACAATCTTCGAGGTAGGACCCATCCAGCAACGATGATATCAGCCGCTCTGTGGGGTATTTGAACGTCTCCGACAACAGCTCGCAGCAATCAGCTAGCCCTATGTAACGACGTATTGCGGCCTCGCGATTCACCATTTTAGGTCCTTTCACCCATGAGAATAGCGTTGCGACCGATGACGAGTCTCGGTCGCAACGCTTCTTCGCGTTGTCACAACTGCTAAGCAGTTGCGCTATTTCAGATAGAAGACACTCGGACTCGTGCCCGCCTCCTCGCGAAGAAAGAACGATTCCCGCCCAGCAATGGCCTTGGAGACCTCAGACTCCGGATCGTCCAAATCGCCCCAATAACGAGCGCGCCCCGGGCATAAAACCATGCAAGCAGGCTTTTCACCTCGATCGATCAGGTTCTTGCAGAAGGTGCACTTCTCAACCGAACCAACTTCATGCACCGGAGCATCATGCTCGCCCAATACCACATCGAGATAGTAGTCCACGTCATCGCTTATAGGAGTACGCACCCCCTCATAGGGGCAAGCCTGGATGCAAGACTCGCATCCGATACACAGCTCATCATCAATTGAAACAATTCCCGTATCGGGATCTTTCGCCGAAGCGCCCGTGGGACATACCTCCACACATGCAGGGTTAGCACAATGCTGGCATTGAACAGGAAGATAGCTCAACACACAGTCCGGAAAAGCTCCTCCAGCGTTGTCGTTTGCCCGCGCACCTCGCACAACCGCCGTGCCGAAATTTGAATAGTCACCATTGTTCTTTGTGTAAACGACGTTGTAGGCAATATCTTTCGGCAAATTATTTGCAGTCTTGCAGGCAGCAGCACAAGTCTGGCACCCGAAGCAACGCTTAAGATCAATCGCCATACCGTAATTCGTCATCATGCCTCCTCATTGATCTTCTCAATCGCAACAGCTACGTCGTAGAAAACCATGTTTTCACATGCTTGGTTAAACTCATGCGAAGTGATATCATTCCATCCGCCGTCGATATGCTCTTCGATTTGATATGCACGCGGACCTGTAACAATACCTTTTGGCAGTCCAGGGTTAATAACAACAGGAAGAACCAGAGCCCCACGGTCGTTGTAAAGCCTGACCATATCCCCCTCTGCAACATCGAGCTCTTTCGCATCATCGACGCTAACCCTTACAAAGGGACCGGGCTCATATTCCTTCAAGCTCTCAACATCCCACCATTCCGAATGAGTTCGCGTGCGCATGTTCTCCGTGATAACAACAAAGGGGTATTTTTCACGAATGGCACTGTTGATATCGGCTTCCTTGGCAGGCTCCCAATACGGCACCTTCTCTTTAGTCTCGTCGACTTCCTGCCCGATATCATAGCCCAGCGCAACAGCTTCCTGATAGAAAGAAGCTCGCCCCGTCGACGTAGCGAAAACCGCGCCTTCCATTGCGATGTGCTCCGACTGGCCGAAAACTCGAACCGCTCCATTCTCGCTCAGTGCTTCGACGGTAACGCCTCGCTCTCTGCATGTATCGTTGTCAAGCAGCATGGACATGTATTCTTCTTCCGTCATGTCCAAAAACTTCCCTAGATTAAGCTGTTCGAGGATCATTTTGTAAATTTCGAAGTCAGATTTCGACTCGTACATTCGCTCAAGCACAGGCTTTTGAAGGATGGCGTACGGATGCGTAATATATGTTCCAAACAACTCCGTGCATTCGAACCAGTGGCAAACCGGCAGCAAAATATCGGCGTATTTTGCCGTTTCCGTCATCGTAATATCTGCCACTACTACAAACTCGAGCTTCTTAATCCAGTCGATTGTATACGCCCGATTGGTATTCACGGACACCGGGTTTGTAAAGCAAATGTAACATCCCTTGAGCGGAACTTCCGTCCCCGTGATAACCCCCGAGTCCAAAATGGAGCCTATATTGTTGAGATTGACAATCGTCCCCGATCCGTAAAGAACCGTGCCATCATCGTCGACGGGGAACGCCCCTTGAGTGGCATTGACGATATTGCCAAGTTCCATAGACGACATAGCGCCAACCGCCGCACCCGGCTTTCCGATTTGTCCGGTCATAAGCGCGGGCAATGTCATGCACCAGTAATTGTAGGCACCATTATTGTAGTGGTCGGGCCCCACAGCCCAAAGGGTGTTGACAGGTCCTTCCTCGGCATAGATGCGGGCCAGCTCCTTGATTGTATCCACCGGCACGCCAGTCAATTCCTCCGTTCGCTCCAAAGTGTAGGAAGCCGTCAATTCCTTAAGCTGGTCGAATTGCGTTTTGACGGGAATCCCTTTTACGCTTTCCACACCTTCGATCGCGGGATCAACAGCATCTTCGAGCGCGACCGCAGAGCTGGTACTTTCATCCCAAACCACGAAGGGATCGACAATGACCGGCTCTCCGGTATCGGGGTCAACGCCATTCTGCTCAGGATCAACGCCCAAATCGCTCAGACGAAGCTGAGATCCGTCCTCCTTGATTAGAAATGCCGCTTCACTATGGTGCTTGAGGAAGTTGTCATCGTACGACTGCTCCGCAATAATGCGGCCCGTTATCCCCAAAGCCAAAGCGCCGTCCGTGGCCGGGTTGACATAGATGTACTGATCGGCCTTTGCAGCGTTGAAATTGAAAACGGGATCTATGACAATGTATTTGGTGCCTGCTTCCTTTGCTTCCAAAATAAAGTGTCCGACCTGCGGCATAGACATAAACGGATTTGAGCCCCAGCAAATAATCGTCTTCGAATTCTTCCAGTCAGTGGGCTCGTTTTGATACGCAAAACTCGAACCACTGCCAAGCGCTCGACCCATTCCATAGCCCATGGCCATATCAACGGCTTGCATCACCGTAGAGCACCCCGTAGCGGCGATAAAACGCGACAGGGCACTACCCCACATTCCGCCGCCAATCGATCCAGCGCAGCCTCCCCCATAAAATACCGCCATCGATTCTGCGCCGTACTCTTCGGCAAAGCCTCTCCAAGTAGTGGCAATGGTTTCTATGGCCTCATCCCAGCTAATTCGTTCAAACTTCCCTTCGCCTCTCTCGCCAATACGCTTCATGGGATACTGGAGACGCTTTGAGCTATAGACACGCTCGGGATGCGACAGGCCTTTTGAGCAAATCCGATTGTAGCTTGCATCGGGAAACTCCCTCATAGATGTTCGCACTAGCTTGCCGTCACGAACATGAAGGCTCAGAAAGCAGCCACCGAAACAATCGCCGCGGCACACGCCCGAGAAAATCTCATCGGGTGATTCCTGGAGCGAAGCCGCATCGCCAGTCTCGGCAAGATTGTCGGCTACCGGGGTACAGCCGGCAAGCGCGCCGGTGGCCGTCAGTGCGGCAGCCCCTTTGATGAAGCTTCTGCGCGTGAAGCGTGCCTCTGCCTTCGCTTGGGTCATGGATTTCTCCTCTCTCTCCCTCACGGGCTCGGCCGCGCGGCGGCGGGGAGGGGCGCGACGCCACGCTATCCGAGCAGGAAAAGTCTCTCCTCTTTGGACTTTTCGATAATCCCATTGTGCCCAAGCCCCAAATTAATAGCGATACGCCGCGTCTAAGCTTTGCGTTAAGTTGACCTTAACCAGAGATTAAGCGGTCAATCGACAGAGGTGATGAAGAGGGTGAACGGCAAAACTTGCATCAATTTCGGGCGTTTTGGCTGCAAAACTTGCAGCAAGGGCCCTAATGGCACAGGCAACCCAGGGGCACGACATGAACTCCATCGGGACGCGTGTAGGCATAGCTCGTCCCCGTCAGAACCATCAAAAACGACGGGGACCCGCTCTTCTTGCTGTCGACTTTCTCTTCCAACGCCTTCAAATGAGTGGACCCCTCTTCGATGCGCGCTTCGCCGCCGAGTTTCACCTCGATAGCCGCCCAACGGCCATCGCGCAGCCGGATGATCGCATCGGCCTCCAAGCCGCCCTTGTCGCGGTAATGGTACACATCCCCTCCCAAAAGCCGAGCATACACGCGCAAGTCGCGTACGCAGAGCGATTCGAAGAGGAAGCCCATGGTAGCCAGATCGCTCAACAACCCGTCGGGGCTCGTCTCAAGAGCCGCCGCCGCAATGGAGGGATCACATAGATGACGCACCGAGGTAGAGCGCAAAGGCGTCCGAGATCGCAAGGTGGGCGCCCAGGCCTTCACCTCTTCCAGCACGGACAAACGACGCAGTGCGTTGAGGTACGTGCGCAACGTCGGATCGCTCATACCCACGCCCGCGTTGCGCACATCCTCCAACAGCGTGGCATTGTTGGCCTCCTGGGCCGAATTGCGCGCCAGCGACCTGATGAGCGCTTGGGCGCGGACAGGATCGAGCTCCGCGCCCACCGCCTCTGTCATATCCGATTCGCAGAGGGCGTCGATGTAGTCTTGCGCCAGCTCGCCCGACGACCGTCCCGTTATCACGGCGGGCCATCCTCCGCGACAGATGAGCCGCGCGTAGTCCTCCACGGACAGCGAGCTTGCGCCCTCCGCCTTCGCCCCCTCGAAAAGAGCGGTGAGCGACACCTCCTTGCTGCTCTCGTTCGACTCCTCCAAGGTCATGGTCTCCATGGTGATGCGCGCAATTCTCCCCGTGCCCGTGTGCCTCAGCTGCGCCGTATCCACCGGCGTTGCCGACCCGGTAAGCAGAAACTGGGAAGCCTGGCCCTTGGCTTTGTCGGCCTCGCTAATCACGGCGTCCCACAGAGCCGGCGCTAATTGCCATTCGTCAATGAGGCGAGGGCGGTCCCCCCGCAAGAGCAGCGACGGCTGCACGGCCATGGCGTCCATGGAGCGCACATAGACATCCGGATCGCGAAGAAGCAGCGCGCTTTTCGCCAACTGCTCGCACGAGGACGTCTTTCCCGTCCACTTCGGTCCGCGAACGAGAACGGCCGAAATGCCGGCCAGCTTCTCCCGCAGCAAGCGGTCGGTCAATCGAGGGAGATAAGTATAGCTGTCGCCAGTCATTGCCGTCCTTTCTATTCTCCTCAATTATACAGGACGTTTTAGGATTTGGCGATGTCTCATTTTAGTATCTGGCTCTTATCTGTTTTAGGATTTGGCGATGTTTTATTTTATGATTTGGCGAAGACCATGGTCCTCGCCTATCCCAGCCCATCGGCCATCTTGTAGCCCACGCGCTGAACGGTGAGCAAGTACTTCGGTTCGCTGGGGTTCTCCTCTATCTTCTCGCGAATCTTGCGGACGAACACGGTGATGGAATTGCTGCGCACATCGGCCTCGCCCTCGCCCCAGATATACTCCTGAATTTGGCTGCGAGTGAACACTTTGCCCGGGCGCTGGGCTAAGAACGCCACAATCTCGAACTCCTTGGTAGTCAGGTTCGCCGGCTCACCGTGGACGAGCACCTGATACTCGCCAAAGCGCACCTCCAAATCCCCAATGGTCACCGCCCCGTCGCGGTTGATGCACCGCGCGAACTCCATAGTGTCCTTATTGCGACGGATGTGAGCCTCGATGCGCAGTAGCAGCTCGGTAGCCTCGAAGGGCTTGGTGACGTAGTCGTCGCCCCCCGCGCGAAACCCAATGGACTTGTCCACGATGTCGGTCTTTGCCGAGAGAAAGATGATGGGAACGCGTCGGCCCTCCGAGCGAATGCGCGTGCATAAATCGAAGCCGTTCATGCCGGGCAGCATGACGTCGAGCAGCACCAGATCGGGTTTTTCCGTCGCGAGCATCTCCAACCCGCTTTCTGCATCGCGAGCACCGCAGTACTCGTAGCCTGCGTGGGTCAACAGCTTCTCGATAGACACATGCAGGCTTTCCTCGTCATCGATGAGCATTACCTTGTACATGCTGCTCCTCCTTCGCGCCCTCTACTCGTCTTCCTCGCTGAAATCCACGGTATCCGCCTTGGGTATGCGCACGGTAAACGTGCTTCCCTCGCCTAACTCGCTTTCCACTGAAATGCCGAAACCCTGCGCCACAGCATACTCGCGCACAAGGGCAAGCCCCAAGCCGCTGCCGCCATAAATGCGTGTGGTCGAACTGTCGACCTGGAAGAAACGCTCGAAGATGCGCTCCTGGTCCTCTTCCGCGATACCGATGCCGTTGTCCGACACCTGCACGAGCACATCCTCCGTCTCTGCCTCTACCGAAACAGACAGCGCCACAACACCGCCCGAGGCAGTGAACTTCACCGCATTGGTACCGAGGTTCTCCAAAATACGCTGCATTTTCTCGAAATCGCCGTAGACGAGCGGCACGTCAGGGGCCACGCTGGTCTTAAGAGTCACGCGGGCGTTGATGGCCAACGGACCGAGCGTTCCCTGGGCTGTTGCGATGATATCTCCCAGATCCATGATTTCGCTACTGACCGCCATCGACCCGGCATCGGAGCGGGCGATATCGAGCATGTTGTTGATCATGCCGAGCAGTACCGAGCTGGACTTGCGCACCTCTTCCCAACTCTTGCGCTCTTCCACGTCGGCGTTGCCGGAATCGAGCGCGATTTGGGCCAAGGTGATGATGGAAGTGAGCGGCGTGCGCAACTCATGGTTCACCATAGACAGCAAGTCGGTCTTCACCTGCGACTCTTTGGCTAGCTGGGCGCTGAGTACCTCCAGACTGTCGCGCTGGGCGGCCAGCTCTTCGTTGGCACGACGCAAATCGAGCGTGCGCTCGGTCACTTGGTCCTCAAGCCCCTCATAGGTGACGCGCAGCTCCTGCGCCATGGCATTAAAGCGGTCGATAAGGCTTGCAACTTCGCGAGCCGTTCCCGCATTGTCCATGGACTGACTCAGTCGCCCCGCCCCCACTTCGCCAAACGCACGCTTCATCGACTCAAGCGGCCTGAGGACAAACACGGTCATAAGGCCGAAAACCACCACACCGATGAACGTCGCCAGCAGAAGGAAGAACGATACGTCGCGAATCACGTTATCCCTTAAAGCCTGATACTGCTGCTCCAGCGGAATGACGATGCTTATTGCTCCGCCAATAGAGTCAAGCGTCCACCCTTCTTTTTCGAATCCTGTGATATCGATTTCGCCCACCGGCTCTCCATGGCATTCCAAACAGCTCTCGTTGACGCTCAGCGCTTGAACATAACGGAACTGAGCGGCGCCGGTATCAGCGGATGTGCGCGCACGGTTGACGTCTTCGGGATCATTTCCCACGATACGCGATAGCTCGCGCACCTCTGAGCTCTCGTTGAACAGCGCAAGAGCCTCAGATTCGAAGGCATCGGGCTTGTCCTGAGCACGTCGAGGTTCAGAATTCGTATAGCGAATGGCATAGTTGTTACCCGCCGAAAAAATAGCACCCACGCTTTTGCCCACAATGGCACAGTGAAGACCTTTGAACTCGTAGGTTCCGTCCGTGGTGTTGTTGATGGTGTACTGGGAGTTATCCATGAACTGCCAGACGGCGTCCATCTCGCGAGCAAACGTGCGCGCCTCTTCGGTGAGGGAGTCTTCCATATTCTCGGTCTGGATACGAATGTCGAAGATCGTAAAGCCGATAGTGGCAACGACGAAAACAACGGTAAGCACGAGAATCAAGATGACCCGCAAGCTGATATTGCGAATTTTCACGACCGCCCCCTCTCGACGCCGCTCCGCCAGACCTCTCCAAGTTCCAATAGTAACCCCGAACCGGGCACAGAGACGCTAACTTTCGCCTAAGCTTTTGATTAACAGGAAATTAAGAGCCGCTTTATGAGAGCCGAGTTTTCGTAAACGCTAACCCCGTTTTACCTCCCCCAAACCGCTTTTCTGCCGCAATTGAGGGTGGATATTTTGACGGGAAGTCGATAAAGTAGGGGCACTATGATTCGGGCGCGCACTCAGTCTTATCGTCTTTGGCGCCCGTGGCGCAACACGCAAGAATGACCGGAAGGGGCCTTGGGAACGTGAACGTCCCCTCTTTCATCAAGTCGCGGAAAACGACCAGGATATCGGCCCTGGTTCTGGCGGCGTGCCTTCTGCTCTCGGCGCTTCTGGCCACGGAGCCGGCCGCCTATGCCGAGCCGGCCCCCGCGCCCGCCACGAACCGCTCTGTGTCCTCAGGCATTTGCGACGCGCTCTGGATTTTCTCTCACCGCATCAGCGAATCGAGCCAAGACATTCTCACGGAAAAGGCGCTGGAAGAGGCGCGCCGCAGCGACGCCGAGGCCGAGCAGCAGCTGCTGAGCACCCTGAACGAGGAAGGCGCGCGCTACGCCGAAGAGGTGGCCGCCAGCCGCGCGGCCCAGGAGGAGGCCGCCAAAGAGGCCGTCCGCACGGCCCCCGATGCCGAGCACGCCATCGCCGGTGATGTGGTGCCCACAACCGAGACAACAGCGGCCGCCAAGCCGGCACCCGCGAACTTGCTCTGCTTCCTTGGCGAGGAGGTCCCCTTCCAACAGGGCGGCCCTGCTGACATTACGGCGCCCAACGGCTACGCGAGCACCTGGGTCGGCACCGGGCGGGTGACCGACAACGCCAACACGTACTTCATCGGGCACAACCCCGGAGTGTTCGCCCGCGTGATGGACCTTGAGCTTGGCGACAAGATCACCGTTTTCGACGACTCCGGAGCTTCGCGCACTTACCACGTCTTCGACACGCTCATCCTGCCCAATGGCTCGAACTACTTCGTTTACGAGGGACGCATCGCTCCTATGGGCGAAACGATCACGCTGCAAACATGCTGCGCCGACAACCAGCACGTGCGCTGCGTCATGGCCCGCTAATCGCGCAATCGTGGTATCATGCTGAGACCGCGCAAGCGCGCGGTCTTCTTATTCGGGGGCGTGGCGGAATTGGCATACGCAGCGGACTTAAAATCCGCCTCTTCGGATTGTGGGTTCGAGTCCCACCGCCCCTACCATCTTTCTTTTCCCAGATAAGACGTCATCCTAATACGAGGCGAACGTCAAACGCGCGCAGCCTCGTAAATCATGCCATGGAGGATGTCGGATTCGCTGGCGGTGTAGCTGGTGGCCCGAGCCAGACCGAGCACCTCTTCCAGAATAACGAGCCCGGCCACAATGACGCCGGCGCGCTTCGGATCGAGGCCCACGGTGGCCTTGCGCTCCTCCAGCGTCTCGGCAGCCAGGCGCTCCTCGATGGCGCGCAGCTGCCCGTCGCTCACCTGCGCTCTGTGCACGCGTGAAGAATCGTAGCTCTCCATGGCTTCCCGGATGCTCACGACGCTGGTAGCCGTGCCGGCCACAGCCACTACCCGCTCGATGACGAAGCCCCGAGCGGCGAGGTTTTCGAAATACGGGGCCATGGTCTCGCGAATCCACTCGCGAGCGGCCGCCAGCTGCTGCAACGTCGGCGGGTCGCTGCGGAAGAAGCGCTCCGTCACGCGACGACAGCCGATGTTGAAAGAGTGGGAGGCAACAGGATCTTCGCCGAAACGGCCGGCCACCACTTCCGTAGAGCCCCCACCAATATCCACCACAAGCAGGTTCTCGCCGGGAAAATCGCTGGAAGCGCCCATAAAGGTGAGCTGGGCCTCGCGCTGGCCGGGAATGACGGCCAGCTCTACGCCGTGCTCGGCGAGCTGGCGCACGAAGTCCGGGCCGTTTTCCGCATCGCGCGACGCAGAGGTGGCCATGGCGGGAAGCCGCTTCACCGGACGATCTGCGGTATCGAAGCGAGCGAGCACTGCCAAGTAGCCGTCCACCGTGGAAAGCACGCGGTCGACGGCCTCTTGAGACAGGCGGCCCGTGGCATCCACGCCCACGCCGAGGTCGGTGATGGCGTACTCCTTGGCAAGGTCGACAATGCGCCCGTCTTCTACGTCGGCCACGAGCAGGCGGCAGGTAACCGTTCCGATATCGAGGGCCGCATAGCGACCGTCAGCGTAAGGCATCATTCCACTCCAAAGATGGGATCGAGCAGGTCGGAATACCAAGTGTCGGCGGCAACAATGTCCTCGGAGACGATGTTGCCGCGAAAGGCGGAGGCTTCCTCCGCCTCGGCAAGGCCGCCCACCGAGACGGCGTGCTCGCCCTCGCGCACCCAGCCGAGCTGCGTGCGGGCCGCATCCTCAATGCCGGCATCGGTGGAAAGCGCGTTCACCTGGGCTTCAATGGCAGCGTTGCGATCGACTACCGCGGCGTACTCGGCGGCCAGACGGTCGCGCTCGCGAATATCGATGTAGAGCTGCTGGGCCGGCGCGTACAGGAACACCGCGCCAAACGCCAGGCACAGCGCCGTGGCGCAGGCGACGACGAACGGGGCGCGCGTGAAGAAGGGGCGCTTGTCGCTCGGCGCCTTGAAGCGCTCGCTGCGAGCGGAGCTTTTCTGCTGCATGCGGGACGAGCGCTTGTGCGAGGCACCCATCTCGCCTTTGTACACCGCGGCGCGCGGACCGCCCTGCGAGGCCTCGGAGGGCTTGCCCGCCTCGTACTGCTGATAATAGGCGCGCCCGGCGCGCTCCTTGGCGCGCTGGCGGCGCTTCTTGCCGAACTTCGAGGTCAGGCGACCGACCGGGCCCAAGGGGGCGTCCAGCTCGGTATCATCGGGCTCGACCCCGCGCAGGGCCCCGCGCGATTCCAGGGAAGAGGGCCCGCGGTGGGCATCGCGCACGGAAAGCGGCGCATAGGGCGCCGCCGAGCGAGTCGAAGAGCGGCCGGCTGCCGCACGATTGCTTGCCGCGGCTCGGGAATTCGCCGTAGCACCGCCGCCTGCGCCCGCCGTGCGACCCGCGGGCGCCGTGCGCCGGGACCCGCGAGGCCGGCTCGTCACCGCCACTTCGAAATCGGGGTCATCGGCGAAGCGGCCGGCATGGGTCCGCCCGCCCGAAGCGCTCCCCTGCCGCGCGAAGCCCGCCCCGTCCATCGTATGGCGACGCGACGGGGCGGCCCCTGCGGACCCACGACGGCCCGAGGCGGCGCGGCGCGCTGCGTCGAAAGATACGATATTAGCCTGTCGTGGCACGGGAGTTCTCGGGTTCCTTTCGCTGCCGGGGTTCGTTTCTAGTGCAGGTAGTCAGTCGAAAGCGTTCAGTTCTGTCGGGCGCAAGCGCCCCTTGCTCATAAGTCGAGACTTCGGACGAAAGCGCCCCATTTCTCGAAGGAGGCATCGCTGATGGCGTGCTCCATCTGGCAGGCCTCGGCCTCCGCAACCTCGGGATCTATTCCGACGGCCTTGGTGAGGAAGTCGAACAGCATGCGGTGGCGGTCGAACACCGACCGACCGTAGGCATAGCCCGCCTCGGTCAGCGTGATATCGCCGTAGTGCGGCTGCACGACCAGCTCCTGCTCCTTGAGGGAGGAGATGGCCTTGTTCACCGACGCCTTGGAGACACCCAGCTTGTTGGCCACGTCCACCGAGCGCACGGGGACATCGGTCGTGCCTCCCAGCATGACGATGGCCTCGAGGTAATCCTCGTGGGACATGGATGTCTTAACCACAGCTTACTCCTTATCGAACAAGTTCGAACATCATAGCACGGCCCCGCCGACAAAAAGAGGCTCGGAGCCGAAAGTTCCGAGCCTCTTTCACATTGTCTTCGCCAAACGGTTTAAGAGCCGTTATGAGCCGCGGCGAGGGCGGCCCTCGTCATGCGCTGCGCCGCTTGGCAGCACGGCGGATCGCCCTGGCCGTCTTGGGACGGCTCCGCGCCATCATGCGCCGCCGCAGCGCAGTGCGAGCAGCCGGCGCAGCCTCGTTCTCCATCGCCGCAGTGGTCGCCGCAATCGCACAGGCCGCGGCGCGTCATGCGACGGATAGCAAGTGCGGCCAAACCGAGGATGACCAGCAGGATAACGACCGTTGGCGCGTTAAAGGCAAGCTCTTGCATGAGCCCTCCTATCGAACTTAAGCGCTCTTGCCCGCCGGCTTGAGCGCGGCAGCGGCCTTCGGCGCGGCGGCGGGACGGAACAGCAGGAAGAGCATGCCGGCGGCCACCACGATGGCGAGAACCGTGAAGGGGTTGAAGACGACCTCGCCGGTGGCCAGGCCGACGAACTGGTAAAGCATGAGGCCCACGCACCACGCGAAGGCGCACATGTAGCCGATGGCGGCCCAGGTCCACTTCGCGGACATCATCTGACGGCGGATGGTGCCGATGGCGGCGAAGCAGGGAGCGCACAGCAAGTTGAAGGCGCAGAAGGCCATGATCGCGGCGCTGCTGCCGCCGAGCATGGCGGCGAAGGACGCCCACAGGCTCGGGTCGGTCTCGCCCACTTCGCCGAGGCTCGTGATGACGCCCACGGTGGCCACGACGTTCTCCTTGGCCACGAGGCCCGTGATGGAGGTGACGGTAGACTCCCAATTCCCGAAGCCGAGCGGCACGAAGATCCAAGCGAGCAGATTGCCCAGACCGGCCATGAGGCTGTACTGGATGTAGTCGTCCATCTCGGGATCAAGCAGGCCGAAGGCGCCCTCGTAAAAGCCGAAGTTCAGCAGGAACCAGATGACCATGGAGGACAAAAAGATGATGGTGCCGGCCTTCACCACATAGCTGCGCACGCGCTCCCACATGGACAGCAGCACGTTCTTCACCGTGGGCAGATGGTACTGGGGCAGCTCCATGATGAAGGGGGCCACCTCGCCGGCGAAGGCGCGGAACTTCTTCAGGATGATGCAGGACAGGATGATGGCGGCCAGGCCCAGGAAGTAGAACACCGGAGCGACCCACCAGGTGGCCTCGTAGTCGCCGCCGGCAAGCGCGCCGAACACGAGCGCGATGATGGGCAGCTTGGCACCGCAGGGAATCATCGTGGCGGTCATGATAGTCATGCGGCGGTCCTTCTCGTTCTCGATGGTCTTGGTGGCCATGACCGCGGGCACGCCGCAGCCAGACGCGATGAGCATCGGGATGAAGGACTTGCCGGACAAGCCGAAGCGGCGGAAGATGCGGTCCATGATGAAGGCGACGCGGGCCATGTATCCGCAGCCCTCCAAAAAGCCGAGCAGGATGAACAGCACGATCAACTGCGGGATGAAGCCGATGACGGCGCCCACGCCGGCGATGATGCCGTCCAGGACGAGCGACTGCACCCAGGGCGCGGCGCCGGCGGCTTCGAGCCAGCCGCCCACCACGGCGGGCACGCCGGGCACGTAGACGCCGAAGGCGGCCGGGTCGGGCTCTTCCAGCTCGCCGGCCTCGAAGGCGGCCACGCCCTCGTCGGTCTCCAGGATACCCTCGAACTCCTCGACGGCCGCGTCGTACTGCTCGGTGCCGGTGTAGAGCCAGCCGTCGCCGAACAGGCCGTCGTTGGCCCAGTCGGTCACGAGCGTGCCCACGGTGGACACCGAGATGTAGTACACGAGGAACATGATGATGACGAAGATCGGAATGCCGAGGATGCGGTTGGTGACCACGCGGTCGATCTTCTGGGTGGTGGTCTCGGCCTTCGGCGACTTCTTCACGCAGGCATCGCACACGGCGGCGATGTTGTCGTAGCGCTCGTTGGTGATGATGGACTCGGCGTCGTCGTCCTCGGCGTTCTCCACGGCGTCGCGGATGGCGGCGATGTTCGAGAGCTCGGCGGCCGGCAGATCCAGCTTGTCCACGGTGAGCTGCTCACCTTCGAAGAGCTTGACGGCGTACCAACGGGCATAGCGGGCGGCGATGCGCTCACCGGCGATGTCGATGATGCGGGCGAGGCCCTCCTCCACGGGAGCGGAGAAGCGCAGGGTGGCTGCCGGGGCGCAGCCCTTCTCGGCGGCCTTCTTGGCGGCCTCGATGACCTCGGCGGTGCCGCGGCCCTTGAGGGCGGACGTCTCCACGATGGGGCAGCCCAGGCGCTTAGAGAGACCGGCCACGTCGATGGCGTCGCCGTTCTTCTCCACGAGGTCCATCATGTTCAAGGCGATGACCACCGGGATGCCCAAATCAATGATCTGGGTGGTGAGATACAGGTTGCGCTCGAGGTTGGTGGCGTCCACCAGGTTCACCACGACATCGGGCTTACCGCTCATGAGGTAGTCGCGCGTGACGATCTCCTCGGGGGTGTAGGGCGACAGCGAGTACACGCCGGGCAGGTCGGTGATGGTCACCGACCTGTCGTGCCGCCAGGGGCCTTCCTTCTTCTCAACGGTCACGCCGGGCCAGTTTCCCACGTACTGGTTCGCGCCGGTCAGATCGTTGAACATGGTCGTCTTGCCGCAATTGGGATTGCCGGCAAGGGCGATGTTGATTGCCATGATCAGCCTTTCCTTCTCCAAAACGCCGCCTTTCCCGAAGGCGGCTCTCATGCGCTCTCCCAAGCGCCCTTCGTTCTGCTTTAAAGTTAGTTTTGACTAACTGTAAGGGAGAAAAAATGCGCCCGCGGCGCACAGGACCATCCGCCTGCCGGCGGCGGGTCCCCTTGAAGCGTGCTCGCTTTAGGAGACGAGCACGTTCTCCGCTTCGTCCTTGCGAAGCGAGAGCTCAAACCCGCGAACGGTCACCTCGATGGGATCGCCCAAGGGGGCCACCTTGCGCACGAACACCTCGGTGCCCTTCGTGATGCCCATGTCCATGATGCGGCGCTTCACAGCGCCCTCGCCTACCAGGCGGCGCACGGTAGCCGACTGGCCCACGGCCACATCGCGCAGGGTCTTGTCCTCGGCCATAGTCCTTCCTTTCTGTGTTCCTCTGAAACGGACGCGACGGGAGACGCGGCCACCCGCCGCCTTCGGGCGGCGGGTGGCCGCTCTCGCCTCGTCAAGCAGGTTGCCTTAGGCGACGATGATCTTCGATGCCACGCTGCGATCGAGGGCCACGCTCGCCCCCTTGATCTGCACGATAATGTTCCCCGCCTGCTCGGAAAGGACAGACACGGGCGCACCCTCGACGAACCCCAGATTCTCGAGATGATGATGCACCTCGCCCTTCCCGCGCACGCGGACGACTTTCGCCGCGTCGCCGCTCCGCAGAAACGCGAGCGGCATCGGCTGGCACGTGGCTCCGACGCTGTCGGCGTGGCAGCGGGCGCCTCCTACAACCATTGCTTGGCTCATTGCGACTCCCATCAAAGTTAGATGCATGCAACAATGTATTGTAAGACAAAGTTAGCTTATGTAAACCCGTAGAAGTTAACTTTTTCATACTTTCTTGCGAACGGCTGCGCCACCGGGGCTTCGCTGGCGGGAACGAGGCGGGGCAGGCACACCCTTTTGCGCAAGGCGGGAGCGGAAGACCGCGGGGCTCTTTCCTCCCCCATTGCCCGTCGTTCGCCTCAACTACGGAACGAGTGCGGCAGCCGCCGTGGTATTCTTGGCCCGATAACGTCTTTCAGAGAAGGAGACCCATGGCACAGCGCACCGACCGGGCCGAAGCGTTCGGCCAGAACCTCTATATCGATACCCGCGGAGCCACTGGCGAGCCGATCCCCTTCACCGAGGCCGTGGTGGACGGACTGGCCGCAGGCGGCGGCCTGTACGTTCCTCAAGAGCTCCCCTCCCTCTCGCTCGAGGACATCGTCGCCCTCGCGAAGCTTCCCTATGCCGAACGCGCGGCCGCCGTGTACAAGGCCTTCAACATCGATTTGCCCGACGAGGTCATCGACGAGCTCATGGGGCGCGCCTACGGCGACAACTTCGATGATGCGGCCATCTGCCCCATCACCTCGCTGGACGAGAACACCCACATCCTGGAGCTGTGGCACGGGCCGACGAGCGCCTTCAAGGACATGGCCCTGCAGTGCCTGCCCCATTTCTTCTCCGCCAGCGCCGCCCAGCTGCGTAAGAAGGGCGAGCTCGACCACGAGTTCATGATTCTTGTAGCCACATCCGGCGACACCGGCAAGGCGGCCCTCGAGGGATTCAAGGGCGTCGACGGCGTCTCCATCGGCGTGCTGTTCCCCGACGGCGGCGTGAGCGACATCCAGCGCAAGCAGATGGTCACCACGACCGGCGATAACGTGCAGGTGTGGGCCGTGCGCGGCAACTTCGACGATTGCCAGACCGGCGTCAAGCGCACGTTTGCCGACGAGACCTTCGCCGAAAAGCTGCTCGGCGAACACGCCATCGCTCTGTCCAGCGCGAACTCCATCAACTGGGGACGCCTGCTTCCCCAGGTCGTCTACTACATCTCCAGCTATGCGGAGCTCGTGGCCACGGGCAAGATCGAGGCCGGCCGCGAGATTGACGTCTGCGTGCCCACGGGCAACTTCGGCAACATCCTCGCCGCCTGGTACGCCAAGCAGGTCGGCGTGCCCATCGACATGCTGCTGTGCGCGAGCAACGACAACCGCGTTCTCACCGACTTCATCAACACCGGCACCTACGACATCTCCGACCGGGAGTTTATTCTCACCTCCTCCCCTTCCATGGACATCCTCGTCTCTTCGAACCTCGAGCGTCAGCTGTTCGAGCTGACGGGCCGCAACGCCGAGGCTATCCGCCAGTGGATGGTCGATCTCAACGAGAGGCGCTGCTTCCGCGTCGACGAAGAGACGTTCTGTCGCGTACGCGAGAACTTCAGCGCCGATTCGGTGGACAACGTCACATGCCTGGCCACCATCCGCACGGTGCTGGACGAGTACGACTACCTGCTGGACCCGCACACCGCCGTGGCCTTCGCCGCTGCGCAGAACCTACGCGGCGAGAACCCCGTACTCGTCGCCTCCACGGCCCATTGGGCCAAATTCGGCGACAACGTCTACCGCGCCCTGCACGGCATCGAGCCCCACGAGGCCCTTCCCGCCGAGGTGGCGTCGCTCACCGGTTGCGAGCTCAACCGCCGCATCGCCGAGGAAACGGGAAAGCGCCATATTCCCGCCGGACTTGCCAACCTGGACGAGATGCAGGTACGATTTACCGAAGTAATCGACAACGACGTCGAGGCCATCGAGAGCGCCACCGAGGCGTTCCTTTCCCGCTAGGCCTCCCAGAACGGAACCGATGCCACCATGGGCCAGCTGCAGAAACTCTCCGTCACCGTCCGCCTTACCGTGGAGAACGCCTCGGCAGAGGAGAAATCCGCTTTCGGTCCGGGCATCGCAAAGCTGTGCCTCGGCGTTCGCGAGAACGGCTCGCTCAACGCTGCGGCAAAGGCCATGCGCATGGCCTACAGCAAGGCCTGGCGCATCATCAAGGACACCGAAGAGACCCTTGGGGTCCAGCTTCTGCTGCGCGATGGCGCGCACGGCTCCACGCTCACCGAGGACGGCAATCGCCTTCTCGACGCCTATCTGGCCATCGAGAAGCATCTCGCCACAGAGGCCGAGCGCCTCTTCGCCGAAATGACCCGTTAAGCACGCAGCTCCCCTTGACGCTCATGGGAGCCAGCTCCTCCGGGGGCCGGCTCTATTTCTATAGTCAGCGCGCCGGCCTGGCCCAGCGGGCCTTCGGCGCGAACGCGCAAGCGCCATCCCGGCACAACCATCTCCCGCGTATCGCGCCCGTCATCTCCTCCGCCTCCGTCGTCGCCCCCATCATCTCTCCCACCGTCACCAGCGCTATGGGCGCCGCCCGTACCGTCCGCACCGCCGAAGCGACCCCCGCCACCCGCATCGCCTCCGCCCGCGCCGCCGCTTGCTGACGGCGTCTCCGGACAGCATACGGGAGAGCACGAAGCGCCGGCTTCGCGCGTGTGCGGCCACAGCACCGCCGTCGATGCACGGGCCGCCTCAAGAGCCGGATCGCTTCCAAAACGGTACAGGCACCCGAAACAGGTCTCCATGTCATCGAACAGCGCACTTTCGCAAACGGGACAAACTTTCATGCTCTTCTCCTTTTCCGCCGAATCGGCCTTTTTGCGCTTGAACCTTCCATGCGGCACCTGTCGCCGCGGACGAACCATGGTCCCGGCTGATAGAAGCGCTCGACGACCCCCGAAGCCCGTCGGTTGCTCAGGCGCATACCGGGCAGCACGAAGCGACGCACCTCCACAACAATGCCCGCGCGGTCGAGAAAGGCCACATCCAGCGGGTAGCGCATCGTCATCGTGTGCACATCGCGGCAGCGGGGAAAGGCCATGACCGTCTTATCGGGCGCCCGCCCCGCCAAACCGCGCAATCGCGCAAGCGGCCGGTCGGCCACCACCCACACGCCTCCGAAAGGCGCGCTCGCCCCATCCTCTACGATGCAGGTGCGGGCACTTGCACTACTACGCACACCATTTCGCCCACCTCGGTGCAGCTTAAGGCCATCCATGGGCACCGGCCCCCTTCCTTTACTCCTGTGAGCACGCCTTCCTGGCCGCTCTCCATCAACATCCAACCTCGCGATTCCATATCGGCCGCAAGCGTCGAGGCAACCGCGCAGCGCTCTCCCTCGGCAACAAAGGAGACGACCGACCAGTCCCCATTGGCCCTCAGCTCCTGCGTCCCGCCCACATCCAGCACTTCTTCGACAAACCAGGCAGGCGCCTCTCCCTCTTGGCGAAGACACGCCTCGGCGGACAGCGGCTCTTCGCCGCCCTCAGGCTCGGCAATCGGGCCCCACAGCGCAATCGCCAAAAGCGGCACCACGACCAGCAGGCAAGCGCGTCCCAGCCGATGGCGGTCCACCGTATCTTCCAGGGTCATAAGAACAGCACCCCCGGTCGATAGGCGTCCACCGTCATATGCGCCTCGTGGGACAGGCGAGGCAGCATCACGCCGAACACCTCGTCGCGCAAGCCCAAGCCGAACAACGTCGGGGCATACTCGATGCGGGCGGTATAGCGCTGAAACCCCAGCGAGGTGCCTCGAACCGTCACGCTCACATCAACATTGCTCGTCTCGAAGGACCTTTGCAGCTCCGCCTCTACCGCACAGGCGACATCCGCTGGTCCCGCCGTATCGCCCGCAACCGCCGGAGCCGCGGCATAGGCGCAGACTGTCTGGCGGGCCACCCGGTCGAACGAGGCACACGTCCCGAAAAACGAGAGCGCGTTCACAACGATCACCGCCACGATGATGGCAACGGGCAGCACCACGGCGAGTTCGACGGTCGCCTGTCCCCGCCTCTCACGAAGCTTTCTCGCCCAGGCCATGGCTATTCCCACCTTTGCAGCGACTGTGACTCGCCCGTAGCCGCGCGAAGGGCGTCGAAAGCCCGATCCACCAACCCCGCCGCCCCCTCGGCTACCGCCGGCGGCAGCGTTATCGTCAGGGGAATCGAGGTTCCCGTTAGAGGGATGTCTATGACGGCAATGGTCACCTCGGCCTCGGAAAGCCGACGATAGGCCTCGTCGCTCACGCGATCGGCGAGCAGCCCCAAGACATCGCCCGAAGACGTGGGGTCGGCCAAAGCCTGACTGCGCAACGCGAGATAGCGCGACGCATACTCGCCGCCGCCAGCCCGGGCAACAGCCTCGGTGCTCGCAAGCACAGGCTTGAGCGGGGCGGTATCGGCGGGATCGAGGCCCACCGTCTCGAGGCCCGCGCGAAACGTATCCGCCGCCCAATCGCCCAAGCCCGTCGGTCCAACGAGGGGTACTCCCGCCAACAGAGACTCCAGTCCGCTCGCAAGCCCCTCGGCCCCTTGCCCGTAGGCATCAAGCATAGCGTCCCAGCCATCGAGCACCACCCCGCCCACGCCGGCCACAGACGCGCCTTCGGCGGCGAGCCCGTCGAGCAAGTCGGCAACAACCGATGCGTCTTCGTCCTCATCGCGCAGAAGCGTCGACGCCGAAACAGCGGCGCGCGTCCCCAAGGCGCCCGTCGGAGCAAAGGCGCTCTCGAAAGCACCTGGATTGCCCTCCCCCAGCGCCAAGGTCAGCACGATGCAGCCCGCAGCGCCAGGAGGATCGGCCGTGATGCGAAAATTCTTCGCCTCTCCAAGCGCTTTCAGCACCTTATCGAGCAAATCCTGGGCGCCTCGCTTCGCTGCACGGTTGAGGGGCGCTTTGTCGGCCCACGCCTTCTGATAGTCGGCCGCCGCTTGGGCGATGGCATCGTAGTGATACTCGAAGCCGTTGTCGATGGCGGTAGACGCCGAGGCCACGGCCCCTAACGCCTCAGCGGTGAAGCCGCAAGCGGAGCAGGTTTCGAAGACGCCGCTCTCGAGCGTCCGCACCGAGCCGTAGTAATCCACCAGTCCCGCCTCTGGGCAACCGTCCCAAGCGTGCATCACCGGCAGCTCGTCCTCGATGGTCACCGGGTAAGCGGGCTCGGTGTACAACCGCGTCGCCCGCATCTGCTCGGTGTTGCGCGGAAAGCGGGGGAACGAAGCCGAGAAGCTGTCCGCGGTCTCGTGGACATAGGCCTCCCGCAGCTCGCGGATGGCGTGGGCGTAGAACTGCTTGCGCAGCACGCAGCGCGCCTGGTCCTTGGCAGAATCCGACGCCGGACGCTCGCCGAGCAAGCGTTCCCGATAGTAGGCGCGCGCTCGCTCCAAAGGCACCGAGAACGACCAGCTGTCCACCGAGGTATACAGCGGATTGTCTCCGCCCTCGAGTCCCGCGAGGTGCGCGGCCCGCTCGTAGAGGCAGTAGGACGGATTATCGCCACAGTCGCGGGCGAAACCCCGGGCCTTGGCCTCCTCGGCAGCGCGAGCAGCCTCCTCGGCTCGAGAAGCCGCCTCGGCAAGCTCGTCCTTGCCGCTTTCCACAGCCTCCTCCATCGCGTCCTCGGCGGCGCTCGCACCCGTGCCAATGGGCGCGCCTTCGCCTGGAAGAAGCAGAGCGAGGGCAGCGTACTCACCCGCGCTTCTGCCGTTGGAGGCAGCCACGGCGGCGGCATTGGCCGCGGCGAGGAACGGCAGCGCCCTCTGCAATGCTTCCAGCCCCTCGCAGGCGCGCTCGGAAAACGCATCTCGCGCCTGGAGAATCTTCTGCCCAGCCGAGATCAGCTGAGCACCCAGCTCGGCCGCGGGCGGCACGCACAGCGTGACGACCCCCGCGCCATAGGCGACGTCCCCCAGAAGCGTTAACGAGAGCACGGCGGCATCGGCCACCCGCACAGCGACCATGAACTCGGCCACCGGATTCTCTGCGGCGAGCGCCGCCGCATCAGCCACTTCCTGCACTTCGGCGCAAGCAGAATGGACGCGGTAGATCTGGGCCGACGAGAAGAGAAGCGACAGAGCGACAAGGAGCGCTACCGCCATACCGGCCGTGGTGGACCCCCTCTCGTCCTTGAACACCGATTCAAGCATCATCACGCCATTCACCCGCCTTTCCGTTAGGACTCGCTCCGCCGAGCGAGCTCTGGGCCCACTCGGCGCGCGTCGGAGCAGATACCGATACCTCTACGGTCAAATTTCCTCGTTCATTCACCAAGCCGAGCAGCACGGCTCCCCCGTCCAGCAGGGGCAAGGGCCTCACCTCGGTGCGTATGGTCACCCTCGAGACATCGGAGGCGCCTCCTCCCTCGCAGAGCACCTCCCAGGTGCAGCCCGTGCTGTGCACATGGAAAAGGTCCGCCTGGGGCACCGCGCCCAAGCGACGGCGCACGTAGTCTTCGCACGCCGCCGCATCGCCATCGCCGGTCGCCAGAAGACGGCAGCCCTCGGCGGCGGCACCCGCCATAACCATGCGGTCGTAAAGCACAATGCCCGGCTGCACGAGCAGAAGCACGAGTAGAAAGACCACCGGCAATGCGACCGCCGCCTCCACCGTCGATTGCCCGCATTCGCCTCGATGCCGCCGCACGACCCCCAACCTCACGCCACTCACCCCTAGAACACGAGCACGTCGGCAATCCAGCCGACAGCTCCCGCCAGATGATGCGACGCCGAGGCAAGGCCGTGGGCGACGAACAGTTCCGAGGACAGGGCGCGCCAGAGTGCCGCCCCGGCAACAATGACACAGAGAAAAGCGGCTGTCACCACGGCATATTCCACAGTGCCCTGCCCTCGCTCGTCGCCTACAAGCTGTTGATTCCCGAAGCGATGGCATCCCAAAGCTCTTGCAATTTTGGCCGGAACAGGGTGATAGCGATGATGGCGATAACCACGAGCACGCCGACGAGAATGGCATACTCGGTGGTTCCCTGTCCGCTGGCGTCCGCCAGACGCGAGCGCATCGCAGCACACCAGGCCCGGCTCCTTCGGTCGAGGGCACCGCACCCCTCCCGCGCCTTTTCCATAAGTTCCTTGAATCGTTCCATGTCGTCCTTCCTTTCTTTTCACAACGGACATTAGAAGCCTCCTGCCAATTCCAAAAGCACCGGACCGAGCACTAGCATGAGCATGGCCGGCAAAATGAGTACCCCCGTCGGCACCATCATCTTTACGGGCGCCTTGGCCACCGCCTCTTCGCGGCGTGCCTTGTAGCCGAGCCGCGCCTCTCGAGCGGCGTCCTCCAAATTTCCCGCCATGGTGGAACCGAAGCGCAGCGAGCGCACCATGTTCTCGACGACCCGACCGAGCAACGGCGAAGCGTAGGAATCCGCCACCGCCCGAAGCGCCTCCGATCGCGTAGCCAGCCCGCAAGCCCATTGGCGATGGGCGCTGCAAAACTCGTCGGCCAAATGAGTGCGGAAGTGCCCTGTGTACAAATCGAGGCTGCCGTCGAAGGACATGCCGCTGCGCATACCGAGCGCCACCACATCGAGCATCTCCGCCAGATTGCACTCCATGGCCGACGCGCGCTCGCGGCTGCGCCGGTCGATCGCCCACGGCAGCGCCCGCCAGCCCGCAACGAGCCCCGCCCCCGAAAGCACCAGACCCAGCTCGAAGGTAAGCGCAAGGCCCAGCGCAAGGCCCAAGATCCCGCCCGCACAGGCGAGACGCAAGCGAGCCTCCCAATAACCCCCCGAAGAGACAGCCCCTCTCAGCCCGGCAGCCCTCAAGCGGCTTTCCGGACAGGGATGCCGCCTTAGCGCCCGGGGAGCGACCGGATGGAACAGCGGACTTCGTGCCCGCCGCGTCAGGTCCCTCGCGTATCCGACAATGCGCTCGTCGAGCCTTTTGTCCTCGCATTTCCCGAAGCGCCCCTCCGGCGACGCCGCAACGTTTTCCGCCACGACGGCACGGTGACGCAGACGCCGCCGCCAAGAGGCGTAAACGCCCCATGCAAAGGCGCCAAGGCCAGCAGAGAAGGCAAGCGAGAGCACCGCCGCAACGCCCTCCATCCAAGACGCCCCCATCACGATCGCCTCCCGCCGACATCGAGCATGCGATGAACGATGACCACGCCGGCGGCCTGCATGAGCAGCGCCGCTCCGAGCAGCGCCATGCCCGCCACGCTCTCGAAAAACGGCGAGAGGAAGCCGGGGCTTAGCAGCGAGAACAAGGCGATGAGCACGAAGGGCATCGCCGTGACGATGCGGGCCGAGAGCTGGGCCTGGGCCGTCTGCACCTTGAGGGAGCGCGCAAGCTCGATCTCGCTTTCCACCGACTGGCGCGCCGCATCGAGCACAGCGGAAAGACTGCCACCGCTACGATGCTGCACGTTAAGCGCCACAGCCACAAAGGCCAGCTCGGGCACGTCGGTCCGCTGGCGGAACAATGCGAGCGACTCGGAGGTCGTACCTCCCGCATCGAGCACAAGAGCCGACGAGAGAAAAAGACCGCCGAGCGGCCCTTTCATCTCCGAGGCCGTCTGTCGAAGCGTTTGCGCGAGAGACAGACCCGCCTTGAAGCACACGCCCAAGGAGCGCAGGGCATCGGGAATCTCGTCTCTCAAGGCCGCCTCGCGGCGCTCCACATCGCTTCTCACGGCAGCGCAAAGCACCACCAGAGCGCACCCGGCCACAGCTGCGCCGAACACCGGCGACCCGACGATGAGACAACCGAGCACCGCGACGGTCACCAGCGCCGCCAGAACCAGAGAAATCAGCGCATCGGGCGATGTTCCTATCCCTCGCTGCTCCAGCGACAGCTGGGCCCAGAGGGCATAGCGCCGCACAGCGGGACGCCGCATAAGGGCTTCGACCGCAGGTTGAAAAACCCTGACGCCGCGGCGAAGGCGCCACGCGAGCCAAGGAAGGGACGCAGCCGCACTGCCCTTGTCGACCAGGGACCGAATCCGACGGGCGCGAACTCGTCTGCCATTTAGGAACTTCGCGGCGAGATAGCCCGCCCCGCCGGACGATGCTACGCCGACAATCGCAAGTCCAAAGACCGTATCCATGCTCTCACCTCCTTCTTTTCCGCTAGTCCTCGAGCGACAAGCCCGTCAATCCAGCTCGGGTAATCGAGCCACAGGCCTCGCTTTTGGCCCAGGTCGCGTCTATAAATCGTCCCGATGACGCAGCGGCGATCCCTCCGATCGAAGGCCACCTCGGCGATTTCGGCTATGCAGCGCGTGCCATCGGGGCAACGTGCCGTCTGCACAATCAGATCGAAGGCGTTTCCAATTTGTGCCTCGATGGCGTCGAGCGGCAACTCCACGGCGAAACGCACCATGGTCACAAGGCGCTCTACCGCCTCTTGAGGCGAGTTCGCATGCAGGGTCGTCAGCGAGCCGTCGTGACCCGTATTCATGGCCTGCAGCATGTCCACAGCCTCATCGGAGCGGCACTCTCCAACGATGATGCGGTCGGGTCTCATGCGCAGGGCATTCACGACGAGCTCGCGAATAGTCACCTCGCCGGTACCCTCGGCGTTTGCCGGCCTGGCCTCCAGGCGCACCACATGGGGATGCTCGTTGAACTTGAGCTCGGCAGCGTCCTCGATGGTGATGATGCGCTCCTTGGGGGAGATATGGCAGGACAGGGCGTTCAGCAGCGTCGTCTTGCCGCTACCCGTGCCCCCGCACACCGCCACAGATTTTCGGGCGGCGACAGCCCACACGAGAAACCGCTCCACCGTCTCGTCAAAGGAGCCCCGAGCTCGCAGCTCGCTGAGCGACATTACGCGGCGCGTGAACGAGCGAATGGTGAGCAGGGGCCCATCGACCGCCAAAGGAGGAAGCACCGCATTCACGCGATGGCCTTGGGGCAAGCGGGCACTTACCATAGGAGAGGACTCGTCGATGCGCCGGCCCAAAGGACCCAAGATGCGATCGATGAGGGCACGCACCTGCTCATCGCTTTCAAAGCTCACATCGGCCGGGGTCAAACGTCCATCGCGCTCGATGTAGACGCTGGCGGTGCCATTGACCATGATCTCCGTCACCGACTCGTCGGCAATGAAATCCTCCAAAGGGCCCAAGCCGAACACCGTGCTGATGAGTCCCTCGACCAAATCGCGGAACACCGCAGCTTCCAAGGATCTCCATGGCTCGCGCGTCGAGAGGCGCCGGCAGGCGGCCCGTATTTCATTGCGCGCACGTTCCGGATTGTCCCCGGCGATAAGCGCTATCCTGTCGAGGGGAATGAGCTCCCCTACCGCCGACCGAAGAGACTCAATCCCCAGCGCCGTACGTTCCTTGTCGATTTGTTCGCGGGCGCCCTCCGCGACCCGCACACGTTCGAGAAGCGACATAGAGCACCTCCCTAGCGAGCTTTGACGGCCAAAACGCGGTCGCGACGAGACAACCGGCCCTTGCGCTTAGCGCGCTTGGAGCCCGCGCCCTCTGTCCTCGCCTTAAGCCCGATGCGCCCGAGGGAGACCTGCACGCCGCCTTCCGCCTCTTGATGAGGTAGAAAAAGCAGCTCGTCGAGCATCCTCTCAATGCTCGCGTACAAAGGATTCGCCTCGTCCGCTAAATCATGAGCCAAGCCTGACCCCAGCAGCTCCTCCACCTCGCGCCCGCCATCGGCAAGCTCCACCACGTGCGCCCCGTCGAGGGCGCTCGACACGTCGATGGACGTGAAGGGAGCATGGCGCGTGCATCGGTTCACGGCCAGGAGGAACGAGCTGGTTGCGATACCGCAGCGCAGGCACAAATCGAGCGCGTGACGGCATGCGCGAACCGACGAGGCCCGCTGGTCAACCAAAAAGAGGGTCGCTGCACTGCGCTCGAGCAGCTGAAGATGCTGCTCGCCCCAGCTGCCGCCGGTGTTCACGACAACAAAATCAAAAGCCTGGCACACAAGCTCAACCAACGCGCCCAGCGATTCCGAAATCGCCTCGGACCGCTCCAACGCTCGAGGCGCCCTGAGCAGCGCGAGGGGCGCCTCGCCAACCTCCTCGGGCACCGCTTGCTTCGCAACCACCTCCTCGATCGAAAGCGCCGGGCAAAATCCCGCCCGATCGCCAAGGTCCCCAAACTGTAGGTCGGCATCGAGAAGGGCCGCTCTCACTCCACGACGGGCGCCCGCCAAGGCCGCAAGCACTGCTACAGTGCTCTTGCCCGCACCTCCGCTGCCGCTCACCACCGTCAGAAGAAAGCCCGATCGCGCCTTGTCGCCCCTGTCGGATGGCGTCTCGGTCAGAGCAGGCGCCCTTTCCTCTCGATGGCCGCATTTCTCATCTCCCGCAAAGCGCAGCGCCGCTTCGCGCAGACGGTCGCACAAATCTGACGGATGAACGATCCCATCTAGATGCGCCGCGTTAGCCCGGGAAACAACCGACCCCGTGCGATCTGCGGCCACGAGAAACACCTCTGTGGCAGGATGGTCACTTTTGCAGGCAGCAGCGAGATTGATAGGCTCGATGCCTTCGCAAGATTCCACCCACAATGCCTTGAGGTCATCGTCTGCCGCCCTCTCTCGCACCGAGGCCGCCTCGGCGCACACTTCCACCGCAAGCCCTTCTATTGCCGAGGGGAAGCCTCCCGTTACATCGCCTGCCGGCAGCACCTCGGGATTGCAGCTGCAGAGCATCACGTATCCCCTGTTCGTCACGACGCCACCGCCTCTCCCGGGCCCGCCGTGCGGCCGGGCTCTTCAATGACGCCTGGCGCGGACGTCGCCGACGCATCACCTGAAGGGTCCTGCTGGACCGCCTGATCCTCCTCCACAGTCGTCTCTTGCCCCTGCTCGCCGGCGGTAGCCTCGCTGGCATCCGCCGAGCCCTCGACGCTCACGGCGGGAAGCGCGAAATACAGCTCGAGATTCTGCGCCGCAGCCACCACCTCCTGCACGCGCTCGGGCGCCACGGCCAACGTGATCCAATCGACCGTGGCGCCGCTCTCGGAAGTCGCGCTGGACGCCAAAACAAGCGCGGCGCTTACGAGCTTCGTCGTGGAAACCGGACCCGTCGCATACACGTCTACCTCCATGCCGGGCTCTATCGACCCGCCCACGGCCTGAATAGCCTGGGCCGGCACGCTGATGGCCGCCATGCCCTCGGGCACGCTCAGGGAGGAATCGCTCGCCTCCATACGGCGGGCGCAAATGACCTCTCCCTTGATGATGCTCGATCCCAAGCGCTGCCCGACAATCTGCGAAGCGTCAGTCACCGCTCCATCTGGCAAAAGGTCTGCTACCCACATTTTCGTAGCCAAAGACGAGGCGTCCACAACCTCGCCGGCCGCCAAATCTCTTTTGGCCACGCACACTTCAATCTGATCGCCCCCGTAGCGCTCAAGGGCCTCGGCGCGGGCGGCGTCCACTTCTCCGCGCACACTGCCCAAATAGAGCGCCACGCACAGGGCGCAGCACAGTCCGCAGGCCGCCGCTCCCCATTTCGTCTTGTTGATCGCCATTGCATCTCCTGCCTTTCGGATACAAGGCAATCATGCAAGCGCAGAGTCGCAAAAATGACGCGGGGATTTCCCGTTTCGCACCTCCCGCAATCCGCAGGACCGTCACGGGAAACACGCAAGACGCTCTCCCGCAATTCTCACTCATGCGACAAAATGAAATTTCTGCAGGCGCGCTTCACTGGGCATTCGTCTGCCAAAGTCTGCCAAAAATATAGCTAGATATAGCAGATTATCAAAAAGAAAACCCCGTATGAACTGGGGTTTTTCTTGTTATGACTATGGTGGTCGCGGAGGGATTTGAACCCCCGACCTTGTGCTTGTAAGGCACCTGCGCTCCCGCTGCGCCACGCGACCCTGTGCAAGCGCGAGCCTCTGTCGCGCAAGGCGGTATTGTGCCACAAACCTCCCCATCGAGCAACCATGAGCAAAAGTGAACCCTGCAATTTCCGACAAGACGCTCCTTCGCAAAGCGTTACCATGGGACCGTTATGGCTGAACCGCGAAACAACAAGCAATCCCTGAGCGAGGTGCGCCGATGAAGGCTCATCTGCTTGCGGCCTTCACCGTTTTCGCGTGGGGCATCACGTTCGTTTCCACCAAGGTGCTGCTCGTCGATTTCTCGCCGATGCACATTCTGTTCATCCGGTTCGCGCTCGGTTTCATGCTGGCTATGAGCGGCGTCGCCGTCGTGAGCCTCGCCAGCGGGGGTTCCGCGGGTGCCGATACGACGTCCAACCTCATCGGCTGCGGCCTTGCGCTCGGAGCCGCCTGCGTGTGGGCCGCGTACTCTACCACGGTGGACCGCATCGCGGGCGCCGGCTACGAGACCCTCGCCTCAACCAAGCGCATTTTCGGCTGGGGCCTGCTGTTCATGATGCCCATGATCCCCTTCGGCGGCGCGCTTCCCGACATCTCCGCCCTCGCCAGCCCTGTCAATGCCGGCAATCTTTTATTCTTGGGCCTCGTCGCCTCGGCTGCCTGCTTTGCTACCTGGGGATTCGCCGTGAAGCACCTGGGGCCTGTTACCACGAGCACCTATATTTACCTCGTGCCCGCCATCACAGCCGCCACTTCGGTCATTATCCTCGGCGAGCCTTTCACTGCCACCATCGCCGCTGGCCTCGTCCTCACCATCGCCGGCCTCGTCATTTCCAATCGCTAATCTTCCTCATTCCGCTTGACGAGTGTGTATAGGTGTGTATATACTGTGCATGTAGGGTATATACACTATTCGCGCTTTCACGGAGCGGGGGACGCCCTTTCCGCGGAAGCCGACCAGAGCGCGCGCCTGGCCGGCCATCTTGGGGTAACCATCCGAGGCGGCCGGCAAGGTGGCGCGCCCTCAAGAAAGAGGCACCTTGGACATCATCATCGCAAACGGAAGCAGCGAGCCCATCTACGAGCAGATTGCGCGCCAGGTGAAGGCGGCCATCATGGCCGGCGACCTGGCCGAGGGCGACCCCCTTCCCTCCATCCGCGCCCTGGCGAATGACCTGCGCATCAGCGTTATCACCACCAAGCGCGCCTACGCCGAGCTGGAGGAGGCCGGATTCATCGACACGGTGCAGGGCAAGGGGTCGTTCGTGGCCGGCGGCAACCTGGAGCTTCTCCGCGAGGAGCGCCTGCGCCAGGTGGAGGGGCACCTCGCCCGCGCCGTGTCCGAGGCGGCCGGCGCGGGCATTGGAGCCGCCGACCTGCACGCCATGCTGGACGTGCTGCTGGAAGAGGAATAGCCGGTACGCGAGCTTTCGCGGGACGGGTTTTGACCTACTCGCGAATCGGAAGCCGAGCGGGCGGACTGAAGCCCGCCCCTACGGGACGATGCCGGGCGAGCGGGACGACGCCGGGGCGAGCGGGCGGGCTAAAGCCCGCTCCCACGGGAGGCCCGGCAAGAGAGCAAGTGAGGAACGAATATGACCAACTTAATAGAAATAGACAACCTGGGCAAGCGCTACGACGGGTTCATGCTCGCCGACGTGAACCTGGCCGTGGAGCCGGGCAGCGTCGTCGGGTTCATCGGCTCGAACGGCGCCGGCAAGACCACCACCCTGAAGGCGGCTCTCGGCCTCATCGGCGCCGATACGGGCACGGTGCGCCTGTTCGGCGAGGAGGTTCGCCCGGGCGCGTCCGCGCTGGACGCATTGAAGGCGCGCATCGGCGTGGTGCTGGACACCTGCGCCTTCCCCGGCACCTGCACGGTGAAGGCGGTGGGCTCCATCGGGCGCGCCGCCTACGCCAGCTGGGACAGTGCCCGTTTCGCCGCGCTGACCGAGCGCTTCGAGCTTGCTCCAAAGAAGAAGGTGTCCGAGCTGTCGCGCGGCATGGGCATGAAGCTCACACTGGCCTTCGCCCTGGCCCACCACCCCGAGCTGCTGATCCTGGACGAGGCCACGGCGGGGCTGGACCCGCTCGCCCGCGAGGACGTGCTCGAGCTTCTGCGCGAGTTCATGGCCGAGGGAGAGCGCGGCATTTTCATGTCCACCCATATCACCTCCGACCTGGAGAAAATCGCCGACGAGGTGATCTGCCTGGATGCGGGGCGCGTGGTGTTCTCGCTGCCGAAGGACGCCATCACCGACGAGGCCGGCGTGGCCCGCTGCCGCACCGCCGAATTGGAAGCGGTGCTGGCCGCGGACTTCCTGAGCGCCGATGCCATCCGCATCGAGCGCCACGGCTTCGGCTGCAACCTGCTCGTGCCCGACCGCTTCGCCTTCGCCCGCGCCTTCCCCGATATCCCCGTGGACGCAGCCACCATTGAAGACTACATGACCCTCACCCTGAAAGGGGAATCCCGATGAAGACCATGATGCTCTCCGATCTGCTCGTCGCCCGCAGTATGCTGCTGCAGATGCTCAGCATCTGCGTCTTCGTGGGCCTGGTGATGTGCTACGCCATGGACACCACCGTGGGCGGCATCGCCGCCGTTGCGGCCATGGTGCCCTTCATGTACCTGTTCACCATCGCCGGCATGGACGAGCAGAACGGTTGGGAGCGCTTCCGCCTCACCCTACCCGTAAGCCGCCGTCAGGTGGTGCTCGGCCGCTACGCCAGCGTGCTTCTGGTGGTGCTGGCCACTACCGTCGTGGCCATTTTGCTTGGGCTTGCCGTGGCCGCCGTTGCCAGCGCCATCGCCGGCGGCCAGCCAGACGCGCCCCTCGCGGGGCTGGCCCTGGACGCGAACCCGCCGGCCGCCATCGCCGCGAGCGCCCTTGCGGCCGCGCTCGTCATCTTGATGGGCGCGTCAGTGGCGCTTCCGCTCATCGCGCGGTTCGGCATGACGAAGGCAACCCGGTTCGCGCCACTTGTCGTGGTGCTCGTTTTGGCCGTGGGCGTCGGGCTGTTCGGAGAGAGCATTCCGGCCCTCGATTTGGTGACCAACCTGAACACCTGGCTGGCGGATGGCTCGTGGGGCGCAGTGGCAGCGCTGGTCGCGGGCGTTGTGGCCGGGGCACTGGCCGTCTACGCCGCAAGCGCATTCGTGGCCGTGAAGCTCTACGAGCAGCGCGCGTTCTAGCGCCTACCCGCTTCCAACCGCCCATTCGCTGGAAGGCCCTTCGCGTCCGAAGGGCCTTCCGCTCATCTTCGCGAGGCACCGGGCGAGAATGCGCTATGCTCTCGCGCGAAAAAACCGCTTCGCTGCGGCAAATCACATTATTGGGAGAGCCGAAACCCTCTTTCGAGAGTCTTATGCAAGAAAAAGTGCGATTGTGCGAGTCCAAACCCCCATTTTCGGGGCTACGTGCAGAGAAATGTGCGATTGTGCGAGCCTGAAACTCGCACAATCGCACATTTCTCTGCGCAAAATCGGAAATTCCCGTCACGGAGCCTTGGAAACCTTGTGAACCCCTTGCGTTAGTCTGATTTCGGACTATACTAACGTACTCGTTAGTCCGAAATCAGACCATTATTTGGGGAACCCATGAGCACCACGCCAGACGTCGCCCGCACCGCCCCGGCCCCTTGCCGCAGCGACGCACCCGCATGCGCCACCGCACCAGCAGGCGCCAACGACGCCGCCAAACACGCCCGCACCATGGACACCATCCGCGCCATCGACGACTTCTACCGGCGCACCGACGAGCTGTACCGCCAGACCGCCTGGCGCATGGGGCTCGCCGACTGCGCCTTCGACATCCTGTACGCGCTCCTCGACGAGGACGGCCTTACCCAAAAGCAGCTCTGCGAGCGCGGGTTCTCTTCGAAGCAGACGGTGCACTCCTCGGTGAAGCGCCTGCAAGCCAAGGGCCTCATCACCTTGCGCGGCGACAGTCCCCGCACCATGCGCGCCTACCTCACCGACCGCGGCCGCGAGGAGTACGGGGAGCACATCCGCGCCGTGCTGGAAGCCGAGAAGGAGGCCGTGGACATCTTCACCGACGAGGAGCAGCTCCGGCTCACCGAGGCCATGGCGCGCTACATCGACGCCCTGGACGCGCGCCTGTCGGCCCTCACCTTCCGCTAGCGGCACCGCGCGGCAACGGGCGAAGCGTCCTGCGCCTCGCGCCCCGCCCCGCACGACCGCCTGGCCCGCGGGGCGCAACCTACGCAGCCGGCCCCGGCGCCTCTGCGCACCTCGCAGACCTTCAGAGCCCTTCAAGCACCATCAGTACCATCCGAAAGGTTTTCCCATGTCAGTCGATATGTCCAAGCATTTCTCCACGAGCGCGCTTCTGCGCTTCACCCTGCCCACCATCGCCATGATGATCTTCACGTCGTGCTATACCATCGTGGACGGCTTCTTCGTGTCGAACTACGCCGGCAAGACGGCGCTCGCGGCCGTGAATCTGATCTTTCCCGCCGTCATGATCTTGGCATCGGTGGGCATGATGATCGGCACCGGCGGCAGCGCGCTGGTGGCCAAGACCCTCGGCGAGGGCAACCGTGGACGCGCCCGGCGCCATTTCTCGCTGCTCGTCATCTTCGCCTTCGTGGTCGGCTCGGTGCTGGCCATAGGCGGCTGGTTTTTCATGGAGCCCACCGCAGGCCTGCTCGGCGCCACCGGACAGATGGCGAAGGACGCCACGCTCTACGGGCGCATGATGATGATCTCGCTGCCCTTCTTCATCCTGCAGTACGCCTTCCAGAGCTTCTTCGTCACCGCGGGCAAGCCGAAGTACGGCTTTCTCGTCATCGTGGTGGCCGGCATGGCGAACATCCTGCTGGACTTCCTGTTCGTGGGCGTGTTCGGCTGGGGGCTCGTGGGCGCGGCGCTGGCCACTAACATCGGCGAGCTCATCGGCGGCGGCATCCCGCTCGTGTACTTCGCGCGCAAGCGCTCCACCCACCTGTACTTCGTGCGCCCGCACCTGCGCTGGCCCGTCATCGGGAAGGCCTGCGCGAACGGCTCGTCGGAGATGGTCACCAACATCGCCATGAGTCTCGTGGGCATCCTGTACAACTGGCAGCTGCTGCGGTTCATCGGCGAGGACGGCGTGGCGGCCTACGGCGTCATCATGTACACGGTGATGATTTTCTCGGCGGTGTTCATGGGCTATGCCGTGGGCACGTCACCGCTCATGAGCTTCCAGTATGGCGCCGGCAACCACACCGAGATGCGGTCGCTTCTGTGGAAGAGCCTGGGGCTGATCGGCGTGGCCAGCGTGGTGATGTTCCTGCTGGGGCAAGAGCTGGCCGCGCCCTTGTCGGCCATCTTCGTCAGCTACGACGCCGACCTGCTGGAGCTGACCACCAAGGCCTACCGCACCTACGCGCTGTGCTTTTTGTTCATGGGATTTGCCATGTACGCCTCGGCGTTCTTCACGGCGCTGAATAACGGCCTCGTCTCGGCGCTCATCTCGTTCCTGCGCACGCTAGTATTCCAGGTGGCGGCCGTCATCGTGCTGCCGATGATCTTCGGCATCGACGGCATCTGGCTGTCGGTGACCGTGGGCGACGCCCTCACGTGCCTGGTGGCCGCCACGTTCATGATCGCGCTCTCGGGCCGCTACGGCTACCGCAAGCGCGGCCTGAGCCCCAAGGCCCAGGCCAAGCTGGAGGCGAAGGCGTAAGAAGCCGATGCGGCGCTAGAACCGCAAAGAGCAAGGGAGCGAGGCGACCGAACCGCAACCGGGCAACGCGCCATTTCTTTGTAGGGGCCAGCTTTAGCTGGCCTTCGGCCCTGGCGCCGTCCGTTACCGGGAGCAGGAAAGGGGACGGCTGAAGCCGTCCCCTACGGGTTTCTTCCTCGCCAGAACGCCCGCGGGTTTCCTCCCCGGCAGAGCATCCGGAAAGATTCCGCATCTCCGACCGACAAAGAGGCGCCGCAGGCCCCTACACGGCGTCGGCGCGCAGGGCCTCCACCACGCTGTCGGCGCGGCAGCGGTGCATGCCGTAGGCCACCGAGATGCCCATGGCCGCCGCCGTGAGCCCCACAGCCAGCGCCACGTAGCCCCAGGGCAGCGTGAAGCCCAAACCGCTCATCGACTGGGTCACCACGGCCCACAGAAGCCACGCCACCAGCGCCGAGATGAGCAGCCCCGGCACCAGGCCGGCAATGCCGAAGCTCATGCACTCCTCGGCTATCATGCGGCGGAACTGGCGGTTCGAAAGGCCCACCGAGCGCATGACCGCGAACTCGCGGCGGCGCAGGATGAGGCCGTTCGTCACCGTGTTGAACACGTTCGCCATGGCGATGAGCGCCAGGATGACGGTGAACAGCAGGCAGAACACGTTCACCACCATCGCGAGCATCTGGGTGGAGTCCTGCTCGGCGATGAAATCGTTGTACGAGTAGAACGTGGGCTCGTAGCCCTCCACATCGTGGAAGTACTCGCCGCCCGCGCTCGACAACTCCTCGGCCAGGGCGACATGGTCGCCATCGGTCGGGTCGAAGTAGCTGTAGAACACCGGATCGGTGTTGCCGAACCCCTGGTAGGCGGCCACAGACATGGGCACGATGAGCTGCAGGCCGGCTCCGGGTCCGCCCACCACCGGGGGCGTCTCGTCCACCACGGCGGCCACCTCGAGCGAGACCGTCTGCACCTCCACGTCGGCCATGGTCAGGCTCGAGAGGGTGTCATCCGAACCTGCGGGGGCATAGGGCACGAAGGCGAACTGCAGCGAGTCATCGGCGCCAAGCTCCGCGCTCATGCCAAAGCCGGCCACAGGTTTTCCCTGATAGGTGGCCGTCGCGATGACGTCCACCACGCCCGGCTCGCGCAGCACGTCGAGCAGCTGGTAGAGGGAGCCGTTGTTGCCGTAGCCCCGGCCGAGCGCGATGGCGCGCAGGTGCACCGGGTCGCGGAAATCGGCGGGATCAAGCCCCGCCTCGCGCGCATAGGCGTCGAAGGAGGCATCGTCCAAATAGACCAGGGAGGCCACGGTGCCGTAGCGCCCGTCGGCCATCACGCCGCCCATCAGGCCGTCCTCATTCGTGAAGGCCTCCCCCACCATGGAGGCGGGAAGCACCACGTTCGCATCGCCTGAGAGCTTCCAGCCCATCGGGCTCGCGTTCGGAAGCGCACCTAAGGTGTCGAAGGCCTCCGCGAACACGGCGGCCTCGTCGGCAAGGCGCGCATTGTCCTCGGCCAGCAGGGCCTCGGGCGTGGTGGGCGCCGCGTCATCGGCGATCGCGTCGGCCCCATCGGCAGCGCCTTCCACACGCGCCGTGCCCGTCGCAGCGCCTTCCGCGCCCGGCACCTCGGCGGCAGCCCCATCGGCCGCAGTCCCGCCGTCGCCTTCGACCGCGCCCTCACCCGCGGAGCCTTCCGGCACCCCGTCGGCCTCGCCGTGGGTCACGGCCATGAGCTGGGTCGTCACCGACACCTGGCCGGCCGTCTCGCCGCCCCCGCTCACCACGTCGGTCAGCGTGCCCAGAAACACGTTCAGGGAGCCCGCCGTCATGAGCAGCACGATGGCCAGCGCCAGCGACACCGATGCCGCCCGGCCCTTCCCCGTGCCCCGCTTGCGGTTGATGCGCGCCAGCGTGCCGCCGATGCCGAACAGGCGCCCGGACACCCCGCGCGACTGCCACAGCCGGCATCCGGCCGCCGCCCGCGCCGCCGCCTTCTCGCCGCGCTTCGAGACGCGGGTTGCGCCCTGGGCCCGCAGCGAGTCGATGATGTTCGTGCGGCTCGCGCGCTTCGCAGGAATCCACACCGACACGAGCACCGTCACGAAGGTGAGCGCCGCCGCCAAGGCCAGCACCACCCCGTTCACCGCCAGGGTAAAGGGCACGTCCTCGGCGCCCGACAGCGTGGCGATCATGGGGCCGATGAAGGCGAAGGTGACCGCACAGCCGCCCAGGCCGACGAGCAGTCCCAGCGGAATGCCCACGAGCGCCACCAGGGCCCCTTCCAGCACCACCGCGCGGCGCAGCTGCCGGCGCGAGGCGCCCACCGACGACAGCAGGCCGAACTGCTTGATGCGCTCGGCCACCGAGATGTTGAAGGCGTTGAAGATGAGCGACACGCAGGCCACCACGATAACGCCCGCCAGCACCGCCACGATGCCGTAGAACGTGGACCACAGCGACGCGCCGTCGGAGATGCCCATGTAGCGCAGCATGGAGGTGTGCAGCACGATGTGGTCGTCGGAAAACAGCGCCTCGGCCTGCGCTGACACGTCCTGGGCGCTCGCGACGTCGCTCAGCGTGAGGTACACATTGGCGAAGGCATCCTCGCTGGCGGCCCCGGGGCCGGTGAGCGCCGTCATGCCCGCACCGGTGGACAGCGCGTAGCCGACCCTGTCGTAGAAGCCCACCACCGTGAAGGTGCGCTTTCCGGTATCCACCAGCTCCTCGTTGAACTTGCCGCCGTCGGAGGCCGCGTCGAAGACGCCCATGGACGAGTCGAGCGGCGTGCCGTCTTCGATGACGCTCTCCACGCCCTCACCGTCGTTCACGCCCCAGCCGAGCTCCTTCTCGCCGTGGACCTGCTCGCCCTCCTCGCCGGGGGCGAGCCGTGCCACGCGCCGGCCCACCTCCAAGGTGATCTCGTCGCCCAGCTCCAGGTTCTCATAGCTCTGCCAGGCGGCGAACAGCATGACCTCGTTTTCGTTCTCGGGCAGCCGCCCCTCGCTCGGCCGGATGCCGCAGATGGCGCTCACGTCGCCGGTAGCCGCGCGCACGGGCACGTAGGCGCCCAGCACGTTTTGCTGCTCGGGCGTCAGGCGCCCGAAGCCCACATCGCGCAGCGTGGCTACGGCCTCCACCAACGGGTCGGCCGCCGCGGCATCGATCCGCTCCTGCGTGGCGGCACCACCCGGCGCTTCCACGCAGGCCATCCACGTGCCCGACTGCTCGGCTTCCATGCGGTAGAGGAAGTCGTTCAGCGAGGCATAGGTGGTGAGCACCGCCGTGAGCAGGGCGGCGGCCAGGGCCACGCCCGCGATGGTCACCAGCGTGCGCACCCGGTTGGCGCGCAGCGATTTCACCGTGAAGTTGGCCATGGCGTTCATCGGCGGATCCTCTCGTCGCGCACGATGCGGCCGTCCTCCACGGCGATGATGCGATCGGCCGCCAGCGCAATCTCCTCGTCGTGGGTGATGACGATCATGGTCTGGCCGAACTCGCGGTTGGAATCGCGCAGAAGCTGCATGATCTCGCCGCTGTTGCGCGTATCCAGGTTGCCCGTGGGCTCGTCGGCCAGCACCACCGCCGGCGCGTTCATGAGCGCGCGCCCGATGGCCACGCGCTGCTGCTGGCCGCCGGAAAGCTGGCTCGGCAGATGCCCCTCGCGGCCGGCAAGCCCCAGGCGTCCCACCAAGCTCGCGAGGCGGTCCTCGTTCACCACGCGGCCGTCCAAGGCCACGGGCAGCGTCATGTTCTCCACCACGTTCAGCACCGGCACCAGATTGTAGAACTGATACACCAGCCCCACCTCGCGGCGGCGGAACACCGCCAGCTCCTCATCGCTTCGCGCGTACACATCGGCACCGTTTAAGAGCACGTGTCCCGACGTGGGGCGGTCCACCCCGCCGATGAGGTGCAGAAGCGTCGATTTGCCCGAGCCCGACGAGCCCACGATGGCCACGAACTCGCCCTCGGCCACGGAAAACGACACGTCGTCCAAAGCGCGCGTGGCCGCCTCACCCTCTCCGTAGATCTTCGTCAAGTGGCTGACCGTCAAGATGTCCATGCCAGATGCCTTTCTTCTCCTGGTTTCCCAATCTACGGAACAAGTATGGGCAAGCCTTCTTGCTCACCCCTAACGCGCCCATTACGATAGCGTAATGCAAAAGGCCCTTCACGTTAAGAACGAGAAGGGCCTTTATGCGACATCGCTTGATACATCAAGCGTACATTTGTTTTCTTAAACCAGGTAAATTATGTTATAATCAACGCACTGGGTGGTATGGCTATCTCATGATCCTCAGGAGGTATGCCATGGTTACTTGGATGGAATTGCTCACGCTCATCTTGGTTGTGATAGCGGTTGCTGATCTGACGGCGCGTCTCCGAAAGTGAAGTAGCCGCCCCCGTTAAACCGGAAGAACGGCTACTTCGGCAAGCTGAAAACTTGCAAAACGAGGTAGCCGCCGCTGCAACGGCAAGCCACCCAGCACCACGCAGTTTACCTCGCGAACCGTTTTCCGTCAATCAACCGAGTTTTCCATTTCTAATGGATGTTGACCCTTATACCGCCCTTATACCACCAGTTTGGGGAAGGATATCTCGAAGCGGGCGCCGCCGGCCGGGCTGTTCGCGGCGCGCAAGGTGCCGCCTTGGGCCGACACGAGAGCCTGGGCCAGGGAAAGCCCGATACCGAAACCGGCGGGCTGGCGCACATCATTGTTGCCGTCAGCCGCCCCCTCGGCCGTCCCCTCAGGCGCCACCGCGCCCGCGCTCCTTCCCCGATAGAAGCGCTCGAAGATGTGGGGCAGATCCTCGGGCGCGATGCCGGGACCCGTATCGGATACGGTAATGGAGCAGGCCAGGGCGTTTTCGCGCACGGCCACCGTCACCGTGCCGCCCGCCAGCGTGTGCTCCATGCAGTTCTTCGCGATGTTCTCCACGGCCTCGGCGGTCCACGGCGCATCGCCCTGGAAGGTGGCAGCCTCGTCCAGCTGAAGCACCAGGTTCACGTCGCGCAGGTCCATGGCCGTGGCCAAAGGCGCCACTGCCCGGCGCACCACGTCGGCGGCACGCACCTCGCGGCGCTCCACGTGCATAGCGCCGGCATCCACCTTCGCAATCTTCAAAAGCGTGGTCACGAGCCACGACACGCGTTCTATCATGGCCTCCAGCTCGCGCACAGCGCGTTTGCGCTCGCGCGGGTCGTCGGCGCGCTCCACCACCGGCAGCATAAGAGTGACGGCCGTCAGCGGCGTGCGAATCTGATGGGACACATCGGCCAAGGAATCAGCCAGAGCGTTGCGCTCAGCGGCCAGCTGGTCGCGGGTGCGCGACAGACGCGCCACCACCTTCCCCAGCTCGTTGGCAAGCACCGCCACGTCCCCCTCGCGGCAATTCGAGAAATCTACCGTACGGCCAGCATGCAGCACTTCGTCAATCTCCGCGGCAAGCCGGCGAATCTGGTGATGGCGGTACAGCGAGATGCCCGCAAAAATGGCCAGCAGCACGAAGCCCGTGCCCGCCACCCAAAGCTTTGCCTCAGCCGGAGCCGCCCAGGCGAGAACGGCCGCGACCATCATCACGAACGCGCACTGACGCAGCAGCGTCGAAAAGGACCCCACTTATATCCCCGCCCTTGCCTTGCGCCTGGTCGAGCAAGAGATCTTTCCGCTTTCCCCGACCATACCTGAAAGCCCTCTTCGACCCATCTATTTCCCCACCTTGTAGCCGAGTCCGCGCACCGTGACGATGAGCTGCGGGTCAGACGGGTCGGTTTCCACCTTCTCGCGCAGGCGCTTCACGTACACGTTCAGGGCATTGTCGGAAACGTACTCGCCGGCGCTGTCCCAAATGGCGTCGCGCAGGTTCTCGCGCGTCACGAGCTTCCCCTTATGCTGCAGAAAATAGAGCAACAGGCGGTATTCCAACGCCGAGAGGAACACCTCGCGGCCTTCTTTGGTCACCGCCGCTGAGGCCACGTCGAGGCGCACATCGCCCGCCGCGAGCACGTTGTCCGTGGGGTTCTTGCGCCGCAGCGCCCCCCGAATGCGCGAGACGAGCTCGCGGGCGCGGAAGGGCTTGGCGATGTAGTCCACCGCCCCCATATCGAGCCCGGCGACCGTGGAGTATTCGTCGTCGGAGGCGGTCAGGAAAATGACCGGCATCTCCGGCGCCGCCTCACGGGCTGCCGCGCACACGGCGAATCCGTTGCCCTGGGCAAGGGTCACGTCAAGCAGCGCGATATCGAACTCGTCGACGGCCAGAGCCGCGCAGGCTCCGTCCTGAGTTGCACAAGAGCGCACGGCGAAGCCCTCGCCTTCCAAAAGCTCCGTAAGCGCCCGCACGATGGCGTTGTCGTCCTCGACCAGCAAAACCCGCATAGGACCCCTTTCTCGTTAGGCACCATGATAGCGCGCCCCCGGCAAAAGACCCCTGCGCGACGGCGAAATCGGTCCACTCTTACAGATTCGTAATCCCCTCCCGTTGCGCACCCCCCGATCGAGGCGGAGCTATGCGCGCTCCTCAACCAACGCAGGGTTTTGCATGTTCCCCGACCAAAGCAGAGCCTGCAAATTCCCCAACCAAGACAGAGCCTGCAAACCCCGACCGAGGCCAGGCTTGCAAGCCTTCGACCCAAGAAAAGTTTTCGCGCCATTTTTGCAAGAAAAACGCAGTTGTTAGACATTCGGCCCGAATCGCTTCTGCGGAAGATCTCTTCCCTTCAAAGCGCAAATAGAAAAAGCCCAGGTCGTGAAGTTTTCGCCATGAAGCACTGCCGCAGCGGAAAAACCCCCACTGCAAACAAACCCGCTTTTCTCGCAAAACAGGGCGGAAAACTTTACTCGCTCTAGCGTGAAAGCTTCGCCGCCCAGACATGAGCGAGCGCTTCCGCTCCTGTGGGAGAGCCTCGTCGCCTCTGTGGGAGAGCTTTGCCGCTCCTATGGGAAATCCCTACGCGCCCGGGCGGGAGAGATGCCTGGCTACCACCTCTATGAGGCGGCGGGCCACATCGCGCTTGCTCATAAGGGGCAGCAGCACCTCGTCATCGGCGGTCACGAGCCACACCTCGTCATCATCGGTACCGAAGGCTAGCCCGTCGCCCACCTGGTTGGCCACAATCATGTCGGCGTGCTTTTTCTTAAGCTTGGCGTGGGCGTTCATGAGCACGTCGTTGGTTTCAGCGGCGAAACCCACGACGTGCTGGTCGGGGCGCTTGCCCGCGGCAAGCGTGGCCAGGATGTCGGGGTTCTCCGTCAGGGAGACGTTGGCCAAAGCCGCATCGTCGCGCCCCTTCTTCAACTTGCGGTCAGCGGGGTTGGCCGGGCGCAGGTCGGCCACGGCGGCGGCGAACACCGCAACGTCAGCCGCCGGAAACACCGATGAGGCAGCAGCCAGCATGTCGCGGGCCGTCCTCACCGGCACCACCTCCACGCCCTCTGGCGCGGGCAGGGCCACCGGGCCGGACACGAGCACCACGCGGGCACCCTGGGCCGCGGCGGCCTCGGCGATGGAATACCCCATCTTGCCCGAGGAGTAGTTGGAAATGTAGCGCACCGCATCGATGGGCTCTACGGTGGGGCCGGCCGTCACGAGCACGGTGCGCCCGCCCAAAGCCCCCGCGGGCACGGCAGCCTCACCGTCCGCCACGGCCCCGGGCTGGGGGGCTTCGGCAACAGGGGCAGCGGAGACATTCTTCGGCTCCGCGCCTTCGGCCTCGCACTCAGGATGACAGGGGGCGGAAGCCGCGGCGGGCTTGCTTTCGGGGGCGCCATCGAGCGAGGCCGCAGGGGCCGATGCGCAAGCCGCGGCAATCTGCTCTGCCACCGAAGCGAACAGCACCTCCCCGTGGGCCTCGCAGGCCGCGCGCAGGGCATCCTCGCCCACACGCTCGGCGAGCAGCGCCAACGTCTCGCGTACGACCACAGCCGGATCGGCCAAACGGCCGCGCCCCACATCGCCGCAGGCCAGATAGCCCGCGCTGCCCTCGATGAAGCGCACGCCGCGGCGGCGCAGCGTGGCCATGTTCTCCTGGGTGGCCGCCGCTTCGTACATATGCACGTTGGCCGCCGGCGCGATGGCCAGCGTAGCCGTGGTGGCCAGAGCGGTGGTGGACAGCAGGTCATCGGCAATGCCGCAGGCCACCTTCGCCATCACATTGGCCGTGCAGGGCGCGATGAGGAACACATCGCATTCCTGGGCAAGCGAAATATGGTGGATGGGGTCGCTCGGGTCATCGAACAGCCCCACCGCCACCTTCTCGTGGGAGAGCGCTCGGAACGTGACCGGGTCCACGAACTTCGTGGCATGCTCGGTCATGACCACCTTCACGCGCACCCCGGCCTTCTGCAGCCCGCGCAGAATCTCGCAGGCCTTGTAAGCGGCGATGCAGCCGGTGATGCCCAGCAGCACCAACGGACGTTCCTTCGACATAGCGCCTCCTTGAGTCGTGTTCCATCCATTATAAACGCTTGCCCGCTTACGTAGCTCGCGGGGGGCGACGGGGTCGTCGGCGATCCTCTCTGAACACTAACTATAAAGCGACCGAAGGTCGCCCATAAAAGCATGAAGGAGCGTAGCGCCTGAAGTCGAAGGCTGAACAGCGAAGCGGGAGGAGCGACGATGACCCCGTCACCCCCGCGAGCGGACCCGTAGACCGCACGAAAGCACATTCCCCCCGTCAGCACATCTTTCGCTTTAGCGCGCTAAAGTTCGCGGTATGCTGAAGGTGCCAGAGAAAGGAGCATCATGTACAAAATCTACTGCCTGAACAATATCTCGCCCGAGGGCCTGGCCCTGCTGACCGACAACTACGAGCTGACCGAGAACATCGACGAGGCCGACGCCATCCTCGTGCGCTCTGCCGACATGCACGAGATGGATATCCCGGCCAACCTGAAAGCCGTGGCCCGCGCCGGCGCCGGCGTGAACAACATCCCGCTCGACAAGTTCGCCGAGGCCGGCATCGCCGTGTTCAACACGCCGGGCGCCAACGCCAACGCCGTGAAGGAACTGGTGCTGGCCGGCATGCTGTTGGCGAGCCGCGACATCATCGGCGGCGTGCAGTGGGTTCGCAACAACGCCGATGACGAGAACGTGGGCAAGTCGGCCGAGAAGGCGAAAAAGCAGTTCGCCGGCGGCGAGATCACGGGCAAGACCCTGGGCATCATCGGCCTGGGCGCCATTGGCCGTCTCGTGGCCCAGTCCGCCGAGGCCCTCGGCATGAAGGTCGTCGGCTACGACCCGGCCATGGACGAGATTACCGTGCACGAGCAGATCTCCCCCACCGTCGAGTTCGCCGATTTGCCGAAGGTGCTCAAGGAAAGCGACTTCATCACCATCCATGTGCCGGCGCTGCCCGCCACCAAGGGCATGATCAACGCCGAGGCCATCGGCCAGATGAAGGACGGCGTCGTGTTCCTGAACTTCTCCCGCGACGTGCTCGTCGACGATGCCGCCATGGCCGAAGCCCTGGCCTCCGGCAAGGTGAGCACCTACGTGACCGACTTCGCCAATCCCGCCGTGGTGAAGATGGAGCGCGCCATTGTCATTCCGCATCTGGGCGCGTCCACCGCCGAGGCCGAGGACAACTGCGCCAAGATGGCCGTGGAAGAGGTCATGACCTACCTGGAGAGCGGCGAGAAGAGCCACTGCGTGAACATGTAGTTACGCGTTGGCGTGGTGCACGTAATCCTGAATGTGGAAGAGAAACGCCCGCTCGGTCTCGGCATGGGCCCGGGCGGGCGCGCACCCGTCCTCGATTCTCTGCTCGGCCTCGCGAATGTAGTGCAACGTGGCCGTGAGCACCATGCCCACGATGGCCACGGCCTCAAACGATGCGTCAACGCCAGCGCGAATGCTGCCCTCGCGCTGGCCTCGCTCGATCTGGGAGCGCAGCACAGCAAGCAGGCGCTCCTCTAAAACGCGCAGGGCATCCGACCATTCCCGTCCGCGACGCCACAGCTCAGATACGAGAAAACGCCCGAAATCGGCATTGCGGAAGATAACGGCGGCGAAGGATTCCATCATGGCCACGAGCGCATCGGTGGCCGAGGGCGCCGCGGCGGCAACGACCTCGAACTCATCGATAATCCCGCCGACCCCCTCAACCAGAATGCAGGTGGCGATATCGGCCTTGCTGGCGAAATGGTAGTAGGCCACGCCCTTGGATACGCCAGCCACTTCCACAATGCGATCCACCGTCGTATCAGCGTAGCCCCGCTCGGAAATGACCGAAAGCGCCGCATCGAGCAGCTGGCGCCGCGTGGCATCCGCCTTGTTCGTCTTCCCCCGCTGCTGGGCCATGACCCGCCTTCCGAACCAGCCGCGCCCCTCGGACGCAGCATAAAACACACCTCGCAGCCAAAACGCGCAGCAGAGCGCCTCGGCAATGCGCAACGATTATACCGCCCGCGCCAACGGCGCCGACCTTAAGCGAAAGACTCATCAAATCCCTTAAATTCCTGACTTGTCCGCTCAGCGTAAGAGGAAGGTTTTTCCCTGTTCGCGTCCGCTTTTTCGCGCATTTCCAACCATTTGATGTCCGCAAGGGAAAAGTGCTGTTACAATGCGCCCGTCATGAGGAGAAGAGGAAAGGCTCGAGCCGTGACTGCCAAGATCATCAAATTCCCGGGCCAACGGCCGTGCGCCGCCGAAGCTGCGTCGGGTGAGCTCGCCTTCGGGGGTGCTACCTTCGACGTGGTTATCGGCCTGGTGGACGGAGACCCCTCGCACCTGCGCAATGCCTCCGTGCGAGCCGATGACTCCCTCGCCGACCTGCACGGAGTCATCATGCGGCTTTTCGGGTGGGACGACGCCCACAATTACTACTTCAGCCAAGGCAGCTGCCGCTACGAAGATCCGCTTCTGTTCAGTACCCAAGATTGCCTGTCGGCCCGCTGCCGGCGCATTTACTGCGCCGCTGACGTGCCCGTAGGCCGGGTGCTCGCCCGCAGCGCCCCACCGCTCTTCTACATGTACAACCTGACCAACGGCCGGGAGCTCACGATTTCCCTCGATTCCGCCCAAGCGATGGAGCAGTTCGGCTAAGAGCCCTCGCCACCTTTCAGCAGGCGATAGGGAACCGAGGCGCCCTGGCGCTGAAACGTCCGCATGCCCGCAAGCTCTGGCCCCGCCTGGCGCACGGATATGCCCCGAATGCGCAGGCCGAGTCGGCGCGCCCGGGACACGATGGCGCCTCCGAAGCTGCGCGCAAGCCGCTTCATCGCCTCGGTGTCGTCCACGTAGAAGGTGAGCCAGTAGCGCTTCTCCCCTTGACGGCACCCCTCGCCCGCCGTCCCCTCGCCGGCATCCCTGGTCGCCGGCACTTCGTCCAGCGAGGCACCACGCACCTGCTCGAGGAACGCCCAGGCCTGCTCGGTGTCTTCGAACACCAGGTAGACAGCGCGCTTCACCACATCCAAAGCCCGCGACTCATCGCGCCCCTGAAGCGAGCGGCCCCCGGTGCGCTCAGATACCGCCGTCGCATCCTCCTCCCACAGCTCCGGGAACAGCCGGCGCTGGCGCATGTCCCATTTCGCCGGCATGAAGCGCAGCTCTTCCACAGAAAGACCCTCCTGGCGCAACGCCGTCAGCAGCACCGACTGCCAAGCATCCACCTCGGTGCGCACCATGGCGTCATCCAGGTAGATGCCGAACACCCAGATGTCGCGATCGCGATCGGGCCCTTTGCGCGGACGCTCGTCCTTGGCAATGTAGATGCCGTTGGTGTGCATGAGCACCAAGCGCGCCACCTCGGGGCGACCACGCCAAGCCCGCTCCACCGCGGCCCGGTAGCGCTCCTTGTTGCGCGAGCGCTTCAGCGCTGCCGCGGCCTTGGGCCCCAGGCGGTCCGTGAGGGCATTCAACCCTGTCGATAGGCTCTGCACCCGTCCCCCTTACGTTAGATCCCCGGACGCATCCAGCGAAACCGCCTCCCCCGAGGTGGCTACGGGAAGGCGCAGCAACGCCGCGTAGAAGTCCTTGGTGCGGGCGAGCACCTCGCGAATGCTGTAGCGCTGCTGGTTGTCGTAGGCGCCCTTGTCGCAGGCCACGCCCCACGTATCCATGCCAAGGCAGTCGGCGGCGAACATAGCGCGATAGAGGTGGTAGGCCTGGGTGGCCACGATGATGCGCTCGGCCCCGAAGACATGGCGCGCCCGCCACATCGATTCATAGGTGGTGTTCCCGGCGTGGTCTACGTACACATCCTCGCTCGGCACCCCCAGGGTCACGCAGTAGGCCTTCATAGCGTCGGATTCGTTGTAATGGGAGGTGCGGTTGTCGCCGCTGACGATAATCGCCCGGGCCGCGCCGGCCTTGTACAAGTCGCACGCCACTTCCAAGCGGTCGGCCAGAATGTCGCTCGGCGTGCCGTCAGGGTACACGCTTGCCCCCAGCACCACCACCGCATCGGCCGGGTCGGCGGCAAGGGCCGATGCCGCCCCGTCCACCGTGACGACCCTCTCGCGCGTCGCGGCCACGGTCACCACGTTGGCCACCGCCACCGCGAGCCCAGCCACAACAACCGCAACGAGAAGAACCGCGAGCACGCGGCGCCGCAGGGGCTTGGAACGGGTCTGGTCGCGCACCGCAGGGCACCTCCTCGTTACGTATTCGGAAAGCGGAAGGAACTACTATAGCAAATTTGAAGTTCCCTGGCAGTGAGGGAAATAAGCCCCGATAAAGTTGGTATACTGGGCAGGTTAAAAAACTGTTGCCTATTCGTAACGCTAACGAATCGCCGAGTGTTTTCAAAGGACGCGTGCTATGTACCAATGCCCGGTAACTTTCTACCTCGTTGGTCTGACCGACGAGATTGAACGCATCATTCGCGATGCAAAGCCTCTGCCTTCGTTTACCCATAGCTTCACTTCCAGCGACGAGCCCAATACCGAGCTGGCCGCGGGCGCCGGCACCATCTTCGCCGACGTCACCGGCAAAGACGCCGTGGCCTGGGCCGAGACGCTTCTCGCCCGCCGCAAGCCCACCTGCACCGTCACCCTTATCGCCTCCCACGAGCAGATCGACCAGCTCGCGCCTTTCTTCGGTCAAATTGCCGATATATGGACATCCCCCGTCAGCGCCGTCGAGGCAGCCTACCGCTTCGACCACTGGCAGCGCGGGTGCAAGCGCTACGCCGACGCCTGGGAAACGAGCCAGTTCCTCGAGGCCACCATCAACTCCATCCCGTCGCTGGTGTGGTACAAGTCCGACGACGGCATCCACCACAAGGTGAACGACGCTTTCTGCGCCACGGTGAACAAGGCCAAAGAGCAGGTGCAGGGCCGCGGCCATGCCTACATCTGGGACGTGGAAGCCGACGACCCCGCCTGCATCGAATCCGAGCGCCAGGTCATGGAGACGAAATCCACCATCGTCTCGGAAGAGACCGTGCAGACCAGCGACGGCACGCGGCTGCTCACCACTTACAAATCTCCGCTCTACAACATTGACGGCTCGGTCATGGGCACCGTCGGCGTCGGCATCGACGTCACCAAAGAGCGCGCCTTCGAAAACGAGATCGTCGAGAAGAACCGCACCATGGAGACCATCTTCACCACCATGGAGTGCGGCGTGATCACCCACTCGCTCGACGGCACGCGGCTTATCGGCGCCAACCAGGCCGCACTCAACATCTTGGGCTACGAGTCCAGCGACGAGCTCATGGCCGCCGGCTTCGACATGGTGGCCCCCTCGGTCATCCCCGAAGATGCCGCGCGGCTGCGCGACTCCATCAGCATGCTGAAGCACGTGGGCGACTCGGTTAGCACCGAGTACCGCGTGCGCCACAACAATGGCGACATCCTCCACGTTCTTGGCAGCGTGAAACTCATCGAGAATGACGGCGAGCTGTTCTACCAGCGCTTCCTTCTGGATTACACCGACAAGAAGCTGGAAGAGGTGCAGAGAGATCGCCGCCAGAACGACCTCATCCAGGCGCTTTCGGAAGACTATCTGGTCGTCTGCTCTTTCAGTCTCGATTCCGAGAAGGGCATGGCCTTGCGCGTGAGCGACGGCGAGCACCGTGGCTTGGACGAGCTGTTTGCCGGCGCTCTCAGCCTAGATAGCTGCATCGACGGCTACATCGAGGCGAACGTCGTCGAAGAGGACCAGCCCATGCTGCGCGAGGCACTTTCGGCGAAGGGCCTTCTCGAAGCGTTGGCCGACCAGGCGCGCACCCACGTGAACTACCGCATTCACCGCGACGACGCCACGGAGTATTGCCAAGCCACCGTCGTTCGCAGCGGCGATTGGCAATTCTCCCACGACGTCGTTTTGGGCCTGCGCAGCGTGGATGCCCAGACCCGCGAGGAGATGAAGAAAAAGGCGCTGCTGGAAGAGGCCCTCACCGAGGCCAACCGCGCCAACGCGGCCAAAAGCGCGTTTCTCTCCAACATGTCTCACGACATCCGCACGCCCATGAACGCCATCGTGGGCTTCACCACTCTGGCGGCCAGCCGCATCGACCAGCAGGAGAAGGTGCGCGAATATCTGGACAAGATTCAGTCCTCCAGCACCCACCTGCTGAACCTCATCAACGACATTCTGGACATGAGCCACATCGAGAGCGGCAAGGTGTCCTTGGACGAGCAGCCCTACAACCTCGTCGATCTGCTGGACGACCTCTACAGCATCATCCAGGCCGAAACGAGCGCGCGCCAGCTGTACTTCTCCGTGAACACCGACGGCATCCGCCACACCGACGTGCGCTGCGACAAGCTGCGCCTCAACCAGATTCTGCTGAACCTGCTCGGCAACGCGCTGAAATTCACCAAGCCCGGCGGATTTATCAAGGTGAAGGTGGAGGAGTTGGACGGGGCGCCGGCAGGCTACGGGCGCTTCCGCTTCAAGGTGTCGGACACCGGCATCGGCATGAGTCCCGAATTTGTCGAGCACATCTTCGACCCCTTCGAGCGCGAGCGCACCTCCACCATCAGCGGCATCCAGGGCACGGGGCTGGGCATGGCCATCACGAAGAACCTCGTTGACATGATGCACGGCTCTATCGCCGTGGAAAGCGAGAGAGACGCGGGTACCACCTTCACCATCGAGCTGGATTTGCAGCTGGCGAGCAAAAGCGATGCGGCCCAGGCCAAAGCAGCCAAGACGCCGCACCTCGACCCGAGCCATTCCATGCGCGGCAGCCGCATTCTGCTGGTGGACGACAACGACCTCAACCGCGAGATCGCCATCACCCTTCTGGAAGACGAGGGCTTCACGGTGGAATACGCCGTCAACGGCTGCGAGGCCGTCGAAAAGCTCATGGACGCCCCTTCGGGCCACTTCCAACTGGTGCTCATGGACGTGCAGATGCCCGTCATGAACGGCTACGAGGCGACCAAGGCCATCCGCCGCTTGAACGACCCGGCCCGCGCCCGCATCCCCATTCTCGCTATGACCGCCGACGCCTTCGAGGAAGACCGCCAGAAGGCCCTGCGCTCCGGCATGAACGGGCACCTCACCAAGCCCATCGAGATCGATAAGCTCTTCGCTGCCTTGGACGCAGTGCTGAGCTAGACGGCGACGATATTCACCAAACGGCCGGGGACGTAGACTTCCTTCTTTACGGTCTTATCCTGCAGATTGTTCAGCACGGCGGCGCGAGCGGCCTCGAGCACTTCGGGCTCGGGAGCGTCGGCAGGCACCTTAATGCGGCACTTGATCTTGCCGCAAATCTGCACGGCCAGCTCCACCTCGTCGGCCTTGGCCTGCTCAGGATCGAACTCGGGCCAGGGCTGGTCGTAGACGAAGCCCTCGTTGCCCAGCGCCACACGCCACAGCTCGTCGGCGAGATGCGGCGTGATGGGCGCCATGAGCTTCACCAGCACCTCGGCCACCTCGCGGCTGAACGCGCCGGCAGTTTCGCAACCCAGACGGCGCTCGGGCGACGCCGCACGCAAGAACGGCGTGGTCGCGTTCACGAGCTCCATGATGGCAGCGATGGCCGTGTTGAAGTTGTTGCGCGCGAAGTCTTCCTCGACCTTGCCCACCACGCGGTGACGCTCGCGGCGCAGCGCGTCCATCGCCTTGTGAGTGGTTTCCTTATCGGCCTCAGTGCCGCCGAACAGGGTGTCCTCCCCCGCCTGGCCACACAGATCGTGCACGACGCGCCACACGCGGTTCAGGAACTTGTACATGCCCGGCAAGCCGTCGTCGTTCCACAGCTTCTCCTTCTCGGGCGGGCCCAAGAACAGGATGTAGGCGCGCACGGCATCGGCGCCGTACTCGGCGATGACCGCCTCGGGCGAGACCACGTTGCCCTTCGACTTGCTCATCACATCGCCGTGGGCGTCCAGCACCATGCCCTGGCACAGCAGGTTCGTGAAGGGCTCGTCGAAGTCGAGCAGGCCCATGTCGCGCATCACCTTCGTGAAGAAGCGGCTGTACAAAAGGTGCAGGATGGCGTGCTCGATGCCGCCGATGTACTGGTCCACGGGCATCCAACCGTTGGCCTTTGCCGGGTCGAAGGGCGCATGGATGTTGTGCGGGTCGGTGTAGCGCATGTAGTACCAGCTGGAGCAGGTGAACGTGTCCATGGTGTCGGTCTCGCGCCGGGCCGGGCCGCCGCAGTGGGGGCAGGTGGTGTTCACGAAGCCCGCGTGGGTGGCGAGCGTCTCGCCGGCGGCCAGGTCGATGTCCTCGGGCAGGCGCACGGGCAGATCCTCCTCGGGCACGGGCACCACGCCGCACTGCTCGCAGTGGATGGCCGGGATGGGGTTGCCCCAGTAGCGCTGGCGGCTGATGAGCCAGTCGCGCAGGCGGAACTCCACGGTGCGCTTGCCGCGGCCCATGTCCATAAGGGCGGCCACCACAGCTTCTTCGCCTTCGGAATGCTTGCCACCGGTAAGGCCGGTGAAGCGGCCGCTTTGCACGAGCTGGCCCTCGGCGGCATAGGCCTGCGGCCAGTCCACCGAGGTGACCACACGGCCCTGCTCGTCTTTCAGCTGGGGATAGAGCGGGTCGTCCTCGGGCAGGATGATGGGGATGATGGGCAGATCGTATTTGCGGGCGAACTCGAAGTCGCGCTGATCGCCGCAAGGCACGGCCATGACGGCACCGGTGCCGTAGTCGGCCACGATGTAGTCGGCCACCCATACGGGCACCTTCTCGTTGTTGATGGGATTCACCACGTAGCGGCCCGTGAAGGCGCCGTGCTTCTCGTGGTCGCCCTGGGCGCGCTCCACGGCGGTCACCTTCTTGGCGGCTTCCACGATCTCCATGACCGGCGCCTCGTAGTCGGTGCCCTTCACCAGCGATTTCAGCAACTTACTCTCGGGGGCAAGCAAGAAGAAGCTGCAGCCGAAGAGCGTGTCGGCGCGGGTAGTGAACACGGTGATGATGTCGTCGTCGGCAGGCTCGGCCGGCACCACGCCCTCAGCGTCGCACAGGATGAAGTCGACGTTGGCGCCCTCGGAGCGGCCGATCCAGTTGGCCTGCTGCTGCTTCACGCGCTCGGGCCAGCCCTCCAGCTGGTCCAAATCGTCCAGCAGCTCCTGGGCGTAGTCGGTGATCTTGTAGTACCACTGGGTGAGGTCGCGCTTCTCCACCTCGGAATCGCACCTCCAGCAGCGGCCCTCGATGACCTGCTCGTTGGCAAGCACGGTAGCGCAACTGGGGCACCAGTTCACCGGCGAGTTGCGGCGCTCCACCAATCCGCGCTCCCAGAACTTCAGGAAGATCCACTGGCCCCAGCGGTAGTACTCGGGGTCGCACGCCACCACCTTGCGGTCCCAGTCGTAGGAAAAGCCCATGCGCGAGAAGCTCTTCTTCTGGGTCTCGATGTTCTCGTAGGTCCAGATAGCCGGGTGGCTGTGATGCTTGATGGCCGCGTTCTCGGCAGGCAGACCGAAGGCGTCCCAGCCCATGGGATGCAGCACGTCGAAGCCGCACATCTTGGCGTAGCGGGCGGCCACATCGCCGTAGGTGTAGTTGCTCGCATGCCCCATGTGCATGTCGCCCGAGGGGTACGGGAACATCTCCAGCACGTACTTCTTCGGACGATCGGAATTCTCCGGCACGGTGTACAGGCCGGCCTCTTCCCAGGCCAGCTGCAGGCGGGGCTCGATCTCATGGGGGTTGTAGGCTTTCATGGCGCTCCCTCGGAAAACGTGGCTTTCGACCGCGCGATTCCCGCGGCCGCGAGTTGATTTCCCCATTATAGCGATGCGCTGCCCCAAGAAACCCCCACGAGTTGGAACTGCGCCACCAAGCACGATGGGCGGAAAACAACAATGGACCCAGCGGACAAATCGCGCTAGACCCCATTAAAGAATCTCGGGAACCCGAAGGGAACAAAAGGTTGGTTGCAATATCTAAAGCTGGTTTCAGGAAAACTAACTCCCCAGGTCAAAACGGTGTATTTGGGAATTGACCCTACGCGCCAGGCGAACGAGAAATCTTCTTCCCCTTCCTCAGTTTTCGCATTAGGAGAAATAGTGGCTTGTATCTCTAGCCAATTTTGCTATTATTGGCTTTATTTCTAAGCCAATATTGGAGACTGGTCATGAACGAAACGATATTGGAAAAGATTCAGGGCTTTTCTCTCGATGCCTACCGACCCATCTTCCCCCGAGAACTGAATTTGGGCGAACCCCTTGAACCAAAGGCGGGTAATCTGGCTACCGTCATTACTGGCATGCGAAGGAGCGGAAAGAGCTACCGCTTATTTCAGGCTATGGATTCACTAGAGCAGTGCGGGGTGGAATCCTCTCGCATGCTCTATTTCAACTTCGAGGACGACCGACTCGATCCCGTAACCCCCCGAACAGGCGATGACGTGCTTGAAGCCTTCTTCTACCTGCACCCCGAAGCTCCCACGGAAGGGTGCTATCTTTTCTTCGATGAGCTACAGGAAATGACGGGGTGGGGAAAATGGCTTCGGCGCATCATTGACACCACGAAGGCAACAATCTTCGTAACGGGATCTTCATCGAAAATGCTATCGGCTGAGTTTTCTACCGAACTGCGAGGACGCACCCTTGAATTCATCCAATATCCCTACAGCTTCCGCGAGTATGTGCGGTTCCACTATTCGAATATCGACACTGATGCCCCTGCATTCTCCACTACTGATCGCGTGCGGCTTCAAGGCGCATTCCGAGATTACCTCCGGCGAGGGGGCTTTCCCGCCGTCCAGAACCAAAGCGAGCCACAGGCTGTTTCCATGCTTCAAGGGTATGCCCAGCGCGTAGTGGCCCGCGATGTGCTCGAGCGCCACGACCTCGGAAGCCCGCGCGGCATTACGGCCTTCTCGCGCAAAATCATGCGCTTGTGCGGCCGGCTACTGTCGCTGAGAAAAACCGAGAACGAGCTTAAGTCCGCCGGCTTTCCCATCGGACGGGCCCTCTTAAGCGATGCGCTTTCCTACTTCGGAGAGGCTTTTCTCATCTACTCTGTTCGGGAACGATCGCGCACGGTTGCCGACAAAGACGGCGGCATGGCAAAGGCGTATCCTATAGACCCAGGTCTCGCGCGCGCCAATGCGCCGGCATCAACCATCGATGAAGGACAGGCCCTCGAAGATGCCGTATGCATTGAACTGCTCCGATCCCTCGACGTCGCTCGCGATGCGGCCGTATCCTATCTCAAAACGAAAGAGCATGGCTACGAAGTCGACTTCGTTGCAGGGGATGCTCTTTTCGACAGCGACATTCAGCTCGTTCAGGTTGCCACGAACCTTGAGGGCGAAAAGACGCGCCGGCGAGAATACCGTGCCCTTTGGGAAGCTATGAGCGAATTCGGCCTAAAAGAATCCGTTCTTGTAATTGAGGAGGGATTCGAGGAAAACATCGAGCGTGGCGAAAGGGTCATTCATTGCATTCCTGCCTGGAAATGGTTCTTGCGACCTCTTGATCGCAGCGATTGGCCTCCCTCTGCTTCCTGAGCTAGACCGAATTCGTCGAGGCTGCCGCGTAAGCCAAACACCGCGTTTCGATTTCGCGAACGGGAGGTGGGACAATCGCGAACAGGGCGATGGGCCACCTGCGCACTGCGAGGGCTATACTTCGGATAAAGCACTCGCCTGACAGGGGATAAAGCGTCTGGACGCCTTTGCGAAAGGAGCGCATCATGCACGAAATGGCACTGGTCCACCCGATTGTCGATACCGTGCTCGAGCACGCCGCGAGCGTCGGCGTCGCCGAGGTATCCGCCGTCCACCTGACCATCGGCGACGGCCGCGACGTCATCGAGGACTATATGCAGGGGCTGTTCACCTTCCTGGCCCGCGGCACCGTGGCCGAAAACGCGAAGCTCGTCATCAGGCATGTCCCCTACACGGTGCGCTGCAACGAGTGCGGGCACGTGTTCCCGCTGAACGTGCGCGATTCCTCCACCTGGACCTGCCCCGGCTGCGGCGCCCACCGCAACTACCACCTGTATTCCGGCATGGAGTTCACCCTCGACCAGATTGTTGTCGCCCGCTTCGCCGACAGCGCAGTAGCCTAGGGCAGACACCGCCCTCGAGGATCCCTCGCCAGAACATACTTCCACCCCGCGGAATACCGCTCGCAAAAGCAGGGCTTGAGGGGGCACCGGCGCAAACGGGGTTCGGGAGACGCCAGTGCGAGCGGCAGCGCTCGATGCACGAAACTCCTTGCTTATTGACACTGCGAATGATATATCTTGTCTCGCCTGCATCGCAGAGGATCGGCCGTCCGTGGTAAAGTCCGATCAGTCGATCCCAGGCGAGGCGGAAGCAATGCGCTATGGAGAAGCGGGGGTATCTATGAGGCTGTCCTATCTCAAGGAATTAGTCACGCTGGCAAGCTACACGAAGCTCACGAGCGCCGCCCGGGCGCTGCACATGTCCCCTTCCACGCTCAGCCAGCACCTAGCCGCCATCGAGCGGGAAATAGGCTGCGAGCTTTTTTCCCGCGAGAACGGATTCACGCTGACCCGCGAGGGCGAGACCGCCCTCGAGCACGCGCAGAAGATCATGTTCGAGTACAACGAGCTTTTGCGCGATTGCGCGGTCGATGGCAACACCACCCTGCGCCTGAGCTTCCCGGAGTTCGATATCCTCGAGCCGCCCATCGCCGCAGCTAAGGAGGCCTTCCTCGCAAAGCACCCGGGCACTAAAGTTATCCTCAGCTCCAACGAATACGATTTCGAAGACCCCCTGGAAATTCTGGCCGATGGGCTGAGCGACGCCTCGGTCATCTTCCTCGTGCGGGGCGCCAGCCGCCCTATCGAAGGTACCGTGCCAAACGATGTCGCCTGGGCCCGCATCGGCTCCTACCACTGCGTTTTCGCCTGCACGCCCGAGCACCCCACGGCGGGCAAAACCACGCTGGGAGCAGCGGAACTCGACCGCGCGACGGTCATCGCCGCGCTGAATCCCGTCTCGTCCATCATCATGGAAGGCGTCACCGAGCGACTCGAGGAAAGCAACGTTTCCCTCCAGGTGCTCTACAAGCGCATCTTGCGCAATTCCGAGGCCTTCCTCAAGCACCTCGACGACGAGTACGTCTTCTGGCTCGAGCCCATGGAGGGCGCCCCCGGCGACTTCGACCTTCCTGACCATCCCTGTGCCCGGTTCGAGAGCGAGCTTATCGCCGACGCCTACTTGCTATACCGGCCTGCCTCGCTCAGCCTCCTCCAATGCGAGTACCTCAATCTCGTTAGAGATCTTAACTACCCTGTTTCCGCTGTTCAATAGGCTTTTCGCTTTTGCGAATCTTCCGTTTGCGTTTCGCGAAGCGGCGCTGCGTAAAACCTCAACGAGACGATAACCTAACCCTGTTGCTCAGCGTCTAGAATGAGGGCGTCTTCAAGGAGGAGACGCCCGAGATGTCCGACGGCGACCCGAAGGCGGCCCGCGGTCGGACAGACGCAAGAGACGGAGGATCTGCCATGATGGGGAACATTTCTCGTAGAAACTTTCTAAGCGCAATCGGTGCCATGGGCGCCCTCGGCGCTGCCGGCGCCATGGGCACGATGACCGGCTGCGCTCCCAAGGTGCTCAACGCGCCGGAGCTTCCCGACACAGGTACGGCCTACGCGGCCCAGGAGGGCGAGGTGGTGCTGAGCGACGGCACCGTGTGGCGCGGCACCCCGCCGGAGATCGCGGCCCTGGGCGGCTCCACCATGCCGCTCGAGGAGCTGAACCGCCGCCGTAAGGAGTACGTCGACGCGCAGACCGAGTGGGTGAAGGAGGACGGCACCGTGGTGCCCGCCGCCTACGTGAAGATGCGCGCGCTCATTCACACCCACGGCTTCGGCTGCGGCGAGGGCCTGAACGACGCCATGTTCGAGCGCATGATGGACACCTTCACCGAGGAGCAGGTGGAAGCCTACCTGGATATGCCCTGGGGCGTCGAGTTCACCGTGAACGAGTACTACCACAAGTGCCGCAAGGAGGGCATCGAGCGCACCTACGAAGAGTGCAAGGAGCTCTGCGAGTTCTTCAGCGAGAAGACCTACCTGCCCTTCCGCACGCGCAACGAGGGCCGCACCTACAACATCCCCGGCTTCGCCGAGGGCGTGAACACCTACACCTACTGCGACGAGTACTATGCCGATCCGGAGAACTTCGTGTGGCCCCTGCTCGGCAGCATGGGCCTGGCCGAGGACCATGCGCTGTCCGGCACGCCGGTGTTCATGTCGGTGCCCCTGAACAAGGACGTGGTCTCGGAGGAGAGCGAGCTTCTGGCCTACGACGACTTCGACCAGGTTATCCGCGATCACGAGTACATCGCCGTGCAGCCCTGCTCCTGCCGCTACGAGACCTACGTGTTCGAATGCCACGAGAAGGGCGAGCCCTTCCCCACCTTCAAGGATTTTGCCACAGGCGAGTTCACCGACTACCGCGACAACAACGGCGACTGCATCGAGACCTGCCTTGCCCTGGGCGACGATGCCGAGTACCTGGTGTCGCTGGGCCTCGGACGCCGCATTACCCAGGAAGAGGCGCTGGAGATTGTGCAGCGGGCGCGCGATGCGGGCTTCATCCTGCACTGCCTCTACGGCAAGGAGCACGCCTGGGCCTGCATGTGCAACCCGAAGGTCTGCGGCATCACCGCGCAGTGGGAAGCGGGAGCTGCGACCCTCGGCGGCTGGGAGGAGCTGCAGGAGCAGTCCGTCGCCTTCAACCATCGCTCCCACTATGAGCTGGAAGTCGACCTCACCGAGTGCATTACCTGCGGAACCTGCGCCGGCCGCTGCCCCATGGGAGCCATCACCATGGACGGCATGGGCGGATCCCCGCAAGTGACCGACTATCTCTGCCAGCGCTGCGGCCAGTGCGCCTACGTCTGCCCGCAAAAGGCCCGCAAGCTGGTCAAGCGTCCCGATGATGAGATTCCGGAGCTCCCGCACCAGCTGGAGGACGATTACAACCTGAAGGCCGCCTGGCGCTTCGAGCACAACCTCATCGGGCGCGACAACGCCCGCGAGAGCCTCGCCCACTTCTAAGCCGATGGGAGCATGGGAGAGCACGCCGGAGGCCATCGCCCGTCTGGGCGCCTCCACCATGCCCCTTTCCGAGCTCAACCGCCGGCGTCGGGCGTATATCGACGCGCAAGCACCTTGGGTCAACGGGGACGGCACCGTCGTCCCCTCCTGCTACGTGAAGATGCGGGCGCTCATCCACACCATGGGCTACGGCGCCGGCAGGGGTCTGAACGACGAGATGTTCAGGCCCCTGCAAAGGCTCTTCACCGAGCAAGAGGCCGAGGCCTATCTGCAACTGCCCTGGGGCGTGGAGTTCACTGTCGAGGAGTTCTTCGAGAAATCCCAGGCCGAAGGCGCAGATCGCAGCCGCGAGGAATGCGCGGCCCTTTGCGAGCGATTCAGCGCGGCAGGATTCCTCCCCTTCCATCGCCGCGCTCGAGGCCTCACCTACAGCGTTCCCGGCTTCGCCGAGGGCGTGAACACCTACGCTTACAACGATACATACTTCGAGAATCCCCGGGACTGCGACTGGCCGTGCCTGGGCGAGGGCCTCGCCGCCGACCATGCCCGAGGAGGCACGCCGGCCTACAGCGTCATCCCCCTCGGGCGGGAGATCATGGCCGAGGGAAGCGACCTGCTCGCCTTCGACGACGCAGAGGCGCTTCTGAGGAAAAGCCCCTATATCGCCGTGCAGCCCTGCTCCTGCCGCTATGAGCAGCTGGTCTACGAATGCCAGAGGCTCGGCGAGTCCTTCCCCACCTTCGCCGACTTCGCCCGGGGCGACTTGACCGAGTTCCAAGATCGAAACGGCGATCGCATCGAGACCTGCCTGGCCTTGGGCGACGACGCCGAGTACCTGGTGTCGCTGGGCCTGGCGCGACGCATCGACGCCGATGAGGCGCTGGCAATCTTCAAGAGAGCCCGTGACGACGGAGCTATTATCCACGGACTATACGGGCAAAACCACGCGTGGCTCTGCTTCTGCAATCCGAAGGTCTGCGGCATACTGGCCCAATGGGAAGCGGGAGCCCAAGACCTCGGCGGGTGGGACGCGCTCGCCGACCTTCCCGCCTTCGCACACCGATCGAGCTACGAGCTCGTCTTCCATCGCGCGCAATGCCGGCGCTGCGGCCTCTGCGCCGCGCGCTGCCCGACAAAGGCCATCAGACGAGACGGCGAGGGACTTCCCGTGCTCGCCAACGACCACCTCTGCCACCGCTGCGGCCAGTGCGCCCTCATCTGCCCTGCCAAGGCCCGCGCGCTCACGCCGCGCCGCGAGGAAGACCGGCTCGTTCCGCCGCGCGATATGCTGGAAGACTACAACCAGAAGGCCGCCTACCGCTTCGAGCACGGCCTCATCGACTAGCAGCCCCCTTCGCGCCCCTACCGCACACGACGGAGCGAGGCGCCGCAGTTCCAGCACACCTCGCGGGCACCGTCGTTGTCGGCGGCGCAGACGGCGCAGGTCTTCACTGGGTGCGGAGCATCCACCTCGGTGGTGGGCAGTGGGGCGCCGACCCCCATCCCCGCGCCCCCGGCAGCCGCCGCGCCGGCCTCCGGTCGACCGGTCGCTTCCTGGTCGCCCCCGGCCTCGCGCGCCAGCACGCCCATGGCGGCGCGGATGCCCTGCACGCCCGTGATGCGCGCCACTTCCAGCTTGTCGCTTCTCCCCTTTTCGGTCATTTCGCGCTCCCGTTCCACGCCAGCCGCCTCTTTCGGGTACCATACCAGCAGAACGGAAAAGGAGCACCTATGAACTTCCACAACGCATCGTTTAAGGCCGCTTACGGCACGTCGGCCCAACTGCCCGCCTCCACGGGCCCCGAGGTGTCCTTCGCGGGGCGCTCGAACGTGGGCAAGTCGTCGCTGCTCAACAAGCTCATGTACCGCAAAGGCCTGGCCAAGGTGTCGGCCACACCGGGCAAGACGGCCACCATCAACTTCTACGACGTGGACGGCCGCGACTTGGTAGACCTGCCCGGCTACGGCTTCGCGAAAGTGTCGAAATCAGAGAAGGGCCGCTGGTCGGAGCTCATCGAGGGCTACTACAACCAGGATCGCGACTTCGCGCTGGTGGTGTCGCTCATCGACATCCGCCACGACCCCTCGGCGCTCGACCGCAACATGGTACGCTTCCTGCAGGACGCCGAGCTGCCCTTCGCCATCGCGCTCACCAAGGCCGACAAGCTCTCCAAGCAGCAGCAGCAAAAGCAGCGCGCCGCCATCAAGAAGGCCCTCGACCTGCCGAAGGGCACGCCTATCGTGGCGACCTCCTCCGAAAAGGGCGACGGCATCGACGAGCTGCGCACCTTGATCGCCAGCGCCATGGAGGGATAGGACCGCGCTAAGGCCGCAAGGACCGCGAAAGCCCTCTGAAACAGGGAGCGCCCCGGAGGAGGACCGGAGCGCTAAGGAGAGAGAAAGAGCCGCCGGCAAGCCAAACGGAGGAGCGAGCCTGCTGGGGCGTTCGGTAGGTAACGACTATTCGGCAACCTCGGCAATCAGAACTGCCGGAGCCTCGGGAGCCTCCTTCGGGGCCTTTGCGGCCTTCGGCGTGCCGAAGAAGAACTTCATGAAGTGCACGAAGACGTAGGAGACCATGACGGCGGCGAACAGCGTCTCCACGGCGATGAGCGCCTGGATTGCCGGCAGCGCCGGAATGGAGAAGCCGGCCGCGTAGAGCGCCTGCACGCCCTTGCCGAGCGCCATGGCGGAGATGACGAAGGGGAAGGTCATGGCCGCATAGCTCGGGTAGAACTGCAGGGCGAGGAACTTCGGCACGCGGGTGACGACGCCGACGAGCATCAGCTGGCCCAAGGCCATGAGCACGGCCACGAACACCGGGTTCGGGTCGGGCATAACCGCCAGGTAGCCCACCAGCGACAGCCCCATGGGCGCCGCGTAGATGCAGAACAGCGGACGGGCCCCCTCGGGAATCTCGTGCTTGATGTAGCGCGTCGTCACCACGGCGAGCAGCACCAGATAGCAGGCGAAGCCGAACCAGAAGATGCCCTGGCCGAAGGCCTCGGCGCCGAAGGCCGGCGACGTCACCGCGGCCACGATGATGCCCACGTAGCAGATGAAGTAGGTGGGAAACACCTCGGTGAGCTTGAAGCGGCGGATGTAGTACATCGTGAACCAGGCCATCAGCATGAAGTGGCCCGCCACCGCCGAGCACCACAGCCCGAAGGCCGGCACGATGGCCACAGGCGCCAGGTATCCGGCCAGCTGCATCAGGGTCATGAAGAAGGTGGCGGATACGCTCGCGAAAATGGAGTTCTTCATGTCGGCGCGCAGCATGGAGGGAAACATAATCAGCTTGGCCACGAGCATGGATACCAGAAAGAGGGACAGCGTCCCGCAGGCGATATGGGCGATTTCAGCGTAGGGCTGCAGCAGGTTGCCTAAAGCGGCCAGGCCCAAGGCCACGCCCGCTGTGGGGATGGGTACTTTTTTGATGATGTCGCGCATGGACTGCCTTTCCTCGGACTCATTGCGTATTAAAGGAATCTCGACCACGCATCGCCGGAGGTCTCGCAGCGATCCGCAGGAGTGAAGTGGCCTCATTATGCGCCGATTCTTACCAAAAGAAAACTTATATATACTTATGCACCAATTAGCAAACTTTATTGCTATGATACCCGGGAAAGAACAGCGAAAACTAGCCCAGAGAAAGGTGGCCCTATGCAGGATTTTCGCGTGAAAACCTTCCTCACCGTGTGCCGCACCATGAATTACACCCGTGCCGCCGAAGAGCTGGCGCTCACCCAGCCGGCCGTCTCCCAGCACATCACCTACCTGGAGCGCGAGTACGGCGCGAAGCTGTTCTCCTACCACCACAAGAAGCTGGAGCTGACCCCGGCAGGACGAGTGCTGCGCGACGGGCTGGCCACCATGGCCCATGATGATGCGCTGCTGCACGAACGGGTGGGAGAAGTGGCCCACGGGGCGGCCGTCAAGCTCCGCATCGGCATGACGTTGACGGCCGGCGAGTACGTAGTGGCCGCCCTCCTCGCCCGCTACCTGGCCGCCCGGCCCGACGTGCACGTCGCCGTGCGGTCCGGGGGCACGCAGCACCTGCTGGAGCTTCTGGACGAGGGCGCCATCGACTGCGCCTTTGTGGAAGGCCTCTTCGACAAGGCCCGCTACGCCTCGCGGCCCTTCTCCAGCGAGCGGCTTGTGCCCATCTGCGCGGCCGACCACGTCTTCCCCGCGCCTCCGCGCACGATGGAAGACCTCTTGGGCGAGCGACTCATCCTACGCGAGGAGGGCAGCGGCAGCCGCAACGTCCTTACCCATGCCTTGGCCCAGCGCAACCTCTCCCCCGCCTCGTTCGCCGACCACTTCGTCGTGGAGAGCCTCGACATCATCAAGATCTTCGTTCGGGCCGACTTGGGAGCTTCCTTCGTCTACGAAGCTGCCGTGCAGCGGGAGGTGCAGGAGGGCACGCTGCGCATCATCCCCCTTGCCGATGCGAGCATCTTCCACGACATCAGCTTCGTGTATTTGCGCAACAGCCTGTACGAGCGGGATATGGAAGACCTCTTCGCGGCCTTGAGTGCCTCGGGCTCCTAGCGCAGACGGCAAAAGAAAAGGCGCCCCGCTTGCCGCGGAGCGCCCGGAACACGCGCAAGACGCAGCAGGCGGAGCGCAAACGCGATTCGCCGTGCTCGCGAGCTTAGCGCGTGTTGCTGGCGTAGGGAGCCTTGTCCTTCAGCAGAACGTCGTGGGCGCCGCCCTCAACGATGGAGGTGGCGCTCACCAGCGTGAGCTTCGCCTTGTCCTGGAACTCGGGGATGGTGAGCGCGCCGCAGTTGCACATGGTGCTCTTCAGCTTCAGCAGCGTGATGGCCATGTTGTCCTTCAGGCTGCCAGCGTAGGGCACGTAGGAGTCGACGCCCTCTTCGAAGGACAGCGACTTCTTGCCGCCCAGATCGTAACGGCCCCAGTTGCGAGCGCGGGCGGAACCCTCGCCCCAGTACTCCTTCATGTAGGTGCCGTTCACCATGACCTTGGCCGAGGGACTCTCGTCGAAGCGGGCGAAGTAGCGGCCCAGCATGACGAAGTCGGCGCCCATAGCGAGCGCCAGCGAGATGTGATGGTCGTAGACGATGCCACCGTCGGAGCAGATGGGCACGTACACGCCGGTCTCGCGGAAGTACTCGTCGCGAGCCTTCGCCACCTCGATGGTAGCCGTGGCCTGGCCGCGGCCGATGCCCTTGGTCTCGCGGGTGATGCAGATGGAGCCGCCGCCGATGCCAATCTTCACGAAGTCGGCACCCGCGTCAGCGAGGAAGCGGAAGCCCTCGGCATCAACCACGTTACCTGCGCCAATCTTCACCGTGTCGCCATAGTGCTCGCGCACCCACTCGATGGTCAGCTTCTGCCAGTCGGAATAGCCCTCGGAGCTATCGATGCACAGCACGTCGGCACCGGCCTCCACCAGCGCCGGCACGCGCTCGGCGTAGTCGCGGGAGTTGATACCGGCACCCACCATGTAGCGCTTGTGGGAGTCGAGCATCTCGTCGGGGTTGCTCTTGTGGGAGTCGTAGTCCTTGCGGAACACCAGCGCCACCAGGCAGTCGTCGGCGTCCACGATGGGCAGCGAGTTCAGCTTGTGGTCCCAGATGATATCGTTGGCGGCCTTCAACGTGGTATCGGCCGGCGCCACCACGAGCTTCTCGCGGGGCGTCATGAAGTCGGCAACCTTCTCGTCCATGGACATGCGGGAGAGGCGGTAGTCGCGCTCGGTTACAATGCCGAGCAGCTTGCCGTGGGCGCTGCCGTCGGCGGTGACGGGCATGGTGGAGTGGCCGTAGCGGTCCTTCAGCTCGACAACCTCAGCGAGGGTCATATCCGGCGACAGGTTCGCGTCGGAGGTGACGAAACCGGCCTTGTAGTCCTTCACGCGGGCCACCATGGCGGCCTCGTCCTCGATGGACTGGTTGCCGTAGATGAACGACAGGCCTCCCTCGGTGGCGAGCGCCACGGCCATCTTGTCGTCGGAGACGGCGGCCATGATGGCCGACACCATGGGCACGGAAAGGGTGAGCGGGCACTCCTCCTCGCCCTTGCGGTACTTCACCAGGGGCGTTTTCAGGCTGACCGCCGCAGGCACGCAGTCGGCGGGCGTGTGGCCCGGCACCAGCAGGTACTCGTTGAATGTACGGGACGGTTCCTCGAAATAGTAGGCCACGGCTGCGCTCCTTCTTTCAAATCGGTGCCCTGAACGGTTAATTGATTCATTATAGGCCGAGAGCGCGCCCCTTTCCAGAGCGCACCCAGAGCGCACCATATTTTCGGCAGCGGCCTTCCCAAGCGCCCCGCAGGGAAAGGGCTCTGTCCTTTCCGCCTTCGACCCGTTGCGCGCCCGTTGCCGGAAGCCCACGCACAATTTTACAGTGCCACCTCTTCTACGTCGCAGAAGAGGGCGACGTAGTCTTGGGCCGATAGGCGCTTGATGGGCGAGCGCGCGAAAGCCTTCTCGTCGCGGGAGATGATGAAGTCGGCGCGGACGCTCTCGGCGCACGCACGAATGAGGCCATCTTCGAAATCGGGCTCGTCCGACAAGGCGGCCATGCGGCAGAGAGCCGCATCCACGGCGACCACCTCAAACAAATCCATCATGGCCAGCACGAATTGACGGGCCGAAGACTCGTCGGCATATTTCCCCAGAATGTAATACACATCTTTAAGGGAACCGGCGCACACGTAACCGCGCACATCCTCATAGGCGATTTCGTCCACCAATAATGTGGCCGCCGCCCAACCCGGGCGCTCCCCCATGGCAGCATCCAAGAGAATGTTGGTGTCCACCAGCAGCTTCCTACTCATAGCGGCCCGCAATCAGGTCGCGCACCTCGGCATCGGACAAGCGCCCAACCTCGGGGTGGCGCGCCCGCGCCGCGAAGCCCTTGATGAACGCAGCGGCATCGCTCTTCCCCGATGATGGAGCAACCAACGAGGGCATAGTCCCCGTAGTCTGAATGGAATCGAGCAAAACGGTGCCGCAGTACTGGCCAAAGGAGAGCCCGTATTCCCGTTGAGCCAGAGCATCGGCAAACGCCAGCGCCCCCTCGTCCACACGCCCCGAAAACGTCTTCGTAGCCATTATCCCTCCTAGCTGTTTACTTGTTTACAGTATAGCAGACCGAAAGGACAATGGCCATAACCCTGCGCTTTCCAATGATTATAACTTCAGGAGAAGATGAGCCGAAAATGCACCTCGCAAAGCCCTTAGAGAACGCGCCTCGCCGCAAAGGGGCGGCAAGGGCAGAACCGTTGCCCTACGGGCGACAGAGAAGGTGCCCGCGCTCAACCCGACGGGCGGCCTGAAGGCCGCCCCTACGAGGCGCCATCCCGGCAATATCCGCGCGCCGCAAGAGCGACCCACCGCAGAAGCAGTCCACTGCGGGGGCGATCCGCCGCAGGGGCAGTCCACCGTAGGGGCGGGCTTTAGCTCGCCCGGGGTGCGGGACCGGCACCTCGAAGGCACCCCCCCCCCGAGCCCCGCCGGTTGCCGTAGGGACGAGGATCATTCTATGGGGGTGAAAACAGCGCCCTCAAGATTTACGAGCACCTGTATGGTGTCAGATAAGTTTCATTTTTGCGGAAAAATATTCCATATACTAAAAATGTTTCATTTTTATGGAACATATCGTACAATCAGAAGCCTTATCAGCCTCGCACCCAAGGAGGACATGTGGTCATCCGCGAATCGTATCTGGAAAGAATCCGGCCCTTTTACCACCAGAACCTCATCAAGGTGATCGTCGGCGTCCGCAGATGCGGAAAGTCGGTTCTGCTCAGACAGATTTGCGACGACCTCGTTTCCTCGGGCATATCAGCATCCGATATCACCTTGATCAACTTTGAGTCTTTCGAGCACAAAGGTCTCCGAGATGCAGATCGGCTTTACCGATACCTCAAAGAGCGCATCGTTCCGCACGGGAAAGCCTACTTCCTTCTTGACGAGATTCAGCTCGTCGAAGGCTTCGAGGACGTGGTGAACTCGCTCCACGCAGAGGGAGAGTCGAGCATCTTTGTAACCGGCTCGAACTCTCGACTCCTTGCCGGCGAACTTGCGACCCTTCTCAGCGGCCGGTACGTTTCCTTCCAGGTGATGCCCTTCAATTTTCGGGAGTATGTGCAATACCGCCGGCAGAGCACGGACGGGCTCGATTACTCTCACGACTTCCCCTTCAACTACGCCCCCTCCCCGGAAAGCCTCTTGCAAGACTATCTGCGCTGGGGAGGGTTTCCCCTTGTTTGCGCGCAATCGGACGACGATGCCCGCTCTGTTGTTATTGACGACCTCTACACGTCGATCGTCCTGCGCGACATAATGGACAGGAACAACGTGGCCAAGGGAGAGCCGCTTCAGAACGTGCTCAATTACCTGATCGCCAATTCCTCCAATTTCGTCAGCGGCAAAAAGATCGCCGACACCCTTACAAGCAGCAACCAGAGGATCTCCGCCACCAAAGTGTACGAATACCTCCAGTTCATCCAGGACGCATTCATTGTTTCCCTCGTGGAAAAATACGACATATCGGGTAAGACCCCCCTTAAGTACGAAAAGAAGGGCTTCGTTTGCGACCTCGGGCTTTTTCATGCAAAGAAGAACCCCTCGAAGAACGAGTTTTCCCACATCGCGGAAACAGTCGTCTACAACGAGCTTGTCTCTCGCGGCCTTCGTGTTTATGTGGGGAAAACGTTGCGGGGGGAAATCGACTTCGTTGTAACGCATGGGGAAAAGCGCTGCTACATTCAAGTCGCTTACCTGATGCAAGACGAGAGCACTGTTGAACGGGAATTTGGAGCGTTCGACCACGTGCGGGACGCATATCCGAAATACGTTATCTCCATGGACCCGATCACCCAGGACATCAATGGAGTGCGGCACTTGAGGCTTTACGACTTTCTCATGGACGACTCGTTGCTGGCTCTCGGCTAACATCGCCCGCACCCCACCCCGGAAGGTGGCCGTGCTCAACCCGGCGGGCGGCCTGAAGGCCGCCCCTACGAGGCGCCGTCCCGACAATATCCGCACACCACAGGGACGCCAGCCGCAGGGGCGGGCTTTAGCCCGCCCGCTTTTTGGCTGGGGCTCGCACAGGTCGCGTGCTGCGCCTACAGCAGGTCGGGGTAGGTAGCTTGCAGCCAGCCGGGAGTGGTGTCGTTCAGGAACACGTACAGCTCGCGGCGAGCTGCGGCTGAAGTGCACGTTGCGCTTGTTGGCGGCATCCAGGTAATACTTGGAGCGCTCTTCGGGGTGGCGCTGCGCCACCTCCTGCATCGCCGCGCGCACCAGCTCGAACGAGTAGTCCACCGACGGGGCCGGGCCATCCGAGGTGCCGGGCCGCGGGTTCTTCTCCAGGTGCTTCAGCATCAGGCCCACCACCAGGCTGTCGAAGGTGGTCACGTGAATGAGGGGCGCCTGCGGAAAGGGATGGATCAGGTGCCGCGCGTAATTGGCCATCTCGCGGTTGAAGCACACGAACAGCACGGGCTGGCGCGCCCAGCGCTCGCGTGGATCGCGGGGGTAGCGGCCGGCCTCGCCCAGCAGCTTGGCCAGCAGGCAGAAGGTTTTGCCGGTGCCCGCCTCGCCCTTGATGCGCACCAGAGTGCTGCGCGCCCCCTTGCGGGGATGCTCCAGAATGGCCTGCTGGTCGGGGGTGGCGGTGCCGGCGCCGTTCAGCATCGCGTTCAGGTAATCGGTTTCGCTCATCAGTTTTTCCATGGTGTAATCCTTTCTTAGTTTTGCTTGTCAGTTGCGGACGGGCTGATCCCCGCCCTGCTATGCCGTTGTCAAGGTGCCGGGGCGGCGGGATGCCGCCCCTGTCTCTCTCGATGTGGCAATCGCTGAGGACGAGGATCATTCTATGGAGGCGAAAAACAGCGCCCGTATGATTTACGGGCGCTGGCTAGGAGGGAACGCGACGTGGGTAGCCTCGCGAATCAGACTGCAGATTAGCCGCCCTTACCGCCCTCATTGCCTCGAAGCACACCTGTGGAACCCTCGCAATCGCGTTGACTTTTTCGAGATAAGGGCTTACAATTGCTAGCTGAAGATTTGCTCGTAGAGCGCGAGCAACGGAATATAAAGAAAGCTCACGAGGAAGATTTTGGTCGTAGGGCGCGACCAACGAAAACAAAAGAAAGTCCACTGAGAAGAGCGCCCTCCCTGTGAGGGCGCTCTCACTATAAGGAGGGGCTGCGTGAACAGAGTACGCTTTTTGGACAAACAAGGAAAGCCACTGCGGTATTGATTATTCAAAAGCAGTTGTTATCGAGAGCGATGAATTCATCGACACCCGCCGTACGCCCCGAATCAGGGACAACGAGTTCGATGCCTTGCGCGGCAAGGAGCACGACATCTACCGAGGTTTTCTTTCTTATATCGCTCAATACAAAAAAGCAGTACGAAGCGGGCATCCTCGATATCGCAATATGATTGCATTCTCTACGATGCAGAATTACGAGGACATTATCGGACTCTGATCTCGCGGGCATGCATCGCGCCAAACCATCCTCTAGAGATCACAAGTTAGAAGATCCAGCAGCGAAACCGTTGCCCTGCGTTTTAAGGGCTAAGGAAAGGTGTAGAAAGAGAAAATACCCCGGGGCGCTCCCTGTCGTGGCTCTCTTCTTACAATATGGATCTACGATCTATATTTATAAGAGAGCCACGACAGGGAGCGCCCTCGGGGTGGTGTTCTTTGCGTTTTTCATAGCGATCATCCTCAAGCAAAAAGGAAAGGAGCCCCGAGAGGCTCCTTCCTGTCGCATCTGTCGCTGCCATGCTTGCTTGGCGCGGGCTCGGCTGTACTTCGCCGGGCCGTGGGCGCCGTGGCCGCAGGCGAATCCGTTGTAGCGCGGCTTGCCCGCCAGCGTCGCCTCCTCGGACGACTGGCGCCACACTACCTCGTCCTTCGGCTTCGGCACGTGCACCGGCACCGCCTTCTTGCGCTTCTTCGACATATCCTCTCACCTCCTTCGAGCATCGCATTTCAGCAGAGGCATCTTAGCAAAAACTCAGAAAAGAGCAACGTTTTGCATCTTGAATTTCGAACATTAGTTTGCTATATTGCACTCATGAGCCAGTGTAAGGGCGGCAGGCGTCTCGCCGTCGTCAAAGTCCATCGGCAAGCGCGAGCAGCTTGGGCGCATCGGACGACCTAACTTGCAAGATCCTCATTCCCTTGGAAACAAGGCATTGACTTATAACATTTTTGTTATAACATGAAGGAGGATCGGATGGGCGAGTACGAAGTAATCTTTTATTGCAAGCCGAACGGAAGAGAGCCTGTCAGAGAATTTCTCGACGCGCTCCCAAGCAAACTACGCAGCGAAGCCCTCTCTGACCTGACCATTCTTGCGGAGATGGGACCTACATTACGCATGCCGCACTCGCGCCATCTTCGGCAAGGAGTCTTCGAGCTTCGCATCCAAGCAGAAGGAGACAACGCGCGCATCTTCTATTTTTTCTATCAGAGGGGAAAGATCGTCGTAACCAACGGCTTTATGAAAAAGACGAGAAAGACTCCCCTGAGAGAGCTGGAAAGAGCTTTTCGGTATAAACGCGATTGGGAGAAAAGGGCATAGCATGACGACGCTTAACGACTATCTTGCAGAACAACTGGAAGACCCCGATTTTGCTCGCGAATGGGAGCAGATTCAACCGGAACACGAAATTCGGCTCGCGATTCTTCGTGCCGAGAGGGAGCTGGGCCTCACGCAAAGCGAGTTCGCTCAGCGGTGCGGCATGAAGCAGAGCGCACTCAGCCGTTTGCAGACGGGAAAAACGAGCCCCACGCTGAAAACGCTGCAGCAACTCGCCGACGGCATGGGAAAGAAGTTGGTCATCCAGTTCCTGTAGACCGTCACGTTGTCGCGGGCGTTCTGGCATAAGAAGGATCGAACGCTTTGCCCCTCCCCGCCCCCCGCTAAAAACCTGGTTCGCAACGCCCCTCCTACTACACGAAAAAAAGCGGCCGCCCGAGGGACGGCCGCTTTCGCAAGGCGTGTTTTCCGCTGCTGAATTAGAACTTGCGGAACTTGTCGGCCGGGGTGAAGCAGATGGGGCACTTCTCGAAGTCGTCGCCCTTGTGGATGTAGCCGCAGACGGGGCACAGGTAGTAGGCCTCGTCGGTGGGGGCGTCGATGTTGTTGTAGGCGTCCATGTACAGCTCGGCGTGCACGGCCTCGGCGAGCTTGGCGCGGGTGAACACCATCTCGGCCTTCTTGTTGCCCTCCTCCTGGGCGACCTTGATGAAGCTCGGGTACATGTCGGAGGTCTCATAGATCTCGCCCAGGGCGCCGGCGATGAGGTTCAGGTCGGTGGCGATGCCCTCGGCCTCGGGGGCGGCGGGACGCTCGTAGCCCGGCTCGATCTCGCAAATCACGCCGGCCTCCAGGCCGATGTGGACCTGCTCGGCGGCGCTGGTGGCCTCGAACAGGCGGGCGATCTGGTCGAAGCCCTGCTCCTTGGCGGCCACAGCGCAGGCGGCGTACTTGGCCGACGCGCCGGTCTCGCCGCAGACGGCGGCCTTCAGGTTATCGAGCGTGGTGCCCACCTCGGTGATGGACTCGGGGACCACGTTGAAGTTGCTGGAGTTCTCAGCGGTGGGGATAACGTCACGCAGATTCATGGAATCGCTCCTTCTAACTCGTCTTCTTGCTCGGCAGTCGAATTGTTTGCCGCAAGACAGTATAGTGCGCGCGGCACCCGAAAGGCGACGGAACCGCAGGGGCTTCACAAACCCCTTATTTCGCCTCGCCCAGGCTGCGCGCACGTCCTTACGGCGGCCATTCGTCTGGGGCCATTATGGGCCAGCGTCCCTGGTTTTTCCCTGCATCCGGCCCCATCCGTTGCGGTTTCGTAGCATACTGGGCGAGAACATTCGGAACCTTCAGGGAAAGGGGCTTTTCGTGGAACGCGACGTGGCCTGGAAGAACTACGACGAGGCGGCGCTGGACGAGCTCGAGGCGCTGGCGGCCGACTACATCGACTTCATCTCCGAGAACAAGACCGAGCGCGAGTGCGCCACCGCCGCCATCGCCGCGGCCGAGGACGCCGGCTACGACTCGCTGGCCGACCTCATCGCCGCCGGCACGCCCGTGAGACCGGGCGCCAAGGTGTGGGCCTGCGCCCAGGGCAAGGCGGTCATCCTCGTGCACGTGGGCGCCGCGCCGTTGTCGGAGGGCATGAACATCTTGGGTGCGCATATCGACTCGCCGCGGCTCGACATCAAGCAGAACCCGCTGTACGAGGCCAACGACTTCGCGCTTTTGGACACTCACTACTACGGCGGCATCAAGAACTACCAGTGGACGGCGCTGCCCTTGTCCCTGCACGGCGTGGTGGCGACCACCGACGGCACCGTGGTGGAGGTGAACATCGGCGACGATGCGGGCGACCCCGTGTTCTGCGTGACCGACCTGCTGCCGCATTTGGGCGCCCAGCAAATGGACAAGAAGGGCTCGAAGGTGGTGGAAGGCGAGGATTTGGACCTGCTCGTGGGCAACCGGCCGCTCGTAGGCACCGCCGACTCCCCCGACTCCAAGGAAGTCGAAGATGACAAGGCCCCCAAGGACCCGGTGAAGGCCCACGTGCTGGCCCTTCTGGCCGACAAGTACGGCATCACCGAGGAGGACTTCCTCTCCGCCGAACTGGAAGTGGTGCCGGCTGGCCGTGCCCGAGACCTGGGACTGGACCGCTCCATGGTCATCGGCTACGGCCAGGACGACCGCGTGTGCGCCTACACGTCGCTGGCGGCCCAGCTGGCCTTGGGCGACGACATCCCGGCCCGCACCGCCGTGTGCGTGCTGGTGGACAAGGAGGAGATCGGCAGCGTGGGCGCCTCGGGGATGGCCTCGATGTTCTTCGAGAACACCATCGCCGAGATCATGGCGCTTTCCGGCGAGGACTCCCCCATCGCCCTGCGCCGGGCGCTCACCCGCTCGCGCATGCTGTCCTCGGACGTATCCGCCGGCTTCGATCCGGCCTACGCGAGCGTCTTCGAGGCGAAGAACTCCGCCTACCTGGGCCGCGGCCTCGTGTTCAACAAGTACACCGGCTCCCGCGGCAAGAGCGGCTCCAACGACGCCTCGGCCGAGTACGTGGCCCAGGTGCGCCGCATCATGGACGACGCGCACGTCAGCTTCCAAACCGCCGAACTGGGACGTGTGGACGCGGGCGGCGGCGGAACCATCGCCTACATCCCGGCCAAGTACGGCATGGACGTCATCGACTCGGGCGTGCCGGTGCTTTCCATGCACTCCCCCTGGGAAGTCACCAGCAAGGCCGACATCTACGAGGCGCGCCGCGGTTACGAGGCCTTCCTGCGCGCGTAAGAACGCCGGGCGTACTTGCGAGTCGATTCCCGCTCGACAGTCGGAGGGAAAGCAGACGGCTCTTCTCCGTAGGAACGAACCTCAGTCCGTCCCCCCAAGCGCGAACAGGACATGTAGCATAATTGCGGGGCGACCGAAGTCGCCCCCTGCGGGATCGGTCCGCACACCAGAAGTTCTACGAGCTCAGCCCCATATCGCTGAGCGCAATCAGAGTGCAGCTCGATTGTGTTGCCGCTTCGCGGCATTGGTCGGTGAATCCGCTTTTCGAGAAGAGGAAGAGGCGCACTTCCCTACCATCCGCGATCAGCCCAGCTCGGTGCTCCAGCGTTCGGAGAACATCGACATCCGAGAGCTTGTTTTGCCACTTGCATTCCCCGCAGATCATAGAGCCGTCGTCGCACAGCGCGACAATGTCGAGCTCGGCTTGCTCTTTCCTCTCGTTGTCCGTTCCCCACCAACGCCCGATGTCGTTTATCAAGGGGACGCCCGCCTCACCCATCGAGCTCACGAGCCACTGTCGACAGACGTCTTCGAAAACCGGCCCAAGAAACGTCGAGAGGTGGTCGCCCACGATAAGCCTGGCCACTTCCTCGCAACGCCCCGCCTGCAACGGCGTGAGATAATGGGGCACGAAACGGTACCAGAAACGGAACAGGTTGTCGGAGAGCACATAACGCATTTTCTTCCGATTAGCGTCAACAACGGGCTGCTCTCGACGGACAACACCGAGCTCCATCAGCCCTTTGAGGTAGGCCGTTATCGTAGCTTTATCGATCCCCGCTACGCTAGAGATATCCGAGAGCCGCCCCTCCCCGCTGGCGATGGCGCGAATGATGGCATTGTAGCGCGCCGGCTCCCGCACTTCTTGCTGAAGGAAGGAGTCCGGCTCGCCGTAAAGGAAGCTGTCGGGCCTCAAGACATTGTGCGCGAGATTCTCTTGCAAGCTCAAGGATCTGTCGAATTGCTCGAGGTACAAGGGGATGCCGCCGACAATTCCGTACCAGGAGACGATTTCCTCGAGCCCGACGCCTTCAAGCAGCCGCGCTGCCTGAACAATATCGAAGGGCATGACCTTGATCTGCGCCGTTCGCCTCCCGTAGAGAGGGCTTTTATAGCCCATGACCTGGTGCTCCATAAAGCTCATGGACGAGCCGCACAGGATGAGGAACAGCCTACTTTCCTCATGTTCCCTGTCGATACAGTGCTGGAGCAAGGAGGAAACAGCTCGATAGCTTTGCGCCAAATTGGGATACTTGTCAATAACGAAGACGAGGCGCTGCTTGCGCGCAAGCTCGAAAATGTACGCGAAGGCGTGATCGAAGCTCTCGAAAACGGGCGCCGGCCTGTCGGACTCCCGCAGCGCGCCGCCGGACTCGAAGCGAGCGATAGCCTCGCTGAGCGCTATCAGGTTCTCCCGCTCGGTCGACTCTCGCGCGGAGAAGAAGATCGCCGGCTTTCCTTCGACGAAGTGAGCAATGAGCGACGTCTTGCCCACGCGACGACGACCGTAAATGGCCGGCATCTGAAATTTGCCCGTCGCATAGAGCCTCTCAAGGGTCGCTAGCTCGCATTCTCTTCCGACAAAGGCCATGGAAATTTCCTTTTGAATTTTTTGTAGTATCGTAATTATACTAAGTACGTTTCAATAAATTCAAAAGGAGCTCTTTCAACTCGGAATTCTAACGCAGAGAGGGCGGCTCCTTTTCCGGAACCGCCCTCTCTTGGTGCAGGCTATACTTCGGCCCGCTCAACTTTCTCTCGCCTAGCTGGCGAATCGCAGCTTCCCTTACGCCTTGGGCTCCTGCTGGGTGATGCAGTGGATGTTGCCGCCGCCGTAGACGACCTGATCGGACTGGACGCCCACGCACTTGTAGACGCCCTCGCCCCACACCTCGTCGTAGATCTGCTGCAACGCGTCCACGGCCAGCTGGTCGTTCTCATCGCCGTACTGCGGCACGATGACGCCGCCGTTGGTCACCAGGTAGTTCATGTAGGAGGCGATCAGCGGCTCGTCGGCCACGCGGGGCTCGGCGTTCTCGTCCACGTCGATGGTGTCGCAGGAGGCCTGATCCATGTACAGCGGGTTCACCGGCATGGGCAGCTTGTACACCTTGATGGCGCGACCCTTCGCGTCCACCGCGCCCGACAGCGTCTCGTAGGCCTCATGACACTGGCGGTAGAAGGGGTAGTCCGGGTCGTCGGTCCAGATGCAGGCCATGACGCCAGGGGCGATGAAGGTGGCCACGTCGTCGATGTGGCCGTTGGTCTCCTCGGGGTCGATGCCCTCCTTCACCCAGATGACCTTCTCCACGCCCAGATAGGCCTTCAGGTGCTCGTCCATATAAGCACGCAACTCCTCGCTCCAGGGCTGGAACTTCTTGGCGTAGACGGGCCAGATGGTGTCCTCGTCGGCCTCGTCGGCCAACACGGCAGAGGCGGTGCGGCCCGGGGAGAGCAGGCACTGGTCGGTCACCACGAGAGTGCCCTCGCCGTCCACGGTGATGGAGCCGCCCTCGAGAATCATGTCATCAGGACGGTAGCGGCGGCAGTGCGACAGCTCGGCCATCTTGCAGGCGATCTGATCGTCGGCCTTCCACGGGAAGTACAGGCCGTCGATAAGCCCGCCGTAGGCATTGAAGTGCCAGTCACAGGCGCGCTTGTCGCCCTTACCGTTAATGACGTAGGTGGCCCCGGTGTCGCGGAACCAGGCGTCGTCGGTAGTCATCTCGATAACGGTCACATTCTCATCGTCCTCGAAGACGGCTTTGCAGTTGGCGTAATCGTCCTCGTTGGCGCACATGACGACCGGCGTGAACTCGGCGATGGCCCGAGCGATGGCAGCGTACTGCTTCTGAGCCGGCTTAGCGCCATGGGCCCAGGTGTCGGTGCGATGGGGCCAGCCTATCCACACGCGATCCTGCGGGGCGAACTCGGCGGGCATGAAGAAACCGTCGGCGGCGGGGGTGGACTCGGACTCGTAAATGGTCTTCATGATGAAATCCTTTCGGAAGCTAAACTACAGGACCTTCTCAGATTTGCCACCATCGGCGGCGAGGATGGCCTCTACCTGGGCCGGGTCAGCGGGCGCGAGCTCGTCGGCCTCGCCTTCGGCCTCTTCGGCGAGGCGCTGGGCGGCCATTTCGGGCGTGAGGCCCTCGAACTCTTCCTTGCGACCGCGGGCGCTCACGATGCGCACCACCTCACCCATGACGAGGAACACAAGGAAGATGATGATCATGGGCACCTTGTCCGCTACTTCCTCGGCCGAGAACGGCACGAGCGTGGCCACGACGGCCAGCACCAGCTCGATGACCGGGATGGCCAGCACCACCGTCATGGCCGTGCCCGCAAAGGGGAAGCGGTACACGCGGGGGCGGTTGGCGTCCACCTTGCGCAGCTTGATGAACGCCGGGAACATGGGGATGTAGGTGAGCAGCAGGAACACGACCGAGGTGGCGAACAGCGTCCAGAACAACCCGTTAGAGATGGCCTCGTTGGGGATGAGCTGGATGAGCAGCACGGCGGTAGCCACGATGCCGTTCACAACGGCGGCACCGGTGGGCATGCCAGTCTTCGGATTCTCGTGGGCGAAGACCTTCGGCATGTTCTGGTTCTTCGCGGCGTACTGGGCCACGGCGTTCACGCCGAAGGACCAGGAGGCCATGTTCGCGAACAGGGTGATGAGGAACACCACGGCGATGATGATGAAGATGGGGGAGGCTTCGCCCACCATGGTCATTACGGCCAAGATCATGCCGAAGTCGGGGTCGATCTGGTCGGCCGGGATGGCGGCGCCGATGCCGAAGCCGCAGAACAGGTAGATGGCGCCGATGGCCAGGCCGCCCAGGATGATGGCCTTCGGGATGTCGCGGGCCGGGTTCTGCATGTCCTTGGCGAAGGTGCAGACCACCTCGAAGCCCGTGAAGTTGAAGATAATGATGGACAAATAGCCGAGCGCGGCAGTGTTGGTCACGTCGGGCAGGAACGTCTCGGGGGCCATGGATCCGGCAAATCCGTTGGCGCAAGCATACCAGATACCGAGCACACCCACCGACACGGCCACGAGCACCTTCAAGACGGCTCCGCCGTTCAGAATCCACTCGGAGTCGGACACCTTGGAGAAGCTCATGAGCACGACAATCCACACGAACGCGATCTCGATGGCCAGCGTGAGCACCAGATTCGACTCGATGTCGGCCCCGAACACCATACCGAGGATCGGCGGGAACAGGGTGGCCAAGCTGGCGATCCACAGCGGGAAGTTGATCCAGTAGTACCAGCTGATACGGGCACCCCACTTGTCGCCCAAAGCATCGCGCACCCAGTCGTAGATGCCGCCCTCAGAGTCGTAGGCGGTGCCGAGCTCGGCCGCCACCATGCCGTAGGGCAGAAGGAAGGTGATGATAAGGAAGATCCACCAGAAGAACTGCTGGTTGCCGATGGCAGCAGCCGGCGCCGCCGCCTCGCACACGAACACCACGCAGATCACCGACAGAATAACGGACACGAAGGAGAATTTCTTCTTACCACTCATAGTGTGGCTCCTTACTTGGAAGATAAAGGCGGGGGAGCCGCAGCTCCCCCGACCTGGTACGTCTTACAGACCGTGCTTACCGAGGGCCGCCATGCGCTCATCGATGGTGGCGCGGTAGGCCGTGGCCTTCTGCTCGTCGGGCTCGCTCTGGGGGCAGAGAGTGGCCAGGATGGCGCGAATGGAGTGCTTGCGGTTCTCGGCCTCGTCCCAGCACAAGCTGCGCGCGGGGTCGTCCATTACCTCGTCCACCACTTCTTCGCCACGGTTGGCGGGCAGGCAGTGCATGAACATGCTGTTCGGACCGGCCACGTTCATCATATCCCAGGTCACCTGGTACTTCGGATAGAACACGTCCATGTAGCTGGAGCTGGAGACCTCCTCGTCGTAGAGGCCGTACCACACGTCGGTGTAGACGAAGTCGGCGCCCTCGATGCAGGAGATGTCGTCAGAAATGGTGATGGTGCCGCCGGAGACCTTGCAGTTCTCCTCGCCGATAGCCATGAGCTGCTTGCCAAAGGCAGCGCGCTCCTCATCGGTGCCTATATGCAGGGCGCCGTCGGGAATCTGATGCCCCTTCGGCCCGAACTGCACGAAATCCATGCCCATCTTCGAGCAGATGAACATGAGCGACACGCAGGTCTGGGTGGCATCGCCGATGAAGGCAAACTTGCAGTCCTCGATCTTCTTGCCGACGGGCAGGTTCTCGATCATGGTCATGAGGTCGCCGAGCTCCTGGGTGGGATGGTTGTACTCGCTCATGCCGTTGATGACGGGGGCCGCGGAGTACTTCGCCAAGCTCACTACATCCTTATGACGATCGACGCGGGCCATGAGGATGTCGACGAGGCTTCCCATGACGCGGCCGGAGTCCTCGATGGACTCATGGCCACCCAGCTGGATGGAGCCGGGGCCGAAGAACTGGGCGTGACCGCCGAGGTCGGTCATGGCCGTCTCGAAGGAGATGCGGGTACGGGTGGACACCTGCTGGAAGATCATGCCGAGGGTCTTGTTCTTCAGCAGCAGCGGGTACTCGCCGCCCTCCTTGATGAGCCCCTTCATGGCGATGGCCAGATCTACCATGCCGAGCAGCTCCTCCTTGGTGAAGTCGTTGGTGTCGATGTAATCCTTGACCATTGAAACCTCCTCAAAATTCGTTGGCCGGGCCGCCCCTTGCGGACCGCGCTCCCTAGAAGCGCCCCGAAATGAGCGAGACACTTCTTCCGCCGCACAGCATGGGGCGCACCCGTAGTTTTGAGAAGAAATAACCGGGATTATTTTCAGATGGCAAAAGCTCACCGCACACCTAATCCCAAATAATCCTACCGCCTAGACGTATTGAACTGGTTTCTGTGGTAGAAGAAGGCCAATGCATTTTGTTACCGGATTCTCAACGCGTGACGCAGCCTAACCCGCTCTAGATCGCCATGGTTCATCATCGGACTCCGTGCATTATCAAGGAGGCTCGCTATGGAGACAGCGTTCTACCTCTACACCATCGTCGTGATGCTCGTATGCGTGGCGTCGGGCTCGGTGTCGCTCTCGGCCTATTTCGTTTCCCGCCGCCGCTCGTTCCTCTTCGCCGCGGCCATGCTGCTGTTCTACTTCCTCGATCTCGCGCTTATCTTTCAATACGAGTATTTGGGCCAGAACGTCGAGTATTCCATCAACCAGTTCTATACCATCGACCATCCGCAGCTGAAGATACTGCTCGCCCTGGGCACCCTCGAGCCCATGTGGCTCATCCTGTGCGACTTCGTGAACGAGCGCCGGCGCACCTGGCGCCTCGTCCCGGCCCTGGCGTTCATCGCAGTGAGCGAGATCGTGGTGCTGTGCCTGCCCGTAGACGAGTTCCGCCAGTGGCTCTTCTACACGCTACGTCAGGTCTTTCTCCTGTGGTGCCTGGCTTTCGGTGCCTATCGCTACTGCACTGCCCGCAACGAGGTGGAGAAGGCCCGCCTGCGCCGCCAGGAGCCGCTGTTCTTCGTCACGTCGGCCCTGTGCCTGTGCATCCTCATCGAAGATATCGGCATGATCCTTATCCTCGATGCCAGCTTCTTTGCGAATGCCGATCTTTTGCCTCTCTATATCAGCGAGCGGAACTTCTCCGAGAACATCCTGCTTTTGGCCCTGTCGTTCTTCACCCTGCGCGCTGCCGCCGACACCCTGCGTCTCCGTTCCAAGGAGCCGCCGAGCACCGACGCACCCGATACCCAGGAATACGTGGACGAGCTGCTTCCCGCCTTCTGCGAGCGCTATCACCTGACCGCGCGCGAGCGCGTCATCTTGGAAGAAGTGCTGCAGGGCAAGGACAATCAGAACATCGCCAGTTCGCTGCAACTGGCCCTGGGCACTGTGAAGGCCCATGTGCACAACATTCTGAAGAAAACCGGCACCACCACCCGCCAAGAACTCACCCAACTGTTCTGGAAGGGATGAGGAGCAACGGAGGCGCCCGGCCCCGTAGGGGGCGGCCGCATAGCCGCACCGACCCACAGCCTCTCAGAACCCGGCCCTCTTGCGGCCGCGCAGTTCCTCTCTAAGTTTTTGCGCAAGCTCGTCTCGGCTACTCACACCAAGCTTGGCATAAACATTCGATATGTGGGTTTTCACCGTGTTGACGGAAATGTATTCTTGCTCGGCAATCTCCTTGTTCGACACGCCCTTTTCGAGTAGCGACAACAGCACTTCCTCACGCTTGGTCAGCCCGTATTCGCGAGCGATCCAGGGTACAAGGGATTCCGCCAGCTTCGCATTGCGCATCCTCCGATGATGCGCGAGGAAGACGTACGCAGCCACGGTGAAGCAGAGTGCCATAACCTCGACGGGAGCCTTACGAGGAGAAGCAAAGCCTCCACCGTTCGCCTGTCCAAAGAAGTCCAAGTACGTTGCCGTTTCTCCCAGAGCATATACAAGCACAAGCACAAGCGAGAAAACCCATCGCCAACGGCTCATGTGTTGAAGCTCCGCTACCAAACAGCAGGCACCGTACCCTATCACCCACAATGCCAGCAACCTGGCAAAGAGGAACTCGCGCCATAATGCAACCGTTTCGACCGATGAAGCGCCGCTTGCCCAAGCCACCATCATGCAAACCGCCCAAAAGAATCCCTCGATAGGAGAAAACCTGCGCGAGAGCAAGCTGCCGAGCACAAGCCGATACAGGAGGATTACAACCATGTTATATGCAGTGTGGAACATGGGATAGGCGTTTCGTGCGCCCTCGAATTGCATCGCGAATTCCGGAACGAACTCGTACATGAATAATAGAACGATATCTATCGTGTATGCAAGGAAGATGAGCGCGACGAAGAGATAGCCCCGCCTGCGCTCGACATAGTACAGACTCCCATAGGCAGCACTGACCAACGCATAGGCGATGCAACTTGCCACATTGTAGAGAAAAGCGAGAGACACGGCTCCTCCTTCATCAGGCAGCAAACATTATAGACAATTTGGCAGCTAAGGCTAACGACTTGCCCGGCACCCAACCTAATCTCCCATGTTTTCGCAGCTCAAGGGCGGGGGATAAAAATTCATCCTCCGATTAATCTAAAAGCCCTCTCTGTTTTTCTTAACAAAGGACCCCCTGGTTCTTAGAGTTAAATCACTGCAGCGCCAAAAGAAGACAGCGCTGCGAACGAATTAAGGAGGGTTTTATGAGCGCACCCCATGTCGAACAACTTCTCAGCCGTCGTCATTTTGTCATTGGATCGAGCGCCCTTGCGGCCGCCGCGTTCTCGGGCGGACTTTGGGGATGCGCATCCGGGGAGCCGCTTGGATCAACCGGCACACCCGTTTCCCCCGATCAAAACATTGCCGATATCGTACTCCACAACGGTCATGTGCAGACCATGGTGTCGGAAGGCGATGTCGCTTCAGCTGTGGCTATCGCGGGCAACAAGATCGTGTACGTGGGTGATGATTCAGGCATCGACGCTTTCGTAGGAGACACTACTCAAGTCATCGACCTCGATGGCAAGTTCGTCTCCCCCGGCTTCATGGACGGCCACATCCACGCCCCTGGCAACTGGTACACCAACCTCTACCAAATCGATCTAACGGGACTTAGCACCAATGAGGAATACCTCGAGGCAATCCGCTCTTTCGTGGAAGCCCATCCCGACGAAGAAGCCTACATCGGAACGCCTTTCATGCTCAATGCCTACCAGCGCCCCGACGGCTCGAATCCCGGGCCCTCGAAAGAGGATCTAGACGCCATCTGCCCCGATAAGCCCATGCTCATCCACGACGTCTCCTACCACGCCGCTTGGGTCAATTCCAAGGCCCTCGAATTGGCCGGCGTAACCGCCGACACCCCCGACCCAGAAGGCGGCCTGTTCTATCGCAACGAAAAGGGCGAGCCTTCGGGGTGCGTCAGCGATGCCGCCAAGGGAATAGTATTCGCCATCATGCCCGACACCATGACCAACGACAAGCTGGAAAAGGCCATGGGCAAATTCATGGAGGAAGCAAACTCCTATGGCATAACCGGCATTACGAATATCACCCAAGGTGGTTTTGATGTTATCGATATGTACCACAAGGTGGAGCACGAGGGCAATTTGACCCTGCGCATGCGCGTCGTCCCCACTATGAAAGCGACTTTCACCTATGACGAAGTGCTTTCCACCATCAAGTCCTACAACGACTCCGCCACAGACATGATTTCTTCGAATACCGTGAAGATTTTCTACGACGGAGTGACCGAAAGCGGCACCGCCGTCATGCTGCAACCCTACCTGGAATCAGCGGGACTCGGTGAGCATTGGTGCGGCACACCCGTTTGGTCTCAGGAAGACTTTACCCGTCTTGTACACGACTTTGATGCAGAAGGCATTCAGGTGCATGTGCACGCCATCGGCGACGGCGCCGTTCACGGCACCCTTGATGCCTACGAGGAGGCTCGGGCGACTAATGGGGAGCGCGACGCGCGGCACACGATCACCCACGTATGCGCCATTACCGATGAGGATATCCAGCGCATGGCCGATTTGGATGTAGTGGCGACACTCCAATTCCTGATGATGTACCACGATGATCTCTGCGACCTGGAGCGTGCCTATGTCGGCGACGAGCGCGCCATGGCGATGTACCCAGTAAAGCACATGGCCGAGGCAGGCATCTGCATCAGCGGCTCCTCAGACGCCCCCGTCATTCCATTTGTTCCGCTCGATGCGATCGAGGCCGGCATTACCCGCAACTCGCCCTATCCTGAGGAAGAGGACACCGACATGACCCGTTGGCCCGAACAGGGGCTCACAGCCTACCAGATGCTCGAGGCCTACACCAAGAACGTCGCTTACCAGAACTTCATGGACGATATCATTGGCACCGTTGAAGTGGGCAAGTTCGCCGATCTCGTCGTGCTGGACACCAACATTCTCGAAGCCGATGCCAAGGCCATCTCCGACACGCGCGTGGTCTACACCATCTCCGACGGCCGCATCGTCTACGAGGGATAGAACCACGCCAGAAGGTGCCAGCCATACAGAACGGCTCACAAACCTTCAGAACACAGGCCCCCGCGGCTCTGCGGTCGTATTAGTCCCGCAGAGCCGCGGGGGCCCAATCTATGCGCCCGCGCAGCCCTTGCCGGCACTGCGGCAAACACGCAAACACGCAGTATCCCGAAAAAGCGTTCCAGCCTCCTGGACTCACCCTCCCTATTCCAGAATGAATGAGAAGCCCGAAGAGCATCTCGCTTTCCAATTTGCTTAAGTACATTTTACTAAAGTCTACTTTACTAAAATTGATTCTAGTAATAGCATCTTCCAACAACGAGGCTTCGGTTCATTTAACCGCCCTGCAGAAGGAGGGCGCCCATCGTGGGGAACAAGAAGGGAGGGCTTAAAGCCCTCCCCTACGGGGAAGCACATTCCCCACCTGCGCTTGGGATATACCGTCAGTGTTCCGCAAACTTAGTTGAAGATTACATTTTCAGTCGTATAAGATGCCTGGGCATATCGCTGGGCATTGGCAAATTGCGAAGTTGCAAGACCATACAAGATCGCAGCCTGTTCCTTATCGCCCTGCGCTCCGGCGCAATCAGCCATGGTTGTGTAATTGCATCCTGTGTGCACCGCCTCAGCAGCCATATTGTAGTATTCCAACGAGCCATCATCTACCGAGTCGTTCTTGTACAATTCAGCTCCTGCATTTCTTACTGCAATGCGCGCATCGGTTTCTGCCTGCTTATTAGTAGCCTGCATGTTTTCTCCGAGAATAAGCCTGCAGTAGTTAGCCGTACCATAGGGAACGTCTGAGCGGAATTTCTCGTCATGGCCCCTCAAAACATACATCTCAAGATCAGTCCCGTCAAAAATTGTCCTGAAAATTGTCTTGAACTCTAAGTCATCGCCCTCCGGAGAGTGGAACTGATAGAAACCACCGAAATCCCAGTTTTCCTCGCTCCATTTGCCCTCGTCATAGTAGCGAATGCTTCCGAGTCCGTTTGCAAGCGTAAGTGGGGTGACATCGCCGTTTTCGTCTAGCATAACCCTTTCCAGAGTATTAGCTCTCGGTACGCTGTCAGGATATGCTTCATAGGAATCGTTCATCCATGACTCATCCCTGAAATGATTTGCCGCGATGAGATAATCCGTCTCACCATAGTCGCCGGCCTTGCGTACTACAAATGCATTATCCTTTTGCTCGATGAGATATGCGTTTCCGCTGTTGTCGGAAACGTTGATGTTGCCCGTATGGATCCACTCGGTTTCCGTAAGCATCTTAACCGCTTCGTCTGCTGTAGCGCACTTTGTAGCTGCGTACCAATAAGCAAACAAGGTATCGAGGAAGGTGCCTTCCCTATCAATCACCTCCGCACCTTCGCTCGGCGATGCCTGAGGCCCTCCAGCGTAGGTGATAATAAGGCCTTCGGAATTCATGAACGCATTTCCCTGCAATCCGCCTGATGCAATAACCGCATAGCCATCATCCGGATAAGAAATCATCCCCGAGAACATTGCAGCGGGCGTCGCGCTGATTGCATCGAGGTTGGCGCCTCCAAGATGATGGCCATCCTGAGTCATATTCCCCCATGCAGATACATTCATACATGTTTTTGAACGCTCAGGATCGTAATGCATCATGAGATCATAGTTAAGAACAGATGAGCCCATAACTGCAACCACTGCATCTTCCTTTGAGATTCCTGCCCCATCAGCTATCCCTGACAAGAAATCAAATACAGCTGGCTCATCCTCTTCGTAGTGCTTCAAAATCTTACCCATAGCTTCGTTATACGCAGCATCGTCTGCCTCCGTATAAATTAGAGCCATTACAGACGCCCAGTTATTCTCCAGTTGCTCTTTCTGCTGTGATCCATACTGCCTTCCCATGTCAAACCATGAGCCATTTACATATACAACTTCCTGCGCATTCCCTGCGTTGACAGTTGCATCAAACACCCCATCAAACCCTTGATTTTCAGGAGTTGACGCTACATCTGCCGATGTATCGCCTGATGTTGCATTCGGCGCATTCTCTGTCGAACATCCTGCGCATGCCAGCATGCTTAAGCATAAGCTGGCGCAACATAGTGCGCTGACTGCCTTTCTTTTCATAATCTAGCCCTTCCTCTCTCACCGAAAGCTTTGCATTGCCGACAGCTTGGTAGCTCGAGCAAAAGCTCCCCATCGTCGGCAACCTAATGGCTAGATTATGTAGTTCTTCAAACTATTTTCACATGAACTAGCCCCTATAAAAATGTTCATTCTTAACCTATACCCTGGTTTAGTGCTCTATGAACTCTGGTTCATTCTGCCCAGAGCAGGTGTGAGCAAAAGGGAGCTGGATTCATATCGATCGATCCAGCTTAATCGGCGCTATAAATATTTGATTTTCTGCAGCAACTGCATCCTGTTGCCAACGCCGGCCTTTTGATAGATGTTATGCGTATGCGACTTGACCGTACCGACCGAGATAAACAGCAATTCAGATATCTCCTGTGCGCTCTTTTCTTCAAGCAAGAATCCCAAAATCTCTCGCTCTCGGAGACTGAGGCCAACAGATGTTGCATAGGTATCTACGACTTCTTCCGGAAGCCTCTCCGTCGAACCCTCATCATGAATCGGCTTCGCTGCGATCTTGCCAACAAAGAAATGCCCCGCAACAGCGATGAGATATACGGCAATGATTATTTGAAAAATATTCTCGCCAGTATTACGGCTTCGAATTGCTCCACTGGCCACCAGGCCCGCAACGTCATTACCGAGCCCATAGTATAGTCCCGTAACGACATCTTCAAAGACAATCACTATCCCAAGAATTCCAACCACTCTCAAGAATACATCTAACTTCAAAAATATGCTTTTCTGCGTTACCCCGCCGAAGGACTTGCTGCCGATAAAAGCCAGCACGATAACCAGAAGCTGGAATGGCAGCAAGTAACAGATATACAAGAATCCCGTACGTACCCCCAGTAAAGGGAACATGACAAGCCAAATGAACAAGAGCACTTCCACCGGCACTAATATCCATGCTCTTGATTTATCAAGAGCCCTCCTGAATAAACAACATACGAGAAAGACGGACGCGCAATAGAGAAGCGACTTGATCACCACGGGCGCTGAAAAATAACTATGGAGGTAACAGTAAATTGGCGAACCAGTCTCGTACCCTCGAACCATCAACTCAATCAAGTACTGGCTTAGCATAAATAGAGCGATATACAGATATTCCTTCTTTCAATCTCCAATAAAGAGAATTAAATACAGGGTTGCGGAGATCACACAGCCAGACCTTATTAATAAACTTACAGCAGCAGACAGTACCAGCATCAGGCTCCATCCTTTATTTTGTAATACAGATACTAGCGATAACGTCCCAGTACGAACATGCCTCCAAAGACGGTGCACTCGAGATTGCAAAAGGAGAGCGGTCGGCTGGAAACTGCATCGGAGTCATACCTGTATTCGGTAAAATAGGGACTGTCGGAATCAGGCCACACACGGCAAGCGATCTTATGCACTTTTTCACTTCAGTCATTGAAGAAACCTCCTTACCGACAATGCCGATTCCTTTTATGGCGCGAAGGGTCCCGCTCGATTCATATTATTTGGCCACAATCCATCTTCCAGATTTCTTCACTCCGCTTCTGGCAAGCAAGCCTTTCTCCCGCAGCTTCTTCAGCATTCCTTCAATAGCGCGTCATATGATACCAAGCAGCAGACGCATCATCCGCTATGAACGTCGCCGCCGAGCAAGCGATGACGGACGATGGGTCACCTACCGCAGCGGCAAAGCCAGTGTACCGCCGGGCCGGAGGGCACCCGCCGCATCTGTGCGAGACCCTTCATCCCCAGCAGGGCGGGAAGGCCTGACGCACGAATCGCACGCTGGCCCCGGAGCGACAGCACGGCAGGGCCTAGAAGAGCGAAGCGGGAAGGACCACCGCCCTCCCCGCCTTTTCCTGGAGCACTATTATTGGATCCGGCCGCGCAACGCCTGGGGCCTCCGCCTCTGTCGCACACCTTCGGCGCAACCCCCTATTTCGAGCAACTTAATCGGCGACGATGACGGTGCCCGTCTCGCCGCGAAGTCCCGCGGCCGCGCACTCGAGCGAGGTGATGAGGGCGCGGCCCTCGGGGAAGGCCTCGACGTACTCGATGCAGGCCTCCACCTTCGGCAGCATGCTTCCGGGGGCGAACTGGCCCTGGGCGATGTACTCCTCGGCCTGGGCCACGTCCATCTCGGAGATGGACTCCTGCTCGGGGGTGTTGAAGTTGACGCACACCTTCTCCACGGCGGTGAGGATCACCAGCATGTCGGCGCCGAGCTCGGCGGCCATGAGGGCGCTCGAGCGGTCCTTGTCGATGACCGCGGGGGTGCCCACGTAGCCGCCCTCGGTCTCGAACACCGGGACCCCGCCGCCGC
>NZ_JAYMFI010000014.1:0-60390 GCF_035830635.1 Adlercreutzia shanghongiae | reverse complement strand
GGCCGTCCGCGGGCGCCCGATCGGCAGTCCCTCGGGACATATGTCAATCGTAATCCGACTGTCCGGGCGGGCTGCTCAAGCAGTCGGATTAACTACACTTCAAACTGTAATGGGGAGGGCAGCGAAGGACAGCTAGGGCTGTCGGGGAAGGGACTCGCCATTGCGAAAGCGTGCAGATTCTCTAGAATGGGGCGCGTGATCAATTTTGCTTGCACGACGAGGGAGGGCCGCAGGGTATGAAGGTGCGCATGAGCGCGAAGAGCAGGAAGGCTGCCGAGGTCCGCATCGCCGAGACTCACGCTGCCGAGGTCCGCATCGCCGAGACTCACGCTGCCGAGGTCCGCATCGCCGAGACTCGCGCCGCAGAGGGCCGCATCGCCGAGGGCTGTGCTGTTGCGGGCGAGCTTTCCGAAGAGCAGCGGGGTCTATGGACACGCAAGCGCTGGGCCGTGCTGGCCGCTTCCTGCCTGGTAAACCTCTGCATCGGCGCACTGTATGCATGGAGTGTCTTCGCCACCCCCATGGCCGAGCACCTCGCCGCTCTTTCGGGCGGAACGCCAGAGAACCTGTCCATCGTGTTCACCACGGCGTGCGTGCTGCCGCCCGTTACTATGATTCTCGGCGGCATCGTGAACGACCGCGTCGGACCGCGCTGGATGGTCATCGCCGGCGGCATTTGCTTTGGCGGCGGCATGTTCCTCTCGGGCTTTGCCACAAGCCTGCCGTTTCTCGTCGCTGTTTTTGGCGTAGGCTGCGGACTCGGCGACGGGTTCGCCTACGGCTCCACCCTGGCCAACGCCGTGAAGTTCTTCCCCGACCGACCGGGGCTGGCCGGGGGCATCATTTGCGCCGCTTACGGCATCAGCTCGGTCATCGTCCCCTTTGTCGCCACGGGGCTGATGGCCGTTTTCCCCGTGGAAGAATGCTTCAAGATCCTTGGCACCGTTATGCTGATCGTTATGGTGGCGGCCTCGTTTTTCATAGCCCCTTGCCCGCCCGGCTTCGCGCCGACCGGATGGCGCCCGCAGCGTCTAGCCGACGGCGGCGGGCGCGGCGTGAACAAAGATTGGCGCGGCATGCTGAAGAGCCCCGTGTTCTACACCATGTTCGCCATGCTTGTGTGCGGAGCGTTCTCGGGACTCATGATTATCTCCCAAGCCAGCCCCATCGCCCAAGGCGCTGTGGGCCTGGATGCGGCGAGCGCAGCGGCCGTGGTGTCGGTGCTGGCGCTGTGCAACACGCTTGGGCGCATCGTGTCCGGCAGCCTGAGCGATAAGCTCGGTATCACGAACACCCTGCGCGCCGTGGCTGTCGGGTTCGCCATTGGCATGGGCGCGCTTTCCATGGCCACCGACGATAGCGTCGTGCTGTTCTATTTTGGCATCTGCCTCGTGGGCTTTTGCTTCGGATCCATCATGGGCGTGTATCCCGGGTTTACGGCGCTTCAGTTCGGCAGCGCCCACAATTCGGTAAACTACGGCATCATGTTCATCGCCTTTGCCGCAGCCGGCGTGCTGGGACCCTTGGCGATGAACTACCTGTTTGGCGAGACGGGCAGCTACCAAGCGGCCTTTCTCGTAGCAGCCTGCCTGGCGGCGATGCAGCTCGTGCTCACCTTCGTGTACCGCCTGCAGAACGACGCACGCCGTGCTCGCCGTCGGCGCCGCTGGCTCATCGCGGCCAAGCACCCGCGCCGCTCGCTCTATGTCGTACGCGAGATGCGCCGCCAACGCCGGGCGTAGCGCGCCGTACGCTTCAAGGAGGACCCATGTACCGCATGACCGATGATGAATTCGAGACCGCTATCGAAGAGGCGCTTGATGCCATGCCGGAGCAGTTTCTCGAGGCGCTGCAAAACATCGCCATCGTTTGGGAGGAAGAGCCGAACGCCTACCATTTGGGCTATGACGAGGACGAATGGGAGGAACCCTCAGAAGAACGCGCCCGGTGCGAGGGCGACAGCTCGGAGGCGACCGATGAGGGCTACGAGCCTCTGCCCGACGATTTGCTCGGCCTGTTCGACGGCCTTTCCCTCGTCGAGCGCGCCGACGGCTACGACGACGACATTCCCGACGTCATCACCGTGTTCAAGGGCCCCCACGAGCGCTGCTTCGAAAGTCGCGAGGAGATTGTCGAAGAAATCGGCAAAACCATCATCCACGAACTCGGCCACTACTTCGGCCTTGACGAGGACCAGCTGGCCGCCATGGGGTATGAGTAGGGCGATCGAGGCGCTTCCGACCTCCGGAAAGCCACGAATACCCTCCTCTCCGGAATCTGTTGCTCACAGCCGTTGAGTTCGTCCGAGTTCTCTTTTACGCACCAACGACCATCAAGCACCCAGCGAAACAATGCCGCGAGGAAAAAGCCCGCCGACACAGCGCCAGCGGGCTCAAAGGGAGGGCTTTGGTTGCGCATCGCGCGACAATTCTAGATGCTTGCTAGATGCTCGCCTAGCAATTTGCCGAACGTAACGCAGCGGCCAAGGCTGACGCCAGGCACAGGTGCCTCGTTGTAGTCGACGCCAAACAAACCGGCAGCGGTATTGCCCACAGCGTAGAGACCCTCGATGGGTGCACCGGCCTCGTCGAGAATCTGGCTGTTCGTGTCCACGTTCAGACCACCAACGCTCACGCACATGCCCGTCTGCATACGCAGGGCATAAAACGGAGGCTCGGAAATACTCGTCATCAGCTCCTGTCGCTTCCCGAAGTCGAGATCGACGCCGCCTTCGACCAGCTCGTTGTAGCGATCCACCGTAGCCTTCAGCGCGTCAGCGGGAATACCGACGGCGGAGGCCAGCTCATCCAAGGTATCGGCCGTCACCAGAAGCCCAGCGTCCGCCTCCCAAGAATGGGTGCCCACTTCCTCAACCTCGGCGCTCCAGGGCGTGCCCATCTCGCGGAAGTCCTGATCCCAGCTCATGCCGCCGCTCACTTCGAGACTTGCGGGAATCTCCTCGCGCCACTTATTGTCCCAAATGGACCAGGCCTTCGCCTCGTGCTGCTGAAGCTGGTTGATGCACATGTTCACAGAGTCGCAATCCTCGTTGCAGAATCGCTCGCCTCGATCATTCACGTGCAAGTAAAAATAGGGGTAGGTCTGAGGAAGCATCATGAGCGGTTGCGGTCCCATCTGAAACGCGCCGCCGGCCCACAAGCCCATCTTATGCCCATCGCCGGTGCTCATTGAGGCGTTGAAATATCCTTCGGGATCGAAGGACTCGAAGTCATAGGCGGTCAGCTCGTTCATCATGGCCTCATCGCCGCCAAAGTCGCCAGTGCACAGCACCACGCCCTTCTTGCCCTTGAAGCGGACATAGTCGCCATCGGCATTCTTGGCGATAACGGCGGCAACGCGCTCGCCCTCTTTCTCCAGCTGCTCGGCAGCAACCTGAACAAGATACTGGCTCCCGCCGTCGGTCACTTGTTTTTGCAGCATAGTGATGATGTCGTTGGCGCCAAACGAAGCCGTTTCAAGGTCGTACAAGGGGCCATCGGGGAACTCCACCGGGTGAATGTAGTTGAAGTACATATCGCTATTGCTGCGCATAGCGGCCAGCACGGGACGACATCCCCATGCCTCGGCCTTCTCGACAATCCAATCTACTGCCGCCCCGCTCTCGCGGATGAACTTGAGGATGATGTCGGCACGGGCGCGATTGCCGGACATATGAATCCACTCGCGAGTCATCTTGTAGATATCTTCATCCGACAATTCCAAGCCCGCTTCTTTCGCAAGCGTCGAATTGACGCAGCCAAAATCCAATCCCGTCATGCGAGGTGTTTCGTTTTTCTCGAGAACGATAACCGTGAGGCCGTTTTCAACAGCTGAAGCCGCCGTGCTCACGCCAGCCAGACCGCCTCCGACTACGATGACATCGGCTTCTTGAGTGTCGGTAATCAAGCTCTCGTCTATCGGTGCAGGAACGTCGCGCCACGAGGAACCCGTCTCGGCCAAATCATTCGCGTCTGTCTTCTTGTCGGCTGTCGCCTGGGGCGCGCAACCCGTCAACCCGGCCACGCCCGTCGCCAAGCCCGCCGTCGCCATAAGGCGCATGAATCCTCGACGACTTACAGCCCCATTCGCTTCCACGGTATTGATACTTGCTGCCATGAGCGCTCCCTTCTCCTTTAATCATAGCCCGCCTTGCTCTCTATACTTGCTGTGCAAAGAAAGCCCGCAAGGCAATTCCAACACGCCGAATTTAGGAGACTAACGCTCGGTTGAAACCAGCAAAAGCAGGTGAAATACAGTGGTTATTTCCCTCACGCAAAACTGGTGAATTTCGTTTTCCCAGGTAAATGAGGTCTGGCAAACCACCGAATAGAACGCATCGTATACGTATAATAAAATAGATTGGAAATCCTTTAGACAGAAGAGGACTATGGACAACCACCCCAACAGCACTCGCCCCTTCGCCCCGCTCGTCTTCATAGGACTGGGTCTGGGATGGGCAGCGGAGGAGATCGTCACTCTTTGCGCTTCACGTCTTTTAGTCGAAGAGCTTGGACTTTCGGCTCCCCTGTACCTTATCTATTTGCCCCTCTTCGCTTTTTTCGGACTTCTTTTCGCGGCATCGAAACCCATCGATCGCATCCTCGAAAAGCCCGCCACTTCCTCAATCATTTTGGGGCTGGGGATGCTGGGGATCCTCATAATAGCCCTCATGCCCCATCGGGCTGTCTGCACTATTGCAGGAACGGTGCTCTTTGCCGCGAGCACGGCTTCGATCAATGTGCTTTGGTTTGTGGCTTTCACGGCTCTCCCACTGAACCTAGTGAGAAAGGCGGTTTTGTTCACTGCTCTTATCACCGCACTCGGAACATTTTTATGGAGCCTCCCAGACACCGCCCTTCTCGTCGTCGCCTTTGTTGCTTTAGGGGGAAGCGTCCTCTGTTATGAGCGAGTTCATGCGAAATGGAAGCCGTCATCTGTCCGTCTCTCCACAGCAAAGCCCCAACATATCGACCTCTCTCCACGGCGTTTGTCCGCAATCCTGGGCGTCTGCATCATCATGATGGGCTTCGGCTTTCTTCAATACACGGTCTACCAATTCACGCCTCCCGCGATGCCTTGGAGCGAGACGATTTCCCACGTCCTTTCTCTCGCTTTGCTCGGGGTATCTCTCTACCTTGCTCGCGGAGCTGAATTTAGCTTTGGCGCAAAACTTGCCACGACACTCACCCTGTTCTCCTTTGTCCTGCTCGCTGTTTCCCGAGATGCCATGGGCGTCTCCGTCCTCCTGGCCGCAGGGGTTGAGGGGATGCTCGAGCTTATCGTGCTCCTCGCTTTGGTGGAATATGCGAAACGTAGCAGCCGCAGCCCGTTCTTCATCGGAGGCATTTGGATGATGCTCACCGGGCTTATGCAATGGCTGGGATGCCTGCTCTCTCTCGCCGAGCACGCCGCTTTGCCTTCGCTATCCTATTCGATGTTTGGGTTGGCCATTGTGGCGCTCCTTATCGTGGATGCCGTTTGGCTTCTTAACGACACGACGGTCACCGCGTTCTTGTGGGAGCAGAAACCCTCCGAAAGCACTGCCTTACCCGATCGCACCCCTTTCGAAGATCGCGCTGCGGCCGTGGCCCGTGCCCATAAGCTTACCGCCCGGGAAACTGAAGTTATGGAGCTGTTCGCAAAAGGCCGCTCGGCTACCTATATTGCCGAGTCTTTTTGCGTGAGCAACAATACCGTGCGCAGCCATATCTTGCACCTGTACGCCAAATGCGATGTCCATTCACGCCAAGAGCTCATCACGCTTATCGACGGATGGCCAGACGACTCAGGGCCCCTATCCCACTAGCAGCGAGCAAGCAACTCATCGCGCGATACCGGCGGCAAGGCGGCGAGCTCTTCGGCGCGGCGGCGAATGAGGCCGGAGAGGCTACGGAGGAACGCCTCGGGGAAGGGAGCCTCCTCGCTATTCGTAAACTCGAACGATGCCAATGCCTCTAGTTCCCCAATTTGACGAGGACCGATAAGACGAGCAGCCTGCTCGTCGAAGGTAACTTGCGGCCAGGAGGGCAGCACGAACTGCGCCTCACTCTCAAAGGTGTCCACCTGGTTGAACCCGTGGTTGAAGAAGAGGGATCTTCCATTGTCGAACACAGGGGCCATGCCCAGAAGCTCACCCGTGTGGCTCTGCCGCAGCACACCGAAGTTCGTCAGATGGCGGTCGGTGTTGAAAATGAGCGCATCGAAGACCATCATCGAGGCGTAGTCTTCAAAATGCTCAACGCCCCAGCGCAAGTACGATTTCACGGCGGCGGTATGCGACGACTGCCCGAAGGCAAGAGCCTGGGGCACGTAGGAAATATCAGGGGCGCAGAAGCAATCGCAGGTACAGCACACATCGGCAGAGCTTGCAGCCCAGCGCGTCAGGCCATAGCGAACGGAATTGAGCCCCATGGCATCGGCCACTTGCGAGGCGAGAAACTCCGCCCGCGCCTCACCGAACTCGTCGCGGTCATCGCTGTTGCCTTTATAGAGCCGACGCACCCCGTCAGCTTCAATGCGCCAAGCCTTGCGGAGGTTGCCATTTGTGGTCAGCTCCGGCGTTGCCGGCGTCAGGCCACGCTGGTCGCTCACTACGCCCGTGTAGGCCACCGCAGCCAAAACCGAGGAAAAACCGTTGTCGTACAGGTTGCACTCGGCGAAGGTTTCCGTACTGCCCGTCGGCGCGATCCAATACGAGTCGTTCAGGGAAAGCCCGCGGCTCACAGCGAGGATGCCACTGCGGTCGTTCGCGGAAAGCCCGAGCGAGCGGCAGAGCTCCGTGGCGAAGCGCCGGTTCTGCGGAATAGCCCGGGCGGAAAGCCAGCGCCAGAGTCCCTCGTTGGTCAGCACAAGGCCCAGCGGCATGAGCGCTTCGGCAGAGGCGTCCCACTCGTGTAGCACGGCCGGATCGTCCTCGCCGAACGAGAACCGCAGCAAGGGCCGATCGAAGAGCCGCAGCTCATATATGTCCGTAGAGCGCACCATAGGGCCATTGTAGCATGGACCACAACGGGCCGTTCGAGCCCCGCCCCTACCCCAATTGACTGACGAGGTTGTCGGTCTCGCGGGCGATGCGCATTTCCTCGTCGGTGGTGACCACGCAGATCTTGATGGGGCTGTCATCGATGGAGATGATGCGGTTCACACCGATCTGGCCCGTCACGTCGTTGCGCTCGTGGTCCAAGATCATGCCCATGTGCGCCAGTCCCGCGAAAATGCGCTCGCGCAGCTCGGCAGAGTTCTCGCCGATGCCGGCGGTCATGACCACGGCGTCGGTACGAGTCATAGCCGCGTAGTAGCCGCCGATGGCCTTCTGGATACGGTACACGTACATGTCGATGGCCAGCTCCGCCAGCTCGTTGCCGGCCGCAGCGGCCTGAAGCACATCGCGCATGTCGGCCGACACGCCGGAGACGCCCAAGATGCCGCTCTTCTTGTTCAGGATGGCGTCCATCTCGTCGAAGGACTTGTGCTCGCGGCGCATGAGGTAGGTGACGATAGCCGGGTCAATGGAACCCGAGCGCGTGCCCATCATAAGGCCCTCGAGCGGCGTGAAGCCCATGGAGGTATCGATAGACTTCCCGTGGTTCACCGCCGTGATAGAGCCGCCATTGCCCAAATGGCACGTGATGAGGCCCAAATCGCGCAGGGGTCGCCCGAGCAGGTTGGCCGCCTGCTGGGCCGCGTAGCGATGGCTCGTGCCGTGGGCGCCGTAGCGGCGGATGCGGTACTTGTCGTAGTACTCGCGCGGCAGCGGGTACATGTAGGCCTTCGCCGGCATGGTAGCGTGGAAGGCAGTATCGAAGACGGCCACCTGCGGGGTGTCCGGCATGAGCTCGCGCATCATGTCGATGCAGGCGTCGGCCGGCGGGTTGTGCAGCGGGGCCAGCTCTTCGCAAGCCGTCAGCTTCTCGCGGGCCGCCTCGTCGATGACCACCGACTTGGTGAAGTACTCCCCGCCCGCCACGATGCGGTTGCCGATGGCGTCGATCTGCTGAAGGCCGCTGATGGGGCTTTCCGGGTCGTCAACGAGCGCTTCCAACAGCTTCGCCAGACACTGCTCCACGGTGAGGTCGGCCACGTTGTAGGTAGTCTTATGGAAGTCCGGCGCGAAGGAGACATTCATGTAGGCCTCGGGCGTGCCCACCTTCTCGGCCAGACACTTCATGAGCGACACCTTGCCATCGGTCTCGATAAGCTGGCTTTTCAGACTGGAGCTTCCCGCATTCACGACCAGAACCCGCATGGCGATCCCCTTCCACACAAGAAGAGCCGGCGCGATGCCGGCTCCTGAATTCGATGGTCGGGTTGACAGGATTTGAACCTGCGGCCTCTGCGTCCCGAACGCATTTTCTCCACCAGTTACCGACCGAGCGACTATTACCTCGGACAATCATAGCACGGCCAAATGGCTAGTGAGGTGTGTTTTTGCATTTTGAAATGCCGTTCTATAACCCGAATCCCAATCGCAAAAGCTCGTTTCCCGGACCTCTGACGGTGTACATTGCTCGTCATGCTTCCCATCTAGAGAAACGCGTTTTTTGCCCTTGGGCCTCTTGGCCTTGGTGTCCCCGCAGCGCAGCAGCGAACGAATGTCTTCGACGAACAGGTATTCAACCGGCGTGAGCTCCTCGTCGGCCGAAGTGCGGCTTGCCACGCTGAAATGACGAGACTCGCCCCGACAATCCGAAACGGTGCGACTTGCTCGCACAGGGCGGCCCGCTCCGTGAAGAGGGGTGCCCTGTGCCCTCGACACGGCGCAAAGCGCCGACATCCCGCCCGAAACAAAGAGCGCCCGCCGCAAATGCGACGGGCGCCTAAACAAGACGGGTATGTAGATGGCTAATGGAAACCCCCTAGCCCTGCGCTATCTGATCGGCAGCACCTTCAAGTATTCGGAGTCGTATGCGCCCGCCGGATACTCGCGGATGTAGCCGTAAACTCTTAGGTCCAAACCGCATTCTGGACAGGGCAGCCGATCTATGTTGAAGTTGTACACGATGTCCGAGCCCATAGTCGTCTCGTTGTCCTCGCCAACCGTCACGTCGACCACGTCCTCCGACAGATCGATGTTCCGTTGCACGAAATGACAGTTCGGGCACTCTATCGCCCTATGCATGTCTATGCCGTAGTCGTAACCGTACGGCGTTTCCTCGGGAGTATCCGCGTAGAGACTGTCGGTAAACCCCCGGCCCATGCTCATGAAGTCCGCGATGTTCGCGTGGTAGATGCCGTTGCGCCTCTGGATCGGATCGTTCCGGGTCAGCACGAACTTCGGGTAGTTGTCCTTCTGCTGCTCCAGAGGGGCGTACTCGCGGTTCTCCGTTTCCTTGGACGCGGCTATGGTCATCGACACCTGCACGTAGGCGTACCCCATGTCGTGGTCGCGCATGACGAAGTCGCACTCCAGCTTCCCTACGCGGCCCACGCTGACGCTGTAGCCCTTGCTGCGGGCGTACGAGTACACGATGTTCTCCAGGACGGGCCCGTAGTTGATCTGGTTGTCCGTGTTCAGCGCGAAGTAGAAGCTCAGGTCCGCGAGGTAGTACTTCTGCTCCCCGCGAAGGGACTTGCGCGACTTCATGTCGAAGCGCGTGCACTTGCGGATCACCTTCGCGTCCTCCAGAATGCGGAGGTACCTCGAAAGGGTCTCGCGCTTGAGCGTCACCCCCTGCTTCTCCAGGTCTTTCAGTATGTTCGTGAGAGAGGTCGTGGCGCCGAAGTTGTTGATGATGTAGTTCTGTATCTGCGTGAAGAGCGCCAGGTCCGTGATGCGGACGCGCCTGCGGATGTCCTTCTCGATGATCTCGCTGACAACGGACTGGACGTAGGTCCGCTTGTCCTGCATGCTGTCGTAGTAGAGGGCCCGGGGAAAGCCTCCTTCGAGGATGTAGGCGTCAAGTTCCCGGGTCAAGTCGGGGAGCACCCGCTTGCCCAGGAACTGCTTCATCTCGCAGTACTCCGCGAACGTGAGCGTCTGCATCTCGAACTCGATGTAGCGGCCCGTCAGCTTCGTGGCCAGCTCACCCGACAACAGATACGAGTTGGAGCCCGTGATAAAGATAGAGAAATCGCCGTCGGTGCGGAACCCGTTGATCACCTCCTCGAAGCCCTTAACATTCTGTATCTCGTCTATGAAGACGTACTTTCGCCCAGACGCTTCCGCAATGGGGTCAATAAGGCCCTCCAACTGGCTTTTCGTTTTAACGGATCTGAGGCCGCGCTTGTCGAGATCGAGGTAGAGGATGTTCGCAGGATCGACTCCGCTCTCCTCGATTTCCTGTCGTATGGTCTTCATGAGGCACGACTTGCCGCAGCGTCGGACGCCCGTGATGACCTTTATGACCTCGTCGTCGTGATAGAAGCCACGTATCTTGCTCAGATAGCTCTCGCGCTTGAATAGTTCCATTTCACGCTCCATTTGCTTACCAGAGGGGGTATTAAGGAAAAATTGTTCAACGAATACCCCCGCTAGGTCATTCTAATGAGTTGATTCGATGATTGCAAGGGCAGGCTCAAACGCATCGTTCGAACGAGAGGTCTGGTCGCTATCGACACATCGGGCGCCGTAGCCGAGGATGGAGGAGCACCAAAAATGAGATTTTGACAAGAAAAAAGGTCAGAGGCTTGCTCTCGCGTTAGCCTCTGACCTGCAATTTCATGGTCGGGTTGACAGGATTTGAACCTGCGGCCTCTGCGTCCCGAACGCAGCGCTCTACCAAACTGAGCCACAACCCGAAGTGCTTCCTTGCGGACAGCGAACGTTATGATACCACAGCCCGCGCGGTGCGCAAGGGGGAATTCGTCTAGCTACACCGGAGCTTGGCCGCGCTCGGCAAGCTTTTGCGCGAGGTAGTCCTTCGGAACGACCTTCACGACGAACACGCCGTCGGAAAGTACATCGCCGGCACCGTCGTAGGCGGCCACATCCCAATACAGCTTGTAGCCAGCCTTGCTCGACGGCCTGCGATCGGAAAGCCTGGCCACCCCGCGAACCACATCGCCCTCACGGCCGCTCTTCTTGTGGCGAATGTCCGCCTCGACGCCGAAGGGCTGCTCCGTCTCCAAATCGCAAGCATACTCGCCGCCGGCCGAGGCCACCGATTCCAAAAGCGCGATGGTCGCGCCACCGTGCAAAAAGCCGAAGGGCTGCAGCAACGCCGGCGTAATGGGCATTTCGGCTTCCACCAATCCTGGCTCCACTTTCGTGAAATGAATGCCCAGCGTGTGATTGAACCCTCGCGTCTCACGCTTCTGGGCTACTTCCAAAGCCGTACCGGTCAGTTCAGATTCGGTCATTTCGCCGCCTCCTTTTGCCGCGAATCCGCAGCACCTGCAGCCGCATCCCACTTGTCCGCCTCGGCGGCCTCAACCTTTTTGACCGTCTCAACCTCATCGGGCAGCTGCGCCTCCATGGCCTGGGCCTTCGACTTCAAATCGCGCTTGGCGATGGGCACAAACGCCTTGATGCGCTGGATAACCACCGCCCCCACGAGGAAGGGCAGCCAGAACACAATGCCGCGGTAGACGATGACCACCGCCAGGCCCGTGGCCGAGCCGATGCCGAACAGCGCGAAGGCCACGGTCACCGCCGCCTCCACGACGCCCACGCCCTGGGGCACAAAGGAAATCATAGCGAACAGCGTGGCCACGACATACCCGCAAATGAGCGCTTCGGGGTGGTGCACGCCGAAGGCGAAGCCGACGAGCGCGAAGCAACTCATCTCGCAGATGCTGGAAAGGGTCGTCCACAAGAAGGAATGCGCCGTTTTGCGCGGGTTCTTCGTGATGAGGTGCGCCGCGCTCGAGAAGTTGTGGATGGTGCGCTCGACCGACTCATCGATGGCCGGCTTCTTGAACTTCGCGAGAACTTTGTCGGCGAGCTTCACGAAGGGATGCAGCACCTTCAACACCAGCTGGGGCTTCAAGCCGCCCACGGCAATGACGAACACGAGGCCGCCCACAAGCGCCACCGCCACCAAACCCAGCGCCAGCCAGCCCGGCTGCAGGCCCACGGTGAACGTGAGAATGCCGAAGGTGGTGAGCATGATGATGACGAAGCCGGTATCAATGGACAGCTGCATGAGCAGCGCCGCCGTGGTGCCCTTGCCCGCCTGCATGCCGTTGCGCGTGGCCGTGGCCATGACAAGCGAGGTGCCGGCCAGGTTCATTGAGGGGGCCACCGTGTTCATGAAGAAGGTGCCGAAGACAAGCGAGAGACCCGTGCGGTAGCTGATCTCACCGTTGACGGTATTGAAGCACGCCTGAAAACCGCGCCCCTGGGCCAGATACTTGCAAATCTGCGCCACCACCGCCGCAATAATGAAGTAAGGCGTGCCCTGTTTGATGGTATCGACAAGCTTCACCAGCGAATCGCCGGAGAAGAAGATGAACGCAAGAACAATGACGACCACCAGGCCAATCATGATCTTCTGCAAATTGCCGCGCATGAGCGCACCTCCGTCTTGGTAGGAGCCTCCACCGTCAAGCATACGCTATGGGCGGGTCGTTCTGCCTGCGGCCGTGCGGTATTGGGCTCGCTGTTCCCAACTTGTTGTCCTTCTAAAACCTCGGGAAGGGGCCGGCCGCGAGGGATAGATGCTCCATTATACAACGGAGCGCGCCCCTAACGGTGACGCGCTCCATCATCATTAGCCAGCAGCGCGGGCGGCGAAGAGCCCCCGGGCGAAACAGGCGTTATTTCAGGCTGCCATGCTTGGGCCGCTTGCGGTTGCGACGGGCAGCCAGCACCAGAATCGCCAAGGCCGCCAGAGCCGCAAGTCCAATGGCGAGCAGCGGCAGCGCATCGCCAGTCTTCGCCAAATCGCGGCTCGAACCGGTTGCGGGCACCTTGCGAACCTTCTCCCGATTCTCGGTCACGACCTCCTCGAGGGGAATGCGGGTGTCGTAGAGCGTGATCGTGGCATCGGACAGCTCCGCGTTGCCGTTCTCGGTGCCGGAGAGAATCTCCACGGATCCGTACTGGTCGATGCGGAACTCCACATCGCGGGCCTTCTGGTAACCCTCGGGCGCCTCGTCCTCGCGCAGCACGTAGACCACGCCGACGTTCAGCGTCTTTTGCAGCACCTCGGGCGCCTGGCCCGAGGTCCAAGCGTTCACCACCGCGCCGCTTTCCTTCTCGACGATGGAAAGCTTGGCGCCCTCCACCCACTCGTGATTGCGCGCATCCAACTTGTTGAACTCGACGTAGGTAGCCTCATCGTAAACGCCGCCATCGGCCTCGTAGACATAGAGCAGCGCGCCGTCCTTGCCCTCGGTGGGCTCGGTGGCGACATCCTCGGCACTGGCAGCGTTGCCGCCGTAGGACTCGTCGGGGGCGTTGGCCCCGTCGGGGGCATTGCCGTCGCCCCCCTCGCCATCGGTCGGCGCAATAAGGTCGTCGCTGCCCTCCAGCGCGCGCTTCGAGTCGGCGTACTTCATGACGTACCCGTTGCCTGCTTTAGCATCAGGCACCAGGTAGAAGTACTTGCTGCGGAACTCGCTGACCGTGTGGCCCGCCGGCGCGGCCTCCTCCATGAAGTAGTAGAGGTTGCCGGTCTTGAGCGCTACGTCTGCGAAGTACAGCCAGCCCTCGGCATCAGAGGTGGCGCTGCCGAGGTAGACGTCGGCCTGCTCTGCCTCGTTCACCAGGTAGAGGCCGTAGGTGGCACCCTCGAGGCCCTCGTTGCGGTCGAGCACGCTCGTCTTGCGCACCACAAGATCCATGGGCTTGGCGCGATTGGTCATGGTCGGATGCCAGGAAGCATCCAGCTTGCCGAAGTCGACGCTCGAAGGCACCCAATCGGCCGCTTCGCTTTCCCAGCCCTGGTACTGCTCCTTGTAGCGGATGTTCTCGTCGCCGTCGAGGTAGCCGTAGTACATATCGGTAGCCTTAAGCACGCCATCGCGCAACTCGACCACCACGGTGAAGGTGATCTTCTCCGTGCCGTAGGTAACCGACGGATCGGCGTTCATCTTCGGGCTCTCGATGACCCGATAGCGATAGGTGCCCGGCTGAGTGAACAGCAAGCAGCAGGGATCCTCAGCATCGGGATTAACCGGGTTAGCGGCGTCGAAGTCGACCATGCCGAACTCGTCATTGCCCGTCTCGGATATCACATCGCTGGTAGGCTCATAGCTCTCGTCGGCGCGCACCAGCTGGAACTGGAACTCGTTAGGGCGCAGCGTGCGACCCTCGAGCGCCTTGTAAATCTTCGGATCGACGAGGCACTTCTGGTCCACCGGCTCCCCGCTGGCCGCATAGGCCGTGTAGCTGGCGAAGGAAACCGCTCCCAGCTCGCTTGTGAAGTTGTGGAATGCGGGAACGACGCCATTGTCGAGCGGGAACAGCTCGCTGGAATCGAGGCTGTCTGCATAGTAGGTCGCCGCCACGTTGGCATCGAGCTTCGTCTTATCGTCCCCGTTTTGGGTCACCTCAACGCAGAAGACGAAAACGCGCGGATCGTTGCCCGGCGCGTCGCCGTCGTTTTCCACAAGGCGATACCAGTGACTTCCGAGGTCGTTGCGCTTGCCGCTGGCCTCATCGCCGTCCACACGGTAGTCGACGGGGCTTTCGAAAGCGATTGGCGCTTCCCCCTTCTCATAATCGGCGGCCGCGCCCACCCAAATCTTGTCCGTCTTCAGGTTGGCCTCGGAGAGCTTCTCGCCTTGGACGGGCTCGCCTTCCAGCTCGACCAGCGTGAAGGAGAACAGCCCCGGCTCCCCGGAACCCAGGAATCGCTTCATGACCGCAGGAGCCCAAGTGCCGTTCGGAGCATAGAAGTTATCTACCGCAAACGCGCCTGTAACGTCTTTGTCGCCCATAGTCACCTTCTGCACCTGGGGCGTCACCAAAAGAACGGTGCGGCCATCCTTGGTTACGCGCTCGGCCGAGGTTCCGAGCGTCACCGCGACCTCAATATCGTCCAGATAGGTGGTGAACGAGTCATCGCCCCTTACTTCTCGCAAAGTGAAGCTATAGGGGTGGCTCTCTTCGCCGGCCTCGTATATCTGCTGGGCGTAGCTCGTGCTGGCCACCTCAAGCGTCACTTTGCCATCGGCGTCGGAAGTAGCCTCGGCAATCAGCGTCGGCTCGGGAGCCAGCGAGCCGTCGTGCAGCTCGAAGGCGTAGGTCCGCCCCTCGAGCGGAAGGTCCTGGCCCAGCGTGCTCTTCAGGGCCTTGTCGAACTCCAACGTAAAGCCCGCATAAGCGACCGCCACGTTCTCGAACGTGGCCGGACCAGCCGAAGAGTCGACTTCAAACTGGCTCGATGCATCCTCGGCCTTCCAACGACCGCCGATGTGCGCCGACAGGCTCTTGTCGTCTTTGGCAACCGAAACATCAACGCGCAACAAATACGCGACTTTATCGAAGGAGATGTCACGGCTTCCGCCTTCAACTTCACTGAGGAGATACCAGTAGGTGCCCGGCTCGCGGTACGCGCGGTGGAAGGAGCCCTCGGCTGACTGAGTCGGTTTTTCGCTGGTGGCGGCGCTGGTGCTAATCTCAACGTGCTGAGCCTCACCCTTCGCTTTCAGTTTCGCGGGAGTGGCTGCACCTGGCTCGCCAGGGTTCTCAACCTCCTGCAGAACAAACGAGAAGGCTCCAGCGCCAATACCCTCGGACACCTTCTTCAACGGCAAATCAATAGCCGTGCTGAGCTCCAATGTATTGACAAACTTCAGTGCGCCGTTTGCGTAAATGCTACCGTTAGCCTCAGCCTTCTTCAGAACAGCCTCATGGTAGGTCACATTAATCGACGCGTTGGGATAGGAGACGGACTGCTGTCTGTGCTCGACGGTGAGCTTAACCTTCACCTCGTCGGCATAGGTGATGTCGCCAAGCCCCAGGGAGTTGGATGGCTTCTCGCGTATCGTGTAGCTGAAACTGCCTGTTTTCCCGGCCTCGATTTTCTTCAGGTTGGCCTTGAAATCAACGGAGAAAAGCACCGACCCGTTTTTGTCATTGGCGCCCTCGGCGACAACCTTCCCCTTTTCGTCAACCAGCTCGAACGTGAACTCGCCTCCCTCAAGCGCGATAGCCCCGCCAAGGCTGTTTTTAAAGTCCTTCTTCACTTCGAAGGAAAGCGGGCTGTACACATCCCCGCTGGGAAGCGCTCCGATCATGAGCGTGCCGTTGCAGCCGACGCCCCCTCCATGAGTCGTGCTGGTATTGCCCGCGATGACGACGGAACGACCGACCACGGCATCCGTCTTCGGCTTCGTGCTCGTCAGGCCCAGGGACTCTCCGGGAAGCGCCAGGGAGTCGCCTTTGTAGATGGTGACGTCCTTGCCCGCGTTGTCGGGACCGGCGGAGCGGCCCGTCCAGGCAATGCTCGAATCGGCGGCGCCGTCGTATCCCGTAACGTAGCTGACGTTGGTGCAGTAGTAATCCATGGCCTTTTGCGCGGTAAAGCCCCGATCGGCCTTGGCCCATTTGTCGCCAGCGATATAGGTTTTCCCGTTATAGGTTACCTTCAGCTCATTGAGGTAGTTGTTGGTAGGCCACTGCTTCCGCTTGGCCGTGTTCCCATAGAGAGAGAAGCCCTCGGTGATCTTGCCGATGCCGATGCTGGCGTGGGGACAGCCGGCGATGCCGCCTCCGAGACCCTCGGCCGTGTTCTGGGTGATAAGAGAGCTTCCCAGCTTGAGCACGCCCTTGCTCTCGACGAAAATGCCGCCGCCGCCCCAGTCGTAAGTCGTCTTCGTATGATTATCGGTGATGGTGGCTTTCTTGATTTCCAGAAGGCCATGCCCCTCCCAGATCTGCTTGCTCCCCTCATATCTCACGAACTTCGATCCGCCGGCGATATAGAGGCCGCCGCCCTCACCAGCCGTAGCCGTGTTGCCGGTCACCGTGCCATTGTGCATCGTGAAAAGGCAGGTGCGGTCAATATAAATGCCTCCGCCCGCGCCAGCCCTATTGCCGGACACCGTGCCGCGGTAGAAGTTGAGCGTTGCGCCCGTTCCCTTGTTCTTGTCTTCGGAGCCGGCATAGATACGCTGCACGAGAATACCGCCGCCACAGGCATAGGTGGGGAAATTGGCAGTGTCGTTCAGATGCGTGCCGCCGTTGCCTCCGGTGATCGTGACCCCCGAGCCCAGGGCCTCATCAGGGCAAATGTTGAGAACGCTGTTGCCGCCCTCGACATGGATAACTGTGGGGTGGTTGTTTCCGTTGATGGTACCGCTGCCGTTAATGGTGAGCTTGGCTCCCCGAGTTACGTGAATAGTCCCCTTGAACGTGCCGTTGACGACAAGATCGTAGGCGCCCTTTTCTTGGTAGACAAGGCAGCCGGAGGCGCTTGTGCCCTTGTCGATGGTGAGGTGCGCTTTGTCGGTGAGCGTACCTACGGACCCGCTTATGGCCACCGTGGCAGCGGCAGCTCGCTCGCCCATCGATTCCGTCTCAAGCGTAGGCTCATCCTGGTTATCGGGGGCCGCCGATGCCACGAAAGGCTCCTCAGCAGCTCCGTCTTCAGCAACTTCGCCATCGAAGTCGGCTCCAGCAGGGTCGCCTTCGACGCCACTCGACGCCCCGGCATCCTGCTCGGCCTCATCGAGAACCGCCTCATCGAACTGCGTGGCGTCCCCAACCGCCGCATCGAAGGCATCGTCGCCATAGGCGAACGGCATGGCGGGGAACAGAGTTGCGAGCAAAAGAAGCGCCAAGAGCACCGACAAGCACAGCTTGGCCAGCGCGGGCGAAAGCTGTCGGCCCAGCGCGTTTGTCCTGCAATCGAACATAGTGCCACCCTCCTCTCTACTCGTTCAGCTCGTCAGTTTCGGTCGCGGCAACGGCCGCGGACTCGTTCTTCTTGCGTCGGCCCAACAGCAGGTACGCCGCAAAGGCCACAGCCGCCAGAGCCGCTATGAGCGTGCCGACCGCAATGGCTGAGCCGCCAAAAGCAGCCCGCTCAGAATCGGCTGCGCCGGATGCCAGGGGGTTCTCGTTTTCCTCGACCGTGCGCTCGGTGGCCGTGTCGACGCCCTCGGCATTGGCAAGGGGGTTCTCGTCGTCGTTAATCACCACGGCCCCATCGCCCGCACCGACGCCGGCGTCAACCGCCGGAACCCCGGCGCCCGCCGCAGCATCGCCCGCCGCAGGGGCAACAGCCGGAGCCGCCGTCACCGTGGTGGTGAAGGTGGCCTCGCCGGGCACCTCCACGACGCGCTCGGTCTCGATGATCTGGGTCCGGCGAATAACCGTGTCGGCATTGATCGTGTCGTTCACGTCGCGGTAATAGATCGCGTACGTGCGCTGGGGCGTGAAGTAGGTGTGGCGGATGCCCGACTCCTGCCCGGCCAGACGCACGTACTCGATGCCGTCGGAGGAGAAGCGCTCCTCGCCGACAATGGCGAGGTAGTCGGTCATTTCAGGGTCGACCGTCAGCGTCTCCGTGCGGACGACCTGGCTGTTGGCGATGTTCAGGTACTGCACGGTAATGTCATAAGCACTGCCGGGCACGTAGTCCTCGGGCACGTAGTACACGTACTGAAGCAAATCGGCGCCCTGCTTCATGTCTTCCCAGGTATAGGTAATCACATCGGCATTACCGGACCAGGGTACATAGGTGACCCCCTCGATGACCTTGTTGGCCGGCGTGTACACCGCATCCTTGTCGGGGGTAATCTCACCCTTCCACTCGCCTATCGTCTTGTTCTGGGAGCCGTCCACTTCCACAATCTTCAGCGCGGCCGTCTTATTCGCGTCCTGGGACTGGTAGTGGGCCTTCAGGTAATAGCGACCGTTCTCTTTGTAGAAATCGGTTTCGGGGTTCACGTTCTCGTCAAATGCAATGACGGCGCTGGTACCCGATCGTGCCAAAGCTGGCGACAGCGCGCCTATACCGCCCTGGGCGCCGCTTGCACCGAGGAACGTATAGTAGTTGACGCCGCTGCTCGCGTTGGCAGAGAACACCGTGGGCAGCGTGTAGCGGTAGCCCTCCCCCTTCACATCGAGCGTATCGCTCCAAAGCAGCTGCTCTTCAGGCTCGCCGCTCTCGCCCGCAACCTCCGTGACGTAGCGAACGGTCACCTGATAGGCCTTGGCCGTCATGTTGTCCACTTCCATGACGCGAACCACATGGTTGGCGTAAGCAGGTGTGAGGCGTACCTCCCCATAGAGCTTCCCTATGACGCGGTAGTATGCGCCGTCCCCAAAAAAGGAGGACTCGGGAGACACGATCTTTCCGATCTGACCGTTTTCGTCTGCTTGATTAATGGCAGGAACCGAATCGGTGCGCACCGTCACGCCGGCCGAATCGACATAGGTAATCGTGCCGCTGACGCTGCCAGCGAGAGCCCGCTGATACGTGACGATAAAGGCTTGATTGTGCTCGTCGAAGGCGTTATCGGCTTTCGAGCCGTCGCTCGGCATAACGAGGCTATAGGTCGCCAGATCGTCCCCCGTCCCGCGGTAGAACGCCTTTCCCGCGCCGACGCTCTGGACGCACTCCGCGGGCGCACCCTCCAGAACGCGAATGCCCATCAGCCTGTAGGATTCCACCTCGCCGTTCTCGTCGAGCAGCTTGGCGTAGACGGGGTACACCGTGCCCTCGAAAAGAGCCTCGTCATCCGCAGTTTGTACCGACGTGGCATAGACCGACAGCGCGAAGGTCTTTCCGGACAGGCTGCTCGCAGCTCCTTCGCCAAATGCGTCAAGGGGCGTAGCAGCTTCGCCGCTCGCGCCAGCGGGCAGCGAGAACGCGACGATATGGGCGAGCGGCACATCGCCGACGCTCGAATCGAAGGCCGCATCCTGCAGCCGGTAGGCCTGACGATAGGCCAGCACCTTCCGGTCACCGCCCTGCCTCTCCGTCAGGCTGAGGTAAATGATGTCGCCGTCTTGGGCCCCATCTACGCGCAGGACTTCCCAGGCCTCCGCTTTGGGCTGCATGAAATCAACGCCCGTCACGGTAAGCCCGCCCAGAGCACCCTCGTCATCGGAGCCCTCGGCACCCGCCGCGTAGGCCGGGACGCTTGCGAGCACCAGGGCCACTGACAGCAGCGCCGCAAAACTCGCCGCCACGAGAGCAAACAGGCGCCGGCCCGCATCGATACGTGCGGCGCGCTCTCTCAAAACTAGGTTCTCGTTCACTGCTCTTCCGCCTTTTGTTCGATTGGCTATTCCTCTGCTAAGCGCGAGGGCAACCGCTGCGCATCCAGGGGCCCCGCTCTGCAACATAATTGGGGGAAGAATGACGATTTGAAGACCTGCCGTCAACGGGAAAATGGCCGTTACGTATCGTTATAAAAGAAAAAACTTTTTACCCAGTGAGCTGCTTATATATGCGTGAATAGCTCCTTAAATAAAAGAACCGCCCGGTAAAGGACGGTTCTCGCACGGTAAGTTGCAAACATCGCGCACCTTCGCGAATAGCGATTGGAGCTAAACGTAATCATGAGCCTTTTCCGTATCTTTTTCGGAGGCCACAAGACTCCGGGAGCCCCAAGCTTACCCCGCGAACTCCATGAGGTCGGAGCGCAGAAGCCAGTCGCGCTCATCGGCGCCGGCGCCTTGCGCGTCGGTCTCCAGAAAGAGAAATCCGTAGAACCCGACCGTTGCCGGATCGAACTCATGATAGGCCAACACGTGGCCGAAGCGGTCGCACAGCGCCGCGCCATCGAAGGGACGGGCCAGGTCGACCGCAGGGGCCGGATTGAGCAGCGACATCGAGTACACCTTGCCCGGCCGCGCCGCGTAGAGCGCCGCCAGGTCTACCGGCTCATCTTCCAAAAATGCCTCGTAGGTACGCAGGCCCACGCCGTAGAAGGCCACATCGGTGCCGCCCAAGCCGGCGAAGCGCAGCGGGTTGAACTCGATGGGGGCGATGACATCGCCATCGACGCGCAGCTCCACATGCACGGGGATGCTGCGCGCGCCGACCACCTCGTTCACCGCCTCAAGCCAAGCGGTGAAGCGCTCGTTCCACTCGTTCACGATGGCGCCATCGGTGAGATACATGCGGTCGGACGTGTCGTCGGGACCGGCGAAATCGTGGCGCAGGATATTCAGAATGCGCGGCGCGCCCGCTTCATCGAAATAAGCGTCCAGGGCGTATTCCGTGCCCGTCAGGTAGCCCTCGATGATGTACTTCTGGCTTCCCACAACGCTTTCCGGATAACGCTCGTGCCAGCCATCCTCGCGACGGGCGATGTCGGCCACGGCCTCGGCCCAGTCCTCGGGCTCTTCAATAACGTAAACGCCCATGGAGCAGAACCCCACCGAGGGCTTCAGCACCACCGGCAGCGGCAAATCGGCCACGTTCACCGCCTCAAGTCCCGCGCGGTCTGCCGTCTGGTGGAACAGCCCGGGGTTCAAGGGCGCAAGCTTCTCGCGCATGGCCGCCTTGTCTTTGAACAGCCGGATGGCATCGGTGAGCGTGGGGTTGTCCACCTGGTCGAGAATCCACGCCAGGGCGTTCTCGGAGTTCGTGTAGATGCGCTCCCCCGCCTCAAGGCGACGGGCGCATTCGGTCTCGCCAACGAGATTCAGCGCCCGTCCGCCCGCAACCAGCCTTTCCGTGAAGGCATTGGCCAGCACCGGATGGGACGACGCCTCCATCCAATCGAGCAGCGGAACCGAGGCGTAGGGCTCATCGAGAATGATCACGGGAACTCCTTCGAACGCGGGATGGGCAAAACGGGCCCCTCGCGATGAGGGGCCCGGATGATTCGCTTGACTCGGCTAGCCGACGTAGAACGACCACTGGACGCTGTCGCCGTCCGTCAGAACGCGCGCGTTGCATGCCTCCATGACAGACTCGTCGCTGACGGTGTAGATCCAGCCGGAAGCCTCGCCTTCGGAGCCGTTGGCGACGCCGTTGATCGCCGTGACGAACATGCCGTAGTCGCTGTCCTCGGTTTGCACGTCCCAGCCCGTGGCCTGCAGGGCGTCCAGCACGGTGGCGCCGGCGGGCACCGTGACCTCGATGGTCTCGGGCTCGGCGTTGGCGCTTTCAGGCATGGTGATGGAGACGGGCACGATGATGTCGCCCGCGGCCTCGCCGGCCTCAAGCGGGCCCTCGTCTTCGGCCGTCTGGGCCGCCTGCTCGGTAGCGTTTTCGCCGGCAGCGCTGCCGGTCGCCTTGTCGGCTGCCTCGCTCGCGCAGCCCGGGACCACCAGCATGAAGGTGAAGGCCAAGGCCACCAGGGCCACGAGCCACTGCTTGGGCCGCTCTGTGATGTCGAATCGGTTCATATTCCATTCCTTTCTTCCAGGGCCCGGTTGCTCGGCTCGGTGTTCCGACTTCGCCGCCGCCGCGCCTGGGCGCTGCCGCGATCCTTACGGTTACTGGTATAGCGCAGGCTTTCCACCCGCATTTCCCGAGGCGTCTTCACCGCAAACCTTTCACGGCGCGCACCGCGCTCCCGCGCGCGGCCCGACGAGCCATCGACCATGCCATTATGACGCAAAAACGCTGTCTGCCGCCCGCGCGTCCGCCAACGTTTCGCTGACCGTTGAAGAGGCCGTCTGCCGCCGACGGAAAAGGCGTGGGGAAATGCGGCGCGGGCTTTCGCGCGGGGCGGCTTCCGTGCTACCCTGCCATCAAGCGAACGCGCTGTAACTGACGGATAATCGCGGGTCACCGCGGGGAAGCAGCGCGCATATTTCCGCCGACCGTCTGGGCAAGCCGAAACGCACTATCGGCTTGCCCTTTTTCGTTGGGCGGAACGCGCAAGCCAAAAGGGCGCACGGCGTGCGATGCGTTGCGGAGAGCCCTCCGCAACGAGCACCGGCACGACGCAAGCCCGCGTCTAGAAAGGGAGCGTGCATGCAAGACCTCGTCGAACTGCTCGAGAACAACCCCTACCCGGGCCGCGGCATCGTGGTGGGCAAGGACACTGTCTACTACTTCATCATGGGCCGCTCGGTAAACAGCCGCAACCGTATCTTCGCCACCGAGCCCGACGGCATCCGCACCGAAGCCCACGACCCGGCGCTTCTGGAGGACCCGAGCCTTATCATCTACCACCCCGTGCGCACCATGGGCGATGCGCTCGTGGTCACCAACGGCGACCAGACCGACACCATCGTGGAGGCCGGAGACTTCCGCGAGGGCTGCATGAAGCGCGAATACGAGCCCGACGCCCCCAACTTCACCCCGCGCATCTCGGCCCTGGTGAACCCCGACGGCAGCTTCGAGATTTCCATCCTGAAGCACGGCGAGGGCGACCGTTGCATTCGCGAGTTCTTCGCCTACGAGGGCGTTGATGAGGGCTGTGGCTACTTCATCAGCACCTACCAGGGCGACGGCAACCCCCTGCCCACCTTCGCCGGCGAGCCCATCCCCGTGACGCTGCCGACACCGGACAAGCTGTGGGCGGCCCTCAACGACGACAACAAAGTGAGCCTCTACGCCAACGTCGGCGGCAACGTCACCCTCTACAACAAAAACCTCGGCGACTAACCCCCCCCCGCCGCACGCTCACCTCGACGTTGGTTGAGCTAAGCGAAGATACGGGGTGTTCTGACCGAGCGAGTTCCGCAGCGACTGAAACAGGACTAAACGTCCTGTTTCACCAAGCGAGGACTGTCTGAGCGAATCAGAATACCGCGTAGCTTCGCCCCCGACGACCCGCAACAACGACAAGGAGAAACATGAACGAACTGGAGCTCAAGTACGGCTGCAATCCGAACCAGAAGCCCTCGCGCATCTACATGAAGGACGGCAGCGACCTCCCCATCAAGGTGCTCAACGGCAAGCCCGGCTTCATCAACTTCCTGGACGCCTTCAATTCCTGGCAGCTCGTGCGCGAGCTGAAGGAAGCCACGGGGCTGCCCGCGGCGGCGTCCTTCAAGCACGTGTCGCCGGCCGGCGCGGCGGTGGGCCATCCTCTGTCCGACACCGACCGCGCCATGTACTTCGTGGAAGACGAGGGCGAGCTGTCGCCTATCGCCTGCGCCTACATCCGCGCTCGCGGCGCCGACCGTCTGTGCTCCTACGGCGACTGGGCGGCCCTGTCCGACGTGTGCGACGCCGACGTGGCCCGCTACCTGGCCAAGGAGGTCTCCGACGGCATCATTGCCCCGGGCTTCACCGACGAGGCGCTCGAGATTCTGAAGACCAAGCGCAAGGGCAGCTTCAATGTGGTGGAAATCGACCCTGCCTACGAGCCGGCCGAAACCGAGCTGAAGGACGTCTTCGGCATTACCTTCGAGCAGGGCCACAACAACTTCAAGATCAGCGAAGAGCTGCTCGAGAACGTGGTGACCGAGAACAAGGAGATTCCCGAAGCTGCCAAGATCGATATGATCGTGGCGCTCATCACGCTGAAGTACACGCAGTCCAATTCCGTGTGCTACGTGAAGGACGGCCAGGCCATCGGCGTGGGCGCCGGCCAGCAGAGCCGCATCCACTGCACGCGCCTGGCGGGCAGCAAGGCCGACACCTGGTGGCTGCGTCAGCACCCGAAGGTGCTGGGCCTTCCCTTCGTGGAGGGCATACGCCGGCCCGACCGCGACAACGCCATCGACGTGTACATCTCCGACGAGTGCGATGACGTGCTGCGCGACGGCGAGTGGCAGCGCGTGTTCACCGAGCAACCCGAGCCGCTGACCCCGGCCGAGAGGAAAGAATGGATCGCGAAGCTTTCCGGCGTGACCGTGGGCTCCGATGCCTTCTTCCCCTTCGGCGATAACGTGGAGCGCGCCCGCAAGTCCGGCGTGGAGTACATCGCCGAGCCCGGCGGCTCCATCCGCGACGACAACGTCATCGAGGTGGCCAACAAGTACGGCATCGCCATGGCCTTCACCGGCATGCGCCTGTTCCATCACTAAGAGCCATCCGCAGCACCAAACAGCAAGGGAGCCGGCAGTTGCCGGCTCCCTTTTTCTTATGAGTTTAACCAAGGATGACGAGGCTAATCGCGCCCGAGACTTTTCTCGTGGCGGTGGCGGGCCTCTTCGCTATAGCGCTGGCGATAGCGAACGTCCACCAGCTCGCCGACAATGGCGATGGCCAGCTCGGCCGGGGTCTTCGCGCCGAACTTCAAGCCAATCGGGCGCTTCACGCGATCCCAATCCGCCTCAGTGATGCCCGCGGCGACAACCAGATCGTGCACGGTGGAGTTCTTCCCCGCACAACCCATCATGCCCACATAGTGCGCGTCGTTTTGCAGCGCCCAAATGCAGCCCTCGGGGTCGAACATGTGGCCGCGCGTGAGCACGCAGACGTAATCGTCGGGCCGGGCCGGCATGTTGGCCAGCTCGTCGAAGCTGCCGCCATGAAGCATGATGCGCTCGGCGTTCGGGAAGCGCTCGGCGTTGAGGAAGGCCGGATCGTAGTCGACGGCAATCACCTTAAAGCCAACGTGGTCGGCCAGCTGGGCCACTTCCACCGCCGCATCGGACGCGCCCAGCAGCCATACGCGCACCTTGCCGAACAGCGGCTCGCTTGCCCACGTGAGGCCGTCGAACTGGTCGTTGTGCATGGAGGGACCGCGGGTGACATCCTTGGCCTGGAAGATATCGCGGGGCGACAGCTCGCGGGAAGCCACAATCTCCTTGGCGTCGTTGCAAAAGAACACAAGCGACTCACCGTCGGCCGAGCCCACATCTCCGTACTTCTTCGTAACCTCGTTATCCACGTTGCCCACGGCAGCGGCGGAGTCATACACCACCTTGAAGCCGAGCCAGGCCAAATCGCCCTCATCCACGGCACGCAGGGCGCGCTCAAACGTGGGGATGTCGGCCGCAGTCAGCGTGGCTGCGATGGTCGCGAGGGTCTCGGGGCCGATGTGCGGATCGCCCGCCGTGGCCTCCTCCGAAAAGGCCGGGAAATCCTCAACCGTCAGCGCAGGCACGCGACCCGCGCGCAAATCTTCGATAACAGTCTCCAGGGTGTCACGCTGCATAAGCTCCTCTTTCATCCTACCAATGAGAGTAATCTGACTTTTGTGGCCCCAAAATGCGTCGAGTGAATTGCCATCTCGCAATTTGCTGCCAAATTCCGCCCCCTTTCAGTCTCGATTCGCGTCAAATCGGCCAATTCGAGGGGCCGAATGACTCGGATCGGGTCATAAAAAGTTCACTCGAGGCCCTTTGGGGCCATTTTTCAAAAACGAGCCCTAAAGCAGGCGGCACCTTCAGCAGCTAGCAAATATGAATCTTGCGGTCCTCATCCATGGTCATGCGGCCCTCGGCAATGGCGCGCAGCACCTCGGGATAGATGACGTGCTCGGTATCGTGGATGCGCGCTTCAAGGGAGTCGATGTCATCCTCCTCCAGCACCGGCACCGCTCGCTGGGCCACGATGGGGCCCTTGTCATAATCCTCGTTGGCCAAATGCACGGTAACGCCCGTCACTTTAACACCCGCGTCCCAAGCATCCTGGATGGCATGGGCGCCCTTGAACGAGGGCAGAAGCGCCGGGTGCAGGTTCAGCACATGGTCGGGGAAAGCGTTAAGCACCGCCGGCGTGAGCTTGCGCATGTAACCGGCCATGACGAGGTACTCGGCCCCCGCCTCGGCCATGATGGCGGCGATGCGCGCGTCAGCGGCAATCGGGTCCTCGTAGCAGGAGCGGTCGAACACCGTCACGGGGATGCCCGCGGCGCGAGCGCGCTCGATGCCGTAAGCGTCGGGGCGCGACGACAGCACATGGACGATTTCCACCGGCAGGCCGTTCGCAATCTCGTCAATGATGGCCTGCAGGTTTGTTCCGCTGCCGGAAAGCAGCACGCCGATTTTCAATTTCACCCTATACCGCCCTTCGTTTGACCCTCTCTTACCGTGTCCCGCAAAAACTTAACGCCAAAAAGGAGCATCAATCTTTGCTTTTCTGGCTTCGAATTCGCGATTCTTTGACCTCATTTGCGCCATAGCCGCCCTCTCATGGTTTTCGACCTGGGAAAACGTGAAGGTTTAGCCAAATCTTGCTCAGTTTTTCTCCCGCATGGTCAAAGAATCGTCATTTTCAAGCCAGAAAATGAATTCTTAGGCGAACAGGCCGCCCTCGTTGGTGTACTGAACGTCGCCAATGCCAGGAACGATGCGGCCGACGCGGAAGGTTTGCTCGCCCGCCTCGGCCAGGGCAGCCTCCACGGCTTCTGCCTCGTCCGGGCTCACGATGAGAATCATGCCGACGCCCATGTTGAAGGTCTTCAGCGCCTCGGCCTCGGAGAGGTTCGCCCGCTCGCACGCAAAGCGCACCACGGGCGGAATGGGCCAGGTGCCCAGATCAACCTCGGCATTCACGCCGGCAGGCAGGGCGCGGTTCAAGTTCTCAGTGATACCGCCGCCGGTGATGTGGGCCAGTGCGCGAATGGCGCCGGGCACGTGCTCCATCACGGCGCGCACCGGCTTCACGTAGATGCGCGTGGGAATGAGCAGGGCCTCCAGGATGCTCTGGCCCTCAAGCTCCTCGCGAGCGCAGCGCAGCTCGTCCTCGCTGCGACCTTCTACGCATACCTTACGGGCCAGGGAATAACCGTTGGAATGCAGGCCGGAAGACGCCAGACCGATGAGCACGTCGCCCTCGCGCACTGCTTCGGGGTCCAGCATGCGGGGACGGTCCACCAGGCCCACACAGAAGCCGGAGAGGTCGTAATCGTCGGGGTCCATCACGCCAGGGTGCTCGGCCATCTCGCCGCCGATGAGCGCGCAGCCCGACTGACGGCAGCCCTCGCCGATGCCGCCGACAATCTTCGCCATGGCTTCGGAATCCAGCTTGCCCACGGCCACGTAATCCAGGAAGAACAGCGGCTCGGCACCGGTGGCCAGAATGTCGTTCACGCACATGGCCACCAAATCGATGCCCACGGTATCGTGCACACCGAGGCGCTGGGCCACCTTGAGCTTGGTGCCCACGCCGTCGGTGCCGGAGACCAGCAGCGGATCGGCCATGTCCTTGGCCGCGGCGATGGAGAACAGTCCCCCGAAGCCGCCGATGTCGCCCACGACCTCGGGACGATAGGTGGAATGCACCGTATCCTTGATGGCATCCACCGCACGGGCGCCCTCGGCGATATCGACGCCGGCCTCGGCATAGGTCACGCTGTTCTGGTTTTCCATGAGGTTCCTTTCAGTTCAAACAACCCCGTTTGGGGCGCTATCAACGAGTGGGGCGAGCCTGCGCCCGGAGACACAGGGACAACCGTCTAGCCCTCCGCGCGCTCCTGCGCGTCTTCGGCAATTTCGTCGGCCGCACCATCTTCCACAGCCGTATCGCCCTGGTAGGTGCCCGTTCCCACGTAATCGATGGGCACGAACTCGGCGACGTCGGCGAAGGTGATATAGCGCCAGGTGTTATCCGCGCCATCGCAGGTGCAGAAGCCGAAGAGCTTCGTCGCGTCAGCCACCGTGCCGGTGGTGTCGGGGTCGGGCGTGACGATAGATTCCTCAACGAGCCATTCCTTGAACGCCGTGAACTCCTGGTCGGTCGGGTAGTTCGGCGTGGCGATGGAAGCATGGGTCATGGGCACGTGTTCAACGCCGAAGGTTTCCAGGCGATAGTTGCCCTCGGGCGTCAGCAGATAGATGGTACGGTGCTTGTTAAAGTCCGCCGAATCGCGGAACTCCGCGAACAGAGCGAACATGGAGCCGTTGCGCATATGGTGGCCGTAAAGGATGTTCACCTCGTCAGAGAAGTCGCCCGCGTTCTCGCCCGAAAGCATGATGGAGCCGTACTCGGCGCCGAACGAGCCCTCGCCGAGCGAGAAGTTATGGTGCAGGTAGTACTCGGAGTCGCCGGCCTTGTGGGCCACGGGATAGTTGACGACCGTGCCGGGCATGTACACCCAGGCGACGATGTCGGGGTTAATCTCGCGCAGGGCGTCCCAGTCGACCACCAAATCGGCCAAGTTCGTGACCTGCCCGTCTTCGGGCACGGTCACGGCGCGGCTGGCAATTTCGTCGTACTCGTTTTGCCCGGCCCAGTAGGTATAGAACAGATAGCCCAGCGTGCCCACCGAGCCGATGAACACCACCAGGGCCAGCCAAAACACGATGCGCCAGAACAGCCCGCGCTTCTTTTTTTTCTTCTTCTTGCTGGTATCGGTATTCGCTGCGGTAGCCATGAGGTCGGCCCCCTTCGATATCGATGCTTCTCTCTTTCACGTTGCGACGGTCACCCGACCCGCACAGGCCGTTAGCCGCCGCACCTTCGCCGGCCCCACGCCGCCGAAAACAAAAGGGCCCCCGAAGGGGCCCTGAGCTCACCCCGTCGTGCGGGCGGGCGTCTACTTCTTCATTTCGTCCATGAAGCCCTTGGCGATGAACGCCACGATGACGAGCACGATGATGGCCACGATGACCCAAATGGCCTCCATGGGCACTTGAATTCCGAACAGATCCATAGCGATCTCCTCCTAAAACGGCCGCGAAGGCGCAGCCGCGGACTTGCTGATGTTGGGTTCATAGTACCCCGAAGGTGCGCCTTTCGCAAGGAAAAACCCCTCGCGTGCGGTAGGTGGAAACGTCATCGTTTCCCGCGAGTTGCCTTACGAGGCCGGACATGCGCCCAAGCGCTTTTCCAGGGCCTCCACGATGAGGCGCAGCGCCTTGATGCGGGCGTAGCGCTTGTCGTCGGACTCAAGCACGATCCAGGGGGCGAAGGTGGTGCTCGTCAGGCGGAACATGTCGTCGATGGCGGCTTTGTACTGGGGGTACTTCTCGCGGTTGCGCCAATCGTCTTCGGTGATCTTCCACTGCTTGGCCGGGTCGTCCTCGCGGTCCTGGAAGCGGCGCAGCTGCTCTTCGGGAGACACGTCCACCCAGAACTTCAGCAGGATGGCACCCCAGTCGACCAAATCGTGCTCGAACTCGTTGATCTCGTCGTAGGCGCGGGACCACTCGGCCGGGGTGGCGAAGCCCTCCACGCGCTCGACGAGCACGCGACCGTACCAGGAACGATCGTACATGCCCACATGGCCCGCCTTGGGCAGGCGCGTCCAGTAGCGCCAGAGGAAGGGGTGAGCGAGCTCGGGCTTGGTGGGCGCCGGCGACGGGAAGATGGTGTAGGCGCGGGCGTCAAGAGCCTGGGCGACGCGCTTGATGTTGCCGCCCTTGCCAGCGGCGTCCCAGCCCTCGTACATGAGGATGAGGGGCACGCGGCGCTGGAACATGATGTTCTCCAGGCGGAAGAGGCGCTCCTGCAGCTCCTTACGCTCGGCCTTGTACTCCTCAAGAGACAGCGCCAAGCTGTGGTCGATGCTATCAACCTGCGGGTAGTGCTTGACGATTTCAAAGCGCGATTCCTTGGGGGCCAGATCGTGGGCCGCATCGGCCTGGGCCTGGGCGCGGGCCAGGGCCGGGCCGGTCAGCATGCCACGGCCGGGCTTGACAAGCGGCGCCTCGGAACGGGCCGCCTCAGCTGCGACGGCCTCTTCGACGGCATGCTCCTCGGCGAGCAGCTCGTCGGCTGCCTCCTTGGCCGCCAGCGACGCCTTCAGCACGCCTTCGGCCTCCTTGCGCGCCAAGGCCTTTTCCAGGGCGTCAACCAGCGTACCGGCAATGGTGAGGTTCGTGCGGCGCTTGTCCTCGCCGTTGAGCAGCACCCAGGGGGCGAAATCGTAATCGCTGCGCTCGAGCAGGCGGTCGTACAGCTCGTAAGCCGCCTCGTAGCCGTGGTGGCTCTCGAGCTTCTTGTCGGTGACGCGCCAGCGGGTCACCGGGTCGTCGTGCAAGCGGCGCAAGCGTTCCACCTGGGCCTTCTTGGTCATGTGCACAAAGAACTTCACTACCACGTAGCCGTCCGCGGTAAGCTGCTGCTCGAAGTCGTGGATGGAGTCCAGATAGTGACGCTCCTGCTTTTTGGGCAGCAGCAGCTTAGCCGGAGCATTGTAGAGCATGTGTTGAATGACCTCGGAATACCAGCCGCGATCGTAGAACGTGATGGAGTTGCGCTCGCCCAAGGCCTTCCAGAACGGCTGCATGAGGGGGTAGAAGCCTGTCACGCCGCACTCGCGGCCGGCGAACTCGCGCTCGACTTCGGGGTCGAGGTCCATGCCCACGTACACGCTCGTGGAACGGGCATCCAAGTGGTACATGAGATCGGAGATGCGGCTGCCCTTGCCAGCGCCGTTCCATCCCTCGAACAGCACCACCAGGCCCACGCCCTCGTTGTGCGCCCGCTGCTGGAGCACCACGAGCTTCGCGAGCAGCTCGTCCCACCGCGCCTTGTATTCGGCCTTCTTCATCGGCTTCTTGTTGAACTTGACCTTATCGAGCATAACGTCCCTTTCTGCGTTCCGTTCGAAATCCCCTGCGCGCCCGGCGCCGTCCCTATCTACCGAACAGGCGGCGAAAAAAGCGCGTGACGGCGTTGCCCCGGGCGGCGGGCTCAACCACCGTGGCGGGAACGATGTCGCGGCGGGGAGCCGCGGCGTCGACGACCTCGGCCTGGGGCGCGGGGGCAGCAGGCTCGGCCGGAGCGGGCTCGACAGCGACGGGGCTGGCCGGGGCGGCACTCGCAGGCGCAGACTGCTCGGCCTTGGCCGCGTCCGTGCGCGCCGCGTCAGGCACCTTCTCCCCTTCCGCCTTCGCCGCACGGGCCTGGGCCGCGGCCACTTCCTGGGTCACGCCCTTGGTCACGGCCTCCAACACCGAAGCGGCCGTCGCCGTCGCCGCGGCGGCCATGGCGTCAGCGGCATCGCGCACGGCCTGGGCCTCGGCAGCCTCAAGCTCCGGTGAACGATGGGCGACGTACTCGGATTCCTCCTCGGTCACCACCTCATCGGCCTGTTTGTTCGAGACGGCCACTTCGCCCAGGGGAAACACCATGCGAGCGCTTCCCGAGCCGTTGGCCTCTTGGCGCGCGGCCAGCTCGGCGGCAACCAGGTGCATGCGCTGGGCCTCGGCGATGAGGTACTTCTGCGAATCGAACAGCTCCACGTCCCCGCTCTCGTCGCGCTCGGCGAACGAACCCAGCGGCGTGTAGGAACCGTCGGGCAGAAGCTCGCGCAGCTTCGCCGTATCGGAGTAGCAGATGCCCAGATACCCGAGCACTTGATTGCGCAGCGTGTCGTTCAGGATAGGCCAGGCGATCTCAATGCGCTTGTCCATGTTGCGGGTCATGAGGTCGGCGCTGGACAGGTAAATCTTGCAGTCATCACGCGGACCGAAGCCGTAGACGCGGCTGTGCTCGAGCAGCTGGCCGACGATGGACACCTCGCGCACGCGGTCGGTATAACCTTCCACGCCTGGCAGAATGCAGGAGATGCCGCGCACGAACAGATCGATGGGCACGCCGGCCTGGGAGGCCTCAACCAGCTTGTCGATGACTTCCTTATCGGTGATGGAGTTCGTCTTGAAGAACAGCCCCGATGGCTCGCCGCGACGGGCGCGCTCAATCTGCACGTCGATGTTGCGCAGGATGTTCTGCTTGATCATGAGCGGAGCCACCCACAGGATGTCATAGTTGTCCGAGGTGTTCTCCAGCGCCATGTTGCGGAAGAAGTCCGCCGCATCGTGGCCGATTTGCGAATCGCACGTAATGAACGAGAAGTCGGTGTAGAGCTTCGCGGTCTTCTCGTTGTAGTTGCCCGTGCCCAACTGGGTGATGTGCTGCAGGCCGTGCTCGGTTTGACGCGTGATGGTGCAAATCTTCGAATGCACCTTGAAGTTGCGGAAGCCGTAGATGACGTGGCAGCCGGCCTGCTCGAAGCGCTGGGACCACTCGATGTTGTTGGATTCATCGAAGCGGGCGCGCAGCTCGAAGAGCGCCGTTACTTCCTTGCCGTTTTCGGCGGCGTTGATAAGCGCCTCGGCCAAATGCGACTGGCTCGCCAGACGATAGAGCGTGATCTTGATGGAAACCACGGCCGGGTCGGTGGAGGCCTCGCGCAGAAGCTGCACGAAGGCGTCCATCGACTGGTAGGGATAGGACAGCAGCACCTCGTGGTCGGTCACCTGCTCGATGATGGAGCGGTTGCGGTCGAGGCAGGCGGGCCACTGCGGCGTGAAGGGCGCCTGGGTGAGGGCGGCGCGCTTATCGGCGGCCAAACGGCTGCCAAGACCCCAGGTGAAGCCCATGTTCAAGGGCACGCGCGTGACGAACAGCTGGTGTTCTCCCAGGCCGAGCTTATCCAACAGCAGCGATTTCACCGTGCGGGAGAGCGGCCGCTCGCTTTCCAGGCGCACCGGAGCCAGGCGGCTTCGACGCTTCAGAATGCGCTTCATGTGCTCGCGGTAATCCTCGCCCTGCTCTTCGGCGCCCTCCGTGGCATCCAAGTCGGCGTTGCGCGTGACGCAGATGATGTTGGTGTGCTTCACCGTGTACATAGAGAACACGTCGGCGGCGAACATCTCGATGGCATGCTCCACGAGCATGTACTGCAGACCGCGGCCCGGCAGCTCGATGACGCGGCTCGTCTGGCGCGGCAGCGGAATGACGCCAAGGGTGACGCCTTCGGCGCCGAGGTTCTTCGTGGCCTTGGCCTCGGCTTTGTCGCGAGCCTTCTCTTCCTTGCTACGCTCGTCCTTGGACTTCTTCTGCTTGGGCTTGGCCTGCTCATCCAGGCGCACGACGATGTACAGGCCGCCGTTTTCCAGATGCGGGAAGGGATGGCGGGCGTTGATAATCTGCGGAGAGAGGAAGGGCAGCACGTTGTTCACCACGTAATCGCGCATGTACTCGCGCTGCTCATCGGAGAGGTCCTCCTTGCGCAGGCCGCGGATATCCTGCTCGGCGAGCAGCGCGCGAACGCCCTCGTAGGTTTCCTCATAGTAGGGGTACAGCTCGTGGCAGCGCTTATAGATAGCGTCGAGCTGCTGGGCCGGCGTCATGCCAGATTTCGGGTCGATGATCGATTTCTTCAGAAGGGAGAGGTCGGTAAGCGAGCCCACGCGCACCATGAAGAACTCCTGCAAGTTGCTCCAAAAGATGGAGATGAAGTTCAGGCGCTCCAGCAACGGCACCGTGGGATCGGCGCCTTGGTCGAGCACGCGTTTATTGAAATCAAGCCAAGAAAGCTCGCGGTTCTGCATATAGGGGGGCTTCACCATCTCGGTGGTGGCGGTTTCCTTGGCGGCGTCCTTTGATGCTTGGGCTGCGTTCATAGGCTCAGGTCTTCTCCCTCGTAGTCGCTGGCCGAAAAAATTAAGCCGCGCACCGGAATGCGCGCGACTTTTATAGTGTACCACTCTTTGAAGTGTGTCTCGAATTTTGGCAACGGGATGTTAACGAGAAGATGGCAGTCATTCTTGACTATCGCTGTGACGATAGTAGAATAAGCTATCGTCACAGCGATAGCAAGGACCGTCATGGCAGAGGAATTGGCACTCTTTCACGGCTCAGGCCAGATAATCGAGCGTCCTGTTTTCGGACGGGGAAACCCCTATAACGATTACGGGCTGGGTTTTTACTGCACCGAGAACTTGGAGCTAGCCAAGGAATGGGGCGCCTCCGAGGAAACCGACGGATTCGCTAACCGCTATGCGCTCGACACGGCCGGTCTTTCCGAGCTCAACCTGAATGACGGCACCTACACCATTTTGCACTGGCTTGCCGTCTTGCTGGAGAACCGCGTCTTCCGTGTCTCGGGCGACATTGCGCCGCTCGCACGCGAGTTCGTCCTCAGTCGCTTCGCCGTCGATTACCGCACGTGCGATGTGATGCGCGGCTATCGGGCCGACGACTCGTACTTCTCGTTCGCGAATGCCTTTCTCAACAATGCGCTGTCGCTCTCACGTTTGGAAAAAGCCATGGCACTCGGCAACTTGGGCGAGCAGGTTGTGGTGCGCTCGGAGAAGGCATTTGAGCGTCTTCGGTTCAAGGGCGTCGAAAGCGCCGACCGCACCGTATACTATCCGCGCAAAATGGCTCGCGATCACGCAGCGCGCGCCATCTATCGCGAGGAACTCAAACTGACCGATCTTGACAGCGATTACACCATCAGGGATATCATGAGAGAAGATTGGGAGGCCGACGATGCGCGCCTACGACGAGTCCTATTTGAATGACGCCATGGACGCCCTCGGCGAGATGCTCGACTACGCCGTCATCGATTGCGGCTACGACGCCGATGAGTTCTTCGGCTGGTTCACCTCATCAGGCATAGCCGGACAGTTCGAACGGGGCAACCCCAAATTCGTGGCAGGCATGTCAGGCGTGGAAATCGCTCGAGAAGTGGTCTTTCGAACAACGGGGAGCCGCGAATCGTGCCCTGCCACCCAGCCTCTCGACCGCAGTCCCGAATACTGGACGGGCTGGATCCTGGCCTATTACCAGTGGTATCGCGCACTGCGGTTCTCGGATATCGCCGACGGCGGCTTGCCGCCCTCGGCTGTACTTAGCCGCTACATTCTGCACGAGGCCGACGTCACTAAATTCGTCGAAATAGCCGACCGCGTGCTTGCGTCCCAGGCCGAGCGGCCCGCTCCCCTGGCACGCATTCGCCGCAATCGCGGCATGACCCAGCAGGAGCTTTCTGATGCCGCAGGCGTATCGCTACGTATGGTGCAGCTTTATGAGCAGCGGCAAAACGACCTCTCGAAAGCGTCTGTCTCCGTCGTGCTTGCCCTAGCGCACGTGCTGGGATGCAAACCAGAGGACCTGCTGGAAAGCTAGGCCTCGCTCCCACTGACGAGCTTTAGCCCGATGATGCAGCCGACGAGGCCGGCGATGAGCAGAACGCGGGCGAGGCTGGCCGGCTCCGAGCCGGTGACCATACCGTAGACGACCGTGAGCGCCGCGCCGATACCCACCCACACCGCATAGGCCGTGCCCGTGGGCAGCGTCTTCACGGCGAAGGACAGCCCCAGCATGGAAAGCACCAAAGCCACGATGAACACAATGGTGGGCCCCACGTGGGTGAAGCCCTCGGACTTGCCGAGGGCTATGGCCCACACCGACTCCATGCACCCTGAGGCTATGAGCACGAGCCAGTTCATTACTCGTCGATCACCATGGTCGGGTTGTCGCGGGTGATGATCTCTTTGGCGAAGATGTCGGCGCCCAGGTAGCGCTCGACCATATCGGCCAGCTGGTCGGTGGCCGCAGCCAGGTCATCGGAGCGCGCCGGGTCCACGGACTCGATGATGAGGAAGGCCTTCTTCGACTCGTCGGTCAAGGCCGTGCGCTCCCCGTCGCGCCAGTTCCAGCAGCGGCAGATGGCGCCGGCGTTATCGAAGTAGCACAGCTCGCCTTCCAGCGTGGGGGCATCCTCGTCCTCGCCAAGCGGGCGGAAGGCGTCGCCGCCCTCGGTGATGCCGAGGCGGATGTCGCCGTCCATGGCATCGATGTCCTCGCCGCCCACGGGCAGCGCGTAAGCGAGCGACACGGTGTTGTAGATATCCACCGACGGCGTGATGGAGCCCACGGGATTGCCCTTCAGCACGCGCTTGAGCAGGTTCTCAATAGAGCAGCGCGCGCCCTTCTTCGTCTTGAACTTCTGGTAGGCGTCGCGCCAGACCGCCACCACCTCGTTCTGGGAGATGGTGTTGCTCTCCAGGTGCTGGTCAGCCTTGCCATTGGCCTCGGCAAGCGCCTTGGCGATAGCGGCGGCGTCCTCGGGCGTCACCTCGTCGGTGGGCTTCATGTTGTGGGCCACCACGATGCCGATGCTCGCATCGGGGAACAGGTTCCAGAACGACTCTTCCGTGACGAACTGCTTCATGCTGCGATCCTTTCTCCTCTCCGGCCGCCCGCGACCGGGTCGCACGCGCGCCGGGCAAACAAAAAGCGCCCACGGGGCGAGCATCTTCAAAGGCCTAACGATGCTCGCTCAGTGAGCGCTTCGCGCCTACCCGGCGGCAGGCTATGTACTTCAAGCTGGGTCCAATAATAGCATAGGGCTAGTTGGCGGGACCCACGGGGCACGAATCCTCCAAGAGCGTATTCACCAAAGCTTCGTCGCGGCGGCACCACAACGCCGCAAAACGAGCAAGGGCGGCGTAGAAGGTGCCCGCATAGTGAGCTTCGATGGCGTCGGCGAGCGAATCGATCCATCGGAGGAGGTGGTCCGTCAAAAACGTCAGCGATTGCAGCAAGCGATCCTGGCAACGCTGGGCATCATGCTCCTGGAAAGCCCCGAGGGCATCGGTGGCGAGCTTCGCCATGAAGTCGCATTCGAGACCGATGGCGTCATCGGCCACCTGACGATAACGCTCGGGGAGAAAGCCGGCCTGGCGATAGGCATCGCGCACCGAGAGAATGTCGCGATGGAACAGAACGCGCTTGCCGGTGGTATGCATAGTTTCCCAAGGAGAAGCCGCCAGCGTGTTCGGCCCCACGAAGATGCGCGTGTAAGCCTCGCGCGCCTCGGCGATAGCAGCATCGCGCTCAGCAGGCGGCAGTGCGAAGAAAGCCGCCATGCCTTCGTAGGCAGCGAGCAGCGCATCGGTGGTTTCGTCTTCCACCAAGGCCACCTCGTCGCGAGCATGATTGCTTACGACAATCTCGGCGAAGGCGCCGTCAGGCTCCTCGGCGAATCCGCGGGCAATCATGCCCCAGACGAACTGCCGATTCGCCAGCACCAGTTCCTTTGTTTCGTTGTCCACCGCCTGCTCCTTTTCCGTAACGAACGCTCGAAGGCCAACCAAGGAATCGGCCGCCGGACAAGGGAGGGGAGGCTGTCCGGCGGCCGAAAAAGGGAAGGCTACATGCGTAAGTCGCGATAGGCAGAATCCTGGACGCACTCGCGACCATCAATCAGCGTGCTCGGGTCGGTCATGTCGGCGCCGGGGCGGCACGCGATCTCCTGCACCGCGTCGGGGTGCTTAGCCGCCAGCTCGTCGTAGTCGCCGAACTCGAGGGCACGCATGCCGCAGGCAGCCACGCAAGTGGGCACACCGTCCTCAGGCCGGGTGTCAATGCAGGCGTTGCACTTGCCGGTGACCTTCTTGTCCTCAAGCAGAACCGGCACCCCGTAAGGACACGACTTCACGCAGGTCTCGCATCCGATGCAAATCTCGTCATCGTGCTGCACCGTGCCGTCTTCCTCGTCGCGGTACATGGCGCCCGTGGGGCAGTTGGCCACGCAGGCGGCATTCAGGCAGTGGTTGCAGGTATGCGAGATGTGGTACATCTTCGCCGTGGGGAACTCCCCCACCTCGTAGCTGGCCACCGCACGGTAGTTGATGCCGATAGGCAGGTCGTTCTTCTTCTTGCAAGCCACTTGGCAGGTCTTGCAGGCCACGCAGCGGCTGCTGTCGAAGTAAAAGGCTTTTCTCGCCATGATGGTATCCTCCTCTTAGATGCCGCTATTCCGGGCAGACAATCAGCTGGGTTTCGTAGTCGGGGACAAGTTCCCCGCCGCTCCACTTCTCCACCTGAACACTCACATTGTTGTAGCCGGACACGCCCATGCCCTTCGGCGCACCGCCGTAAAGGGTGTTGGGGCTGCCGCCGCGGTCGATGCCGTCCTCGTCCAGCTCGGGCCAGCTGCCGTTGGGCACGTCGATGGAACCGGGCACAATGCAGGCGCTGACAGCCGCCGTGCGCAGAATCTTCCCGTAGGGGCTGCTCACGAGAATCGGGTCACCATCGGCAATGCCACGCTCGGCAGCATCGGCTGCGCTAATGGTTACCGGTGCCTCGCAAGCCTCGCGCAGAGTGACCACGTTGTTGAAATCGGAGCAGGCCGTGCGCGGATAGTGGGTGTTGAACATGAGCAGCGGGAAGCCCTCGTCAGCCACAACCTCGTGATAGGTCGGATAGGGCTTGTACGTCTCGCCGGCCATGGCGGCGGTGTTGAACATATCGGCCTTCGCCTGGCAGTAGATCTCGAAAAGGCCCGAGGCGCTCGGACGCGGATCCGAGGCGGGATCGTTACGGAAGTCGGCCATGGCGATATGGTCATATTCGTCGCCGAAGGCGCGCTCAACCTGGTAGATGCCCTTCGCGCGCAGCTCTTCCAAGCCAATGAGTCCCTCCTGCGGCGTACCCTCAACGCCCCAGTTCGCGATATCCTCCTCGGTGATGGTCACGAGCGGCGTGGCGTTCTCGTTGCCGTCGTTGACGGTGGAGTTGGCCAGCTTGTTGAAGAACTGCTGCTCCTCGCTGAGGGGATAAACGTCCTTCGGGTTGTAGCCCAAACGCTCGAGCAGCTGCTCGTTGATCCACTGGTCGCTCTTGGCCTCGAAGGGCGTATCGGACACCTTCGAGTACACGAGCACCATCTCGCGGTCGCGGTCGCCGTTGTCGACGATTTGGTCGCGCTCGATGTTGGCCAAATCGGGCAGAATGATGTCGGCATAGGGCGTCGTCGCCGAGGGGACGAACTGCTGAATAACCACGAAGTCGAGCTTGCGCATGGCCTCGGCCATCTTCGACGAGTTCGGCACCGAGCGGCCGGAGCCGTCGCGACCACCGTACACGACGCGAATATCGCACTCGCGCTCCACCGGCTTGTTGAACACACCGGACCAGCAGCGGCCTGTGGACTGGTACTTCCCATTGATGATGGCGTCCCACACCTCGAGGCCGTTCACGAAATCGTCCTCGATGGTGCCCTCGACTTTGTTGGGGTCGTAGAGCGGGGCGAGCTCGGGCAACTCGATGTCCGCAGTACCGTCGCCGCCGGTGGAGACGATCTGCACGCCGCCCGGACCCTGACGGTCGACATAGTAATTGCCCAGGCCGTTGCCCGACTTGCCGATGTGGCCGCCCATGCAGGCCACGGCCATGTAGGCCTGGGGCAAGTCCTCGGCGCCGTTGCAGCGAGCGGCCGCATAGCCGTGAGAGAGCACCACGTCGTTGTCCTTGCCCATAGTCTCGGCGAACCACACGATGTCCTCCTCCGGAACGCCGCAGATGGCGCTCGCCCAGGCGGCGTTCTTGGGCGTCCCGTCGTAGGAGCCCTTCAGATAGCCGGCGTAGTTCTCCGTCGTGGCAGCATCGGCGGGCATCGACTCTTCGTCGAAGCCGATGCAGCAACGATGGAGGAAGTCGAGGTCGAGAATGCCGCCACGCTCTTCTTCAAGGCGCAGCATCTCGCCAGCCACGCCGATGTAGAAGGCGGTGTCGGTGCCAGGGCGCACCGGCATCCAGCGGGCATCCAGAGCGGCGGCAGACACGTTATAGGAGGGACCGACGTACACGAACTCGGCGCCGTTGTCCTTGGCGGCGCGGAAGAAGTACGACGGATTGCCGTTGGAGCCCCAACCCGGGTTCTGGCCCGACAGCACGATGACCTTGGCGTTCTTGATGAGGTCCATGCGATCGTTCACCATGCACTCGCCGCCATAGGACAGCCCCAGGTACTCGGTGTTGGCCGTGTAGGTGCCGTAGGAGATGGAGTCGGAAACGGCCAGATAACCGCCGAGCGCGTTCAGGAGCGGCGCCACCGTGGCGCGACCACCGGACAGATTGCAGGGCATGAACACCGCGCGGGGACCGTACTCGGTGTAGACCTTCTTCAGCTGGTCGGCCACGTAGTCGAGGGCCTCATCCCAGCTAATGCGCTCGTAGCCCTCTTTGCCGCGCAGGTCGCCATGAGGGTCTTCCGGCGTCCAACTCACGCGCTTGAGCGGATACTTGATACGATCGGCACCCATCTCGAATTCCACCAGGGAACGGCCACGCAGGCAACCGCGCTGCTGCGGGCACTCGATGGAATCCTCATGAGTGTCGTCGGTCTTCTGGCGAATAACCACTCCGTCTTGCACGAGCGCCTGATTCATGCAGCGGGTACCGCAGCCATGCAGGCAGGCCAGGGTCTTCCACTCGCCTGCCGGCTGCACAGAGGCGCCCTCACCCTCCTCGGTGCCGCCCGTCTCGCTCAGACGGTTGTCGCAGCCGTAAAGCGATGCCGATGCACCCAGCGCTGTCGCGGCGGCAACACCAGCAGCCACAAAGTTGCGGCGGTCCATGTTGAGGCTGTTGAGCTTAATCTCGCCCATATTCCTCCCCCTTCTTTTCTGGGAATTTTCCTCGATGGCATCGAGAATATCCAGCCCCTGGAGAAACAGCTATAAACCAAATCTCATATCTTTCCGACAACTTATTGCGGAAATATTACTCGTTGCGAAGGGAAGTTGCCGAGAAAACCGTTTCTTATGCCCGAGGGGCGAACCGATGAAGTATGATATGCAAAATCGTGAAAGGTTCTTTTTATGACGGAAATTGATGGCCAGAAAACGTTACTCGTATATCTTGATGAAGCGGGCGACATGTATTTCGGCGACTCGGGAACCCGCTTTTTTTCTCTATACCGGCCTCGTTTTAACGGGCGAAGGCTTTCCCCTGCACAGGGCGCTGCTCGAGTGTCGCTATGCGGTCATCGCGGCGCAGGGACGGTTCAGCAACAGTCACGAGCGCAATGATTATTTTCACGCCACGGAAGACTCGCTTGAAACAAGGGAGCGTGTTTTCTCCACGTTGAGGAAGCATTCGAACGACGCTCGCGGCTACGCGGCAATACTTGAGAAAGCGGCTCTAGCGCCAAACCGGCAAACGCCCGAGGAGCTATTCCAAACCGCAGCCCAAAGCCTCCTCAGCGCCCTTGTGACCACAGAGACCCGCAATGCCTCATACAGTCATATCAGCATCATGCTCGACTCAATTCCGGTGCAAAAGAAACGCAAGGCCATCGTCGGGACCCTCAAACGCGCATTGGCAACGGTGCTGGAAGGAACCGGCATGACCTTTACGGTTATGCCCATGGCCTCTAAAAGCGATTTGGCCCTCCAAGCTGTCGATTACTATGCCTGGGCGCTCTATCGAAAATGGGAATCGAACGACCCTTCACAACTGGCGCGACTTGGCGATGTCTCAATTCATACCATCCGCGTAGCGCCCTCGTAAGCAACCGCAAATCCAAAAAAAACAAAACGACCCCCCCAGCTATCCGTAGGGAAGAGCAGCGGAGCTCTTGTCGCTGGGGAGGAACCCTTTCGTATTTATCATAGCACATCGCGATGAATGCGAGCCGCTCTTTCCCGAGCTTCGCAAAAAATCGCCCCCTCTCTCTGAAAGGGCCATAAACCAAATCTCATATCTTTCCGACAAGTTATTGCGGAAATATTACTTCGATGACGCCGCCCAGGTCAAAGCCCTCTTGACCCATCGTCATTTTCCAGAGACCTTCTTACCCCTTAGCTTGCAAATGCAGTAGACTTACCCCAAGGGATTCAAGCGCCTTACGGGTACGAGGCGCAGCCGAGGGGAGGGGCCGCCCATGCGCATCAAGCTTCGCACGAAGATCGCCGTGCTGGTGCTCGGCGTGGTGGCCGCGTTCCTCGTGGCGAACGTGGTGTGGGAGTCGGACCGCTCCGAGAAGCTGAAAGAGACCGAACTGGTGCAACAGGCCCGGGCGCTGTCGGCCAACATGGAGGCCGTCTGGGAGTTCATGAACAAGAACCAGGACAAGATCAATTACGACAGCGCGGGCAATTTCGAGTTCAAGGGCCTGCAATGCTCCATCGCGGGCCGCTCCGTCGGCGCCTTCTTCTCCCGCGACACCGACTATTCCGTGCGTTACGTGAGCGACACGCCGCGCAACGTCGCCGATACGCCCGACGCCTTCGAGCAGGCAGCCATCGACGCTTTCCGCGCCGACCCGCATCTTACGGAGTATTACGAGTTCGCCGACGTGGACGGTCGCCAGGTGTTCCGTTTCGCCGAGCCCATGGTGCTGGATGCCAGCTGCCTGTCGTGCCACGGAGAACCCGCCGGCGAGATCGACCTTTCCGGCTATCCGCGCGAGGGCCTGCCCGAAGGCTATGTGTATGGCGCACTTTCCATGCAGATTCCCACCGAGGCCTTCGTGGCTGCCTCCAACCAAAATGCCGCGCTCAACATCGGCTTCTCGCTGGCGCTTATCGTCGCTTGCGTCGCCATCATCTCCGTGGCCATGTCGCACTTGGTCACGCGCCCGCTCGCCCAAGTGCGCTCGGCCATGGAAGAGGTGGGCGAAGGCGACTACTCGGCCCGACTTCCCATGGACAAGTCCTCTGACGAGATGACGGTGCTTTCCAGCGGTTTCAACGAGATGGCCGCCCAGCTGGAGAAGACAGCAAGCCATCTGGAAGAGCTCGTTGCCGAGCGCACGCTCGCCCTGGAGCACGCCAACACCGAACTGGAGCGCCAAAGTGCCGCCTTGGAAGAAGCCAACGAGGCCTTGACCGAAGAGAACCAGTACCGCAGCGACTTTCTGGCTATGATGAGCCACGAGTTGAAGACGCCGCTGGCCGCCTCCATGGCTTTCGCTGACATTCTGCGCGAGCGACGAGAGGCCGGCGCGATGACCGAAGAGGACGAGCGGCTCTGGCACGAGATGGAGAGCAACCACAAGACGCTGCTGTCGCTCATCAACAACATCCTGGAGATGGCCCGCATCGACGCCGGACGCGAGAGCTTCCATCCGGAGCTGATGGACATCGGGGACATGGTAGGACTCGTCCAGTCGACCATCGCTCCCCTTGCGGACCAAAAGTCCATCACCCTGGAGTACCGCATCGGCGAGGTGCCCCTGTTCGTTGCCGATGCCGAGAAGCTGAGGCGCATCGTGGAGAATCTCATGAGCAACGCCGTGAAGTTCACGCCCGAGGGCGGACGCATCCTGTTCGCCGTGGAGCATCGTGTCGACGCGGAAGTCATCGACTTTTCCGTGTCCGATACCGGCTGCGGCATTCCCGCGACAAGCCAGGCTACCATCTTCGACCGCTTCGTGCAGGCCGACAGCTCGTCCTCGCGCGCCTACGGCGGCAGCGGGCTGGGGCTCGCACTCGTGCGCGAGCTGGCCGAAATGCACGGGGGCGCCGTAGCGCTTGAGAGCGTCGTCGACGAGGGCTCCACCTTTACCGTGAGTATCCCCGATGACATTCCCCTGATAGATACCGAGAACGAGAGAGCTGCGGACGACAGCGGCCGCAGCCGGGAGACACACTAGGGCCGCTTGGGAGAGGAGACCCATGGACAAGATTCTGCTCATTGACGACGATCCGAGCCTGCAGCTGGCGCTGCAGCACCTGGTAACCGAGGCGGGCTACGCGTTCTGCTGTGCCGGCACCGGGCGGGAGGGGCTCGAGCTCATCGACGCGGAGCGGCCCGACTTGGTGCTGCTGGACGTGATGATGCCCGGCATGAACGGCTACGACGTGTGCACCGCCCTGCGCGAGCGCGGCCACCGCGTGCCCATCATCTTCCTGTCAGCCAAGGGCGACATCGTGGACAAGTCCATCGGGTTCAAGGCCGGCGGGGACGACTACCTGGTGAAACCCTTCGACAACAGCGAGCTTTTGCTGCGCATTGAGGCGCATCTGCGCCGGCACAAGGGCGACTTGGCCTTCGCTCGCGCGAGCGCTCAGAACGGCTACACCACCGTGGGCGACCTGTCCATCTCCTTCGGGAAGTACCTCGTGGAAAAGAACGGCCAGCCGCTCGATCTGACGAGCAAGGAGTTCGAGATACTGGCGCTTCTGGCCGCCAACCCGGGGCAGGTGTACACGCGCCAGCAAATTTACGAGCACATCTGGGGCGAGGGCGCCGTGGTGGACGCGAGCTCCATCACCGTGTTCATCCGCCGCATCCGCGAGAAGATAGAGGACAACGCCAGCCAGCCGAAGTACCTGCTCACCGTCTGGGGCGTCGGCTACAAGTTCGCGGAGTAAGCTTAGAGCCGTTCCATCCCTATGCAGTTCACGCCGTTCGACTCGCAGATTGCCCGCAGTTTCTTGTCCAGCGTAAAGAGCGTCGCGGCGTTGCGCCGAGCGACGGAGAGATACAGCATGTCGTATAGGGGGTGGTTATTCTGAATGGACAGATGCAGCGCTTCGATAAGGATCTCCTCAGCAGGCACGAACCTATCGACCAGATCAACGATAGCCTCGAGGAATATATGGGAACCCTCTTCGTCAAGTTGCCCCGCTCGCACGTACTTCCACGCGACATTAGCCGCTTCTGTAAGATAGAAATGCGGAGCAATGATTTCCTCGCCAGTTAAGATCAAATCCCCGAGTGCCTTTCCCTCCTCGGCCCCTTGCGCCATGGCGACACCGGCATTCACATCGAGCACGATCATGGCTACGACACCTCGCCTTCGAAGGAAGAACTCAGTGCAACCGGGTCAAGCGCTCGCCAAACCCTATCCGAAAGCTCGTCGCGTCCTTCGCGCACAAGCGCCACGATCTCGTCCGTTGAAGGCTTTGGACCCTTCCATGGTATCTCGTCAAATCTCTTGAGAATCTGCTGGCGCTTGCCCCTTCGCGCTTCCCTCGCTTCATCGGTCTCGCACCGGCCGATGTATCCGGACTTTTCGAAAGCGCCACACCGTCGACCTAAGCCTTCCGCTGTCGAAAAGTCCCGCTCTCGCGATGGCACCGATTCAGTATCAAGCGCAATTGAAGCGGCCAGCATCTCCTCCACGGCGATAATGGTTTGCTGGGCGATGGAGCGGTGGTTGCGCGCCGCGCACTCTTTCAGCTGGTCATACAGGGTCGCGGGAAAGTCCCTCACTTGCAGCGCCGGCATGGCAGCCTCCTTCGCTCATCTTTCGTTGCATGCATTATATCTACTTTTGCATGCGTTGCAAACATGCAACATCTATTGAATCAATGATATATTGCAGCGATTGAAGCGAAGGTACTGGCCATCCTCTACGGTGAAGGTGTCTGAGCCGCTAAAAGTGCCTGAGGCGATGGCCGTACGGCCGGGCTCGCTGCTGCCGGTAATGTTCCAGTAACCGCGATCTTCACCAGGGGCAACAGCCCGATAGGTTCCCGCAGGTATATCAACACCGACCTTATACATGCCCGCGCGCCGATCAGGATTCAGCTCGTGAGGATAGCGCTCAAATGGGATGGCGCGAGCATGGTCGTGCTCGATACGTTGTCCCTCCGAAACGGTAAGAATAGCAGGGCCTTCAAACAACCCTTCGTCAAGAAGCTCTGCAGAATCAAGGGACTCGTAGACCTTGTAACGACCCGAGGGATCTGGCTCGAAAACGTATTCGCCAGGAGGCAATGTGTCGCCCACAAGGTACGACCCCGACGGGTACTCGGCATCAGAAGGCCCTTCTCCGACAGTTGGCTGAGAGCCCGGACGGTCATCAGAGCCTACCGAAACGTCTTGCTCGTTGGACACTCCCGCCTCAACGTTCGCACCATCTTGCATGTCGTCTTCTTGAACGGTACCGCAGCCCTGCATTGCCATAATCCCGCAGAGCAGCATGAACGGCAAAATCGCTGTCAGAGCTCTTCTTGGCATGATTCCTCACTCGCCGCCGAGGCGGTAGCCGAAGCCCCAGATGGTTTGGATGAACACCGGGTTGGAGGGGTCCTCTTCCACCTTTTCGCGAATGCGGCGGATATAGACGGGGATGCTCACCGAACCCGTGTCGTACTCGTCGCCCCAAACCATCTCGATAAGGTCTTCGCGCGTGAACACTTTCCCGGGACTTTCGGCCATAAGGGCGAGAATCTGAAACTCCTTCGGCGTGAGAGACACCGAGCGCTCGCCCACGGTCACCTCGCAACGGCGGGGGTCAATCACCATGGAGCCCACCGTCACCACCTGGCCCACAGCAGAAGGCGTCGCCCCCTTGTGGCCGCGGCGGCGCAAGAGCGCCTCCACACGCAGCAAAAGCTCCTCGTCGTTGAACGGCTTCACGACATAGTCATCAGCTCCCGCATGAAAGCCGCTCTTCTTATCGATGATGTCCCCTTTGGCGGACAACATGAGAACCGGCACGTCTTCCGACACCTCGCGGATGCGCTCGCATACCTCATAGCCGCTCATCCAGGGCATCATCACATCAAGAATGACCAAGTCAGGCCGCTCGGATAAGAAAGCCTCCACTGCCTGTGTACCATCGGCAGCAGCGCACACCGCATAGCCAGCCTTCTCCAAGATAATCGTTACCGCCTCGCGCAGGTTCTCCTCGTCGTCGGCCAGAAGAATCTTCGTCACGATGCCTCCTCCCCGCTTGCATCCTCAACGCTGCTCACCGGCACCGTTACCGTGAACACCGTCCCTTTGCCCACCGTGCTCCGCAGCTTCACGCAACCGCCAAGGCGCTCGGTCAGGCACTTAACCAAATAAAGACCTAAGCCACTGCCCGGCGACTTGCCTGCCTTGTCGGCACGGCCTCCCACACCGACGACAGCCTTATCGGACGCCTGATGCTTGGCCTGAGAGAACTTGTCGAATATGCGCCCGCAGTCCTCAGGCGCCACGCCGATGCCCGTGTCAGACACTTCAATGAGCACCCGCTCGCCGCCTTCGGCCATGCGCGCCATCACGGCAACGCTGCCGCCTTCGTCGGTGAACTTCACCGCATTGCTCACCAGATTGAGCAGAATCTTTCGCAGCGCCTCTCCGTCCGAGTGCATGACTGGCACCGTGGGGTCAATGGACTTCGTCAGCGCCACGCCCTTCTTGATGGCCAAGGGCTCCGCTACGGCAAACACCGCCGCAAGCACATCGACGAGATCCACTTCGTCCAGAGCCACCTCAAGCCGCCCCGCCTCAAGACGCGCCACATCGATGGTGTTGTTCACCATGCTCAGCAGCACATGGGAGTTGTCCTTAATTTTCCCTACGAGCCGCTCTTCCTCAGGGTCTTTCTCGCGATCGCTTTTCTCCCATATGTCGGTGAATGCGATGATGGAAGACAGCGGCGTGCGCAGCTCGTGGCTCATGATGGCAAGGAAGTTCGACTGGTCCTCGTTCTCGTGGGCCAGCTGCTCGTTGGCGCGCTCGAGAGGTGCGGCAACCCAGCGGCGCAGCAGCAAGCTGAGCACCACAGCCACGAGCAGCGCCAAGCCGACGAAGAAGACAAGGGAGCGCTGCTGCTCTTCGCCCGCCTCCTTCACGTAGGAGTTAACCGGGATGACCATGGACACCGCGCCGCCCACATCACCGAGCTGCATGCCTTCCTTCACAAAGCCCGTGACGTCCTTCTCTCCGGCCGGGTCACCGTGGCACTCGAGGCAGTTGTTGCGAATAGTCAGCACCGACGCATAGCGAAACACCGGCTGGCCATCCAGCTCGGTCATCTCGTAGTATTCGGTAGAGCCCCCAACACTGAAGTGGTTGAGGGCGCGCTGCTCGAACACGTCCGGTTCATCGCCGCCCGTTCGGGGATTTTCGCGCACATAGCGAATGACGTAGCCATCGGCGTTTTGGGTGAACCGACGCGCGATGCCTTTGCCCGCCACGGCGCAGTAGACGTTTTTGAAATCATAGGAGCCGTCGGGGGCGGTGTTGATGGCGGTCTGGGAATCGTCGATGTAATCCCAAGCCGCTTGCATCTCCTTATTCAGCGTGCGTGCCTCGGTGAGCACCTTGCTGTGCACGGCGTCCTGCTGTGCGGCCCCCGACCAAAGCACGTACACCACACCGGCAAATCCGACAACAAGCACCACCGCAACAGCCACGCGCAGCGAGAGCATGCGCATGCTATAGGGCTTTTTCACACTCAAGGACTCCCCCTCCCCTTGGGTCTACGCTTGAAAAGCAGTTGCCATTATCGCAGCAATGCGTGTCCTTTTGCACCGCCCCTCCTTTACCAAAAAGGGAACGGCACCCATGAAGTGCCGTTCCCGGAGGGGAGGTGTGCTGGAGTCGATAAGCTTACGCGAGGGCGCTTACGATACCGTCAGCCAGGTTGCTCGCCTTGGCAGCGAGGTCATAGAACTGCGGCACGTTGTGCACGACCTTGGTGCCAGCGCCGTTGTTGCCGCCGCGGATGTGCTGCAGGTAGCCATCAGCGGTCTGGTAGTCGGCGCGCACCTGCTCGAGCTCAGCGTCGGACTTACCGGCAGCCGTGGCCTTCGCCAGCGCGTCATGAGCGGCATCGAGCTTAGCCTTTGCCGCTTCGTAGGTGGCGGTAGCATCGGCCTGCTTGGCGCGGACCATCTTGACCATCTCATCGGTGCTGTTGATGCCCTGGCTCTTGTGGCACTCGAGGCACTTGTTCAGCGAGTCCTCGTTCTCCAGCGGAGAACCAGAAGCGTGATGGTTGGTGTAGGTGGTGCCGCCCTCAGTGGACTGCGGCATATGGCAGGTGACGCAATCGACGCCGAGCTCAGCCATGGGGCTCGTATGAGCGAACTCAATCTCATCGTGGTCGAAGCAGACGAGCTTCACACCGATCTCTTCGTCGAGGGTCGTGATGTCATCCTCGTTCACGGCCTTGATAAGCGAGTCCACGTCGGTACCGTACTTGTAGGCGGAGAACTTCTGGAAGACCTCGTCGTCGGTGATGGCATGACGATAGTCCAAAGAGTTGTGGCACTGGCCGCAGGCCTTCTCGTTGTCGGAGAACTCGTCCAGGCCATCGCGACCCACCGTGTTGAAGTAGGTGAACGTGGAAGTGGGCTTCGTGCCCGGCATATCGCCATGGCAGATGTTGCAGGCCCAAATCTGGCCGTTCATGGAGTCCATGAACTCCTGGTCAACTTCCTGGGTAAAGATCGAGGGGCTACGCTGCTCAAGCACCTGATCAAAGGTGCCGGACTTGCAGGAGTAGCAGCCCATCTTGAACGTCTGGGCCTTCACCTGGCCAAGCTCGCTCTCGTCAATGACCCACTTGCCGATGGACTCGTCGTACTCGAAACCGCTGATCTGGTACATGCCGTCACCGTTGGTATCGGTGGTGCCATCCTCATTGGTGGTGATGAGCGCGGAGCCGTCACGCACGACCGGCGCGAAAAGCTTCGCCTTCAGGTCGTAGTGACCGTGATGCTTGCCGTCGGCCTTCACCGGACTCTGATGATACGAGTTGTACTGCAGCGGGAACTGCTCGGCCCACTTGTCCAGATTGCCGCCATCGTAGTTGTCAGCATCGGTGGCCGCCTCCGAGGCAGCTGCCTCAGCCGCCGGTTTATCGCCGCCGGTGGATGCCGTTTGAGTCGGCTGCGGGGCGCAGCCAACCGCCGTGCCGATCGCAATGGACACGCACAGCGCAACCACGGACGCACCCAGCAGCGTCTTCTTCTGCTTTCCCTTCATGATTCCTCTCCTTTCCTGCACATTCCTCCTGCATGACCCATAGTAAGAAAAAGAGAAATCGAATCCCATATCTGACATATTGCCAAGATATTGCGTTTTGTTAATGTCCGGGTCAAACAGCTATAAGCGGGAAAATAATGGACGACGGACAGTCTGCTGGCTCGCCGTCATTGCGCCCAAAATCGACCCCCCCTCACCCGCATCAGCAAAGAGCAGCCTCACCCCAGAATGGTCCTAACGGCTGCGATACGCTCGCAAATGCCGTCTCGCAGGTAATCGAGGCGCCAGCGGGCAAGGTCACCTTCGCTGAGAACTTCGCAGGCTTCTTCCGCGAACCCCTCAAGCGCATCAAGATCGAGCCACTCTGCAACGGCAGCATAGGACAACTGTCGGTTGGGAATATCGCTGAAGGGCCTCGACGAGAAACCATAATCGCCCCGAGCCACGGCCCCTTCGTCCTTGTCGTACCAAAGACTGTTCCCACTATCGAACAACGGCGCAAGTCGCCAGGACAGGTCGTCGATATTGCGAATGAGCCCGAAATTGCGCAAATGGCGATCGGTGTTAGCGAGAATGCCATCGCACACAATCATCTTGGCCAGCCCCTCCTCGATCTCCTTCTGGCTAATGCCCAGATTCTTGCATGCGCGCACCACGGTGTCGTACACCGTTTCCCCCTGTCGCCGGCGCTCCGCCTCCAGCACAAGACTCATGGGCACATACTCCTCGCGTGACGTGAGAAAGCACGGGCAGGCGCTCACCACGCCCAGCTGATCGGTGCGCACCACTTCATAAGGGACAAAGTCGTCTTGCCGCAGAAGGCGACGATGCAGAGCACTTGCGGCCACCTCATTGAAAACCTGCTGGTCAGTCCAGGGGATATGTCCTTTCAGCAATATGCGCTTTTCGCCCTTGCAAAGCCACCGTTTCGGAAGGACACCCTCAGACGTATTGTCCGGCGATGAGAGGCCCACTTCCGCCAACCATTCATCCCACTCGCCCGCAGGAGCGCCAAAGTCGTTCTGGAAGTAGTTGATTTCCCCCCAGTTAAGGCTCTGCCCCACGGGGCAAACCCAGTACTGATCGGAGAGCGAAAGCCCCAAATTTCGAAACGGTATCTGAGAAGGGTCTTCGAGCCCCAACAGGCGGAGCTTCTCGTCCATGCCGGCACGTGAGCCAGGGATGCTGCGGTGCTCCCACCAGTGCTTGAGGCCTGTCGCCTTGCCGCGTCCGTTTCGCGACACCGTCCCCAGGGGGGCGCGGGCTGCGTCAATCACCGCCCCTGGGCGAAACGATTCTGTCTGAGCGTGATAGGTAAACTCCATGGTCTCATAAGGACCGTTCATGAGCAGATAGGTCTCGCCCGGCCACGGTCGACCGCGCCTCGGAGGTTCCGCTTTGGCACGACTCACCGACGCTGCATCAATGCGCCAGGCACCGTTGCTTTTTATTCCATCAAGCGATCCGCTTTTTACGCGCTTATGCACCGCCTGCACGGTAATACCGAGCGCATCAGCGGCCTGTTGAATGCTCATATCGTGCGGCATCGTGCACCTCCTCCTAATTTTTGAATTATAAAGGTTTAATTAGGAGGATGTAAAGGTTTAAACAGAACGCCCTTAAGCGCCCAGCTTGTAGCCGAAGCGCCAGACGGTTTGCAGGTATTCGGGACGGCTGGGATCCTTTTCGATTTTCAGGCGAATGCGGCGGATGTACACGGGAATGCTGATAGCCTCGCCGGTGTACTCCTTGCCCCAAATCGTTTCGACGAGCTCTTCGTTGGTGAACACCTCGCCCGGATGGTCGGCCATCAGCGCGAGGATTTGGAACTCCTTGGGCGTCAGCGTGACCGACTTGCCGGCAACGGTCACCTCGTAGCGGCGCGGGTCGATGACCAAATCTCCGATAGTCACCGGCTGCATGAGCTGACGCGCCTCGGCGGCACTCGGCTCCTCGTCATCAGCGCCGTTTGACGTCATAGCCGCACGGCGCAACAGAGCGCCCACCCGCAAGACGATCTCGTCATCGTCGAAGGGCTTCACCACGTAGTCGTCGGCGCCCACCTGAAAGCCCCGCTTCTTGTCGACGATGTCGCCCTTAGCTGACAAGATGAGCACCGGGACGTTCCTCCGAATCTTGCGAATCTCCTCGACGACTTCGAAGCCATCGAGGCGCGGCATCATGACATCCAGCATCGCAAGGTCCGGCTGTTCTCGCTGGAACAACTCCACCGCCTCGCGACCGTCGGATGCCGTCACCACCTCGTAGCCGGCGTCTTCTAGAATCATGCGCACTGCATCGCAGAGGCTGCGCTCGTCATCGGCAAGAAGAATCTTCGCCATTTCCTCCCCTATTCTCCCGTAGCGGGGCCATCGAAAGGCACACACACCGTGAACACGCTGCCACGCCCAACCTCGCTCTCAACCCCTACCGTGCCGCCCAGCTTCTCGGTTAAGCTCTTCACCAGGAATAATCCCAGCCCACTCCCGCTGATGGGACCATCTTCCCCGGCGCCTGGCCGGTCGAACTTCTTGAAGATCGCCTCGAAGTTATCGGGCCGGATGCCGCAGCCGGTGTCGGCTACCCTCATGACAGCCTGCCTCCCGTCGGCAGACGCTCGCACCGAAACCTGCACGCTGCCTCCTTCCGGCGTGTACTTCAGACCGTTGCTCACCAGGTTGAGCATGATTTTCCGCAGCGCCTCGGCATCGGAGTGCAAAAACGGCATCTCCGGGTCCACCGTACGGTCGAGGGACACGCCCTCTTTGATGGCAAGCGGCTCGGCCACGGCGAACACCGCCTCCACGACATCCACCATATCCACGTCGCTGCACTGCATGCTGAGCCGGCCCGCCTCCAGCTTCGCCACATCGATGGTGTTGTTCACCATATTCAGCAGCACCGAGCTGTTCTGCTTGATCTCCTCCACCAGCTTGCGCTCATCGGAGTCCTCGGCAGCATGGGACTTCTCCCAAATATCCGTGAAAGCGATAATGGACGAGAGCGGCGTGCGCAGCTCATGGCTCATCGTAGCCAGAAAGTCAGACTTCTGCTGGCTCTCGTTTTCCAGCTGGCGGTTCGCCTGTTCAAGCGGAGCAGACACCCAGCGGCGCATGGCGAGCAGCAGGACCGCAACGATGGCGGCGGCGAGCAGGCAGAAAAATGCCACGGAGCTTTCGAACTCGCGCTGCGATTCCTGGACATAGGACTCAACGGGGATGATGATGCTTACCGCGCCCGCAACATCGCCCAGCTTCATACCCTCGCGGAGAAACCCGGTCTCATCGGGCACGCCCGCCGGTTCGCCATGGCAACTCAGGCAATTTCGCTTAACGGGAAGCGCCGAGGCGTAGCGAAATACCGAACGTCCTTCATATTCGGTCATTTCGTAGTACTCCGACGACCCGCCCACGGTGAAATGATTGAGGGCCGTCTGTTCGAAGCGATCGGGCTCATCGGTGGCAGTGCGGGGGCTTTCGCGCACATAGCGCACCACGTAGTTATTGGAGGCGTTCGTGAAACGCTGGGCGATGGCCTTCCCCGCCATAGAGCAATAAATGCCCTTGAAGTCATAGGAGCCATCGGAGTTGTAATTAATGGCGCCCTGCGAGTCGTCGATGTAGTCCCATACCGCGCTCATCTCGGTATTCAGCGTTCGGGCCTCTGCGAGCACCTTGCTTTCCACGGCGTCACTCTGGCGCGACTGGGTCCAAACTACATAGGCGGAGGCCGCCACAACGACGACAACGGTCACCAACGCAACGAGCTTGAGCGAAAGCCGCCTCGTCGTTTGCTTGCGTCCCTGCTGCATTCAACCCCCTGCCCTTGACACAAATCGAGCGCGCCCCCTGCAAAAGAGAGCGCGCTAGATTTGGACTATTCGGCTTTATGCCAATGTTGCCGTGGCTTCAGTGACGAGCTTATGTCCACGCTGCATAAGATCCATCATCTGATCAAAATTATGAGCAGCCTTTTTGCCGACGTTCTCGCCTTCATGGCCATAGGTGTAGCGAAGGTACCAACGGCCCTTGGACCACGCCATGCTGGCTTCCTCTATCGTCTTCTCATCCACATTGCCTGCAGCCTTGGCCTCTACGATAGCGGCCTTCAGGGCCTCCAGGTCTTCGCGCATCTGAAGCTGGCCTTGAGCCAGTTCGTCTTCCTTGCCGAGCACGAATTCTTTCATTGCTTCGGGACTATCAATGCCCTGATTCTCATGGCACGTTAGGCAATACTCAAGAGCAACAGGGTTCTCGATGGGAGAGCCAGAAGCATCGTGGCTCGTATAGACCGTACCGTCCTCGGCCGTCGTTTGCGGCATGTGACACGAAGCGCAGGTCATACCCAGGTTCTGGTGATTGCTCCCTTGGAAGTTCTCGAGATCGACAACCGAGCCTTCGCCGTACATCTTTATGCCGGTCTCTTCATCAATCCGAACAACGTTATTGCCGCCAATCTCCCAGTCAACAAGAGGCTCAAACTCAAGCCAAGTTTGGAACAGACCATCAGCGCTTACGCCGTTCTTGTAAATGTCGTCGATATCAAGTTGAGTCAGCATCTTCTGAGTATCCGAGCTATGGCACTGCCCGCAAACCTTGTCTTTCTCGGGGAAGTCGTAGCTGGTAGAAATCTGGTTGAACACCACGTTAGTCGATTTTAGAGTATTCGCAGGGTCGTCTTCGTGGCAAGTGCGGCAATCCCAGAACTCCATATCCGTAAACTCATCCGCATAGCTTGCCATGGGAGAATTCAAAACCTCCGCCGTCGTTCCATGCGCCTCGGTAATTTCTTTATACCACGAGGAATGGCACGCCATGCAGCGAACGGCATAGGTTGCATCGGGGATGAACGCCTCCATCTCCTCGGCCAGCAGGGCATGACTATGCGAACGATTGTCTCCGTCGCGTTCCTCAATGTTGTTGGCACCATTCAAAAACGATGCGGTCTGCAGGGGATACACCTCGCCCCAGTCGGCGATATGGGACACACCGTTGGCTCCGACCTTCACCTCGGGCGTCGCCGACGCACTTGCCGCTGCCCCCGTGTCTGGCGCCTTCGTGTCGCCATCCGTGGCACCGCTAGCGCAACCCGCCAGAGCAGCACCGCCGATCAGCGCGCCGCAGACGGCAACCGTCAGAAGCGCGGTCGTCGCTTTCTTACTCTTCATGTCCTCCTCCTTTTTCTCGGACGCTCTTTCACGATGGTCTGAGCATAGGCCGAGTCGCTCGCGAAGGCCATTAATGCACGTTTGCATTCCGATTGCGCATTCGCAATAGTTGGAACTGTTGCCTGTTCAGACCTCATGCGATGCCGCAATTATAAAAAACGCTGACCCAGACTCCCATAAATGAAGCCTTGCAAGATATTGCACATTTCCTACTTGGAATCCGGCGATTCTCACGACGCGAGAGGAGAACCGGCCTCTTAATGCAAAATCGGGCGCCTCGATGCAGATACGGTTAATCGTATACACGGGCAAGCCACCCGCAAGAAGGTCAGTAGGGCAAATAAAAATGATGTGGCTTTCGGGCAGCTGCCCCCATGCTTCACCAGGCCCGAGCTCCCCAACGTCCATGGCTGCCTGATAGTAGCGCATGCGGCGCCCTATATAGGCTTCTGGCCCTACCTGCATCTCGATATCATAAATACGACCATCCTCTTTTGCTACGATATCCATACGTACGCCCCTGCTGCTTGAGCCAGGCTCGTAAGGCTGCTCTGCGTTAAGATACCTAATGCTCCCCACTTCGATTCCCAACAGTGCATGAATAAGACCACGACATATGCGGCGGTTACGCCGGTGATGATGAGGGCAGCATCAGTTTCTCACATGGGTCAAGCGGGGCGCACCTTCGCGAACAATCTCCCCTTGGGCCATTCTGTTGCCGACGGTGGTGCGCTCTTCCGATAGAATGGAACGACTGATGCACAAGGAGGACAACCGTGGCACCTAAGAACGACAATTTTGCGGCCGAAGAGGCGCGAGCCATTGAGATCGGCGAGGAGACAGGCGGCGGCGCGACCGGCAAAAAGCGGCGCGACACCTGGACGACTCGCACCGGGTTCATCCTGGCCTGCGTGGGCAGCGCCGTGGGCATGGCCAACATCTGGCTGTTCCCCTATCGTGTGGCCCAGCTTGGCGGCGCGGCGTTCCTCATCCCCTACCTCATCTTCGTTGCGCTCATCGGCTTTTCCGGCGTAATCGGCGAGATGTCCTTCGGTCGCGCCATGGGCACCGGCCCCATGGGCGCTTTCGCCAAGGCCGTGGAAATGCGCAAAGCTGACGGCGGCATCATCGGCAAACTCATCGGCCTTATCCCCACGCTGGGTTCGCTGGCCATCGCCATCGGCTACGCGGTAGTACTCGGCTGGGCCTGCAACTACCTGGTGGCCTCCATCGACGGCGATCTCATGGCCCAAACCGACATGGGTGCGTTCTTCGGCGCCATCGCGTCGGATTTCGGCAACGTGGGCTTCCACCTGCTGGGCCTAGCCATCACCTTCGGCATCATGATCCTCGGCGTCTCCCGAGGCATCGAGAAGGTGAACAAGGTGCTCATGCCCACCTTCTTCGTGCTGTTCGTCATCATCGCTATTCGCGTGGCCACCCTGCCGGGCGCGGCGGCTGGCTACGAGTACCTGCTCGTTCCCCGCTGGGAGGCGCTGCTGAACCCAACGACCTGGGTGTATGCTTTGGGCCAGGCGTTCTTCAGCCTTTCTTTGGCCGGTTGCGGCACGCTCGTGTACGGCAGCTACCTGAAGAAGGACGTGGATACCGTCTCCGCCGCGCGCAACGTGGCCATCTTCGACACCCTGGCCGGCCTTGTGGCCGCCTGCGTGGTGGTGCCCGCCGTGTTCGCCTTCGGCCTGGATGTGTCCTCCGGCCCTCCGCTGCTGTTCATCACGCTGGCCCAGGTGTTCCAGGAGATGCCCTTTGGCAACATCTTCGCCGTCATTTTGTTCATCTCCGTGGTGTTCGCCGCCATCACCAGCCTCATGAACCTCTTCGAAGCACCCGTGGAGGCGCTGCAGGAGCAGCTGCACCTGTCCCGAGCCGCTTCGGTGGGGCTTGTGGCCATCGCGGCGGTGGCCGTGGGCCTGTTCCTTGAGGGCGGCTCCACCGTGTCGCTGTGGATGGATGTGGTTTCCATTTACGTCATGCCCGTGGGCGCGCTTTTGGCGGCCATCATGTTCTTCTGGGTCTGCCCCAAGGGCTTCGCGAAAAGCCAGGCGGAACTGGGCCACGGCAAGCCTTTGGGCCCCTGGTTCAACTTCATGACCCGCTACGTTTTCGTGGGCATCACCGCCGCCGTCATCGTGCTCGGCATCTTCTACGGTGGTATCGGGTAGAAAGGCAGCGGCTATGAGCCGACAGCTTTCTTTTGCCTCGCTCGGTTTCGGTCTCCTTTTTGCTGCATATATTGGCATGATCGGTCGCGCGGGAGAATCCCCAGGGGAGTTTTTCTTTGGAGCTGCTCTTGGTATTACCTGTGCCGGGATTTTCGCCTTTTCTTTTGGGCTAGTTTCCCGACAACACTTTGCAACACGACTCGCCAACCGCTTTGCTCTTGTCCTTGACCTTGCCTTGGGCTTCGGCAGCGCCCTTGTCGGGTCGGCAATACACCTTCTGGGCGCACTAGGCTACGCCGCCCCAGAGTCTTGGGGAGGATTCCTTTTTGGCATCGGCTGCCTACTTATGGCTCTTGCCTGGACGAAAATCTACGCTACCTTCTGCCAGCAATCAATTGTCCTTTGACGGTGCTGTCGGACTCGATTCCGTCGGCCCTCTTGTCGCTGTCATACTGATTTGCCTAGGCGTCTCTCACATTCAAACCTACGAGCAAGCCCACAAGTTATTTTGGATTGTCATGCCCATAACCGCCGTCATCTTCCTCGTAACGCCCTCGCTGGAAGAGGTAACGCTCCCCTATTGGAATCTGCTCGTCTCCAATCTCCAAAACGGCGGCTCTGTTTGCATGCTCCTCTGCACATGGGCACTTCTTCTTTTGTCAGCACGCACCAACGGATTCTCTACGGACGTTGTGTTTGGGGCCTCGCTCGCCTTAACAGCCTTTTTATCCATACTCGGAGCCCTAACTTTTAGTTTTCTTGGGCAAGGAGGCAACGTCATCACTGTAGTGATGTTCATCCTTTATATGGGCGCCGTGATTTTGTTTCTCGCTCTGGGCAATACAGAAGACCGTACCTCAACCAACCCGGCCCGTGAATTCTTCAAGTCATTCATTCAGTCCCGGTGCGACAAACTCTCTGAAACACATGGGCTCACACCTCGAGAGACTGAACTACTCGCGTTGCTTGGCCGCGGCCATGGCTATGCCTATATCGCTGAGAGTCTTTATATCTCCGAGGCCACTGTACGTACTCATGCGCGCAACATCTATCACAAACTCGGCGTTTCGTCGCAAGAAGAACTACTTGGAATCATCGACCACCTCGACTCCCCTGAAATCCATTAGTCCGTCATTGTCGACATTTCTCCTGATCACACACCTCTCAACAATTTGTTGACATGCAAAATCGCGCATTTCCGCGCCCTGTTGATTGCCTTTGCCCTCCGCGAGAGACAAGCTGCGAGACGTCCGCACAACGCGGAGAAGCCGCCAACAAAGGAGGGACGGAATATGAAGCTAGAGAAGCAAGAAATCCAACAGGGAGGCGAGGGCATCAATCGCCGCGACTTCCTCAAGGGGGCCGCAGTGAGCGGCGCCGCCGCGCTGGCCGCAGGCGCCTTCGCCGGATGCGCGCCTCAAGACAGCTCGACGTCGGCGGGCGAGGATGGCCTCGCAGCCACCGGCAATGTCACGGGCAACGAATGGGGATCTTTCGATGAGAACGGTAAATTCACGCCCTCATTTTTGGTCGATCCGGAGCCCATTCCCGACGATGCCATTGTCGAGGAGTTCGATGCTGAAATCGTGGTTGTGGGATTCGGCCTCACCGGCCTTTCCGCCGCCCGCGAGGCCGTGGAGGAAGGCGCCGACGTTTTCGTCATCGAAAAGGGCGACACCCATCATGTGCACTCCCACCAGTTTCACGCCATTAACTCGCAGGCCCAAAAAGATGCCGGCTATGAAATCCCTGAAGAAGAGATTGACACTCTGGTCGAGCAGGTGATGGGCGACCATCGAGAGCGTGTCGACCGTCGCATGTGGTCCTACCTGCTGCATCACTGCGGCGAGGACTTCGACTGGTACCTCTCGGCCTGCCCCCACACCATCGTCAATCCCAACGAGACCGTGGGAGAGACCAACCTGGACGCTTACGCGCTGATCAACAACTGCACCGCCGGTCTGGCCGCCATCGTAGGCCGCTACTTCGACGATGTGAGCGAGGAGCGCATGGAGGCCGTCCGAGCCGGCGAGCCCTACGTCGTGCCCTTCAACAAGCCGCTCAACCCCCATTGGGACTTCTCCAACGAGCGCTACCCCATGTCCGCCGGCGTCGTGCAGGTGGAACCCACCCACGCCAAAGTCGGCGAGGCCGTGGCGAAGCTGGTCGAGGAGAAGGCTCGCGTCAACTATGCCAGCTGGGCCAAGCGTCTTGTCCAGGACGAGACTGGACGTGTTACCGGCGTCATCTACGCCGACATCGATGACAACCTATACAAGGTGAACGCCTCCAAGGGCGTGATTTTGGCCACAGGTGACTATGCGGCCAATCAGCAGATGATTCAGTACTACATGCCACGCGTACTCGAGGACGGCGAATGGCTCGGCTGGCCCGACACCGACGCCAAGGGCGACGTCACCAACATCGGCGAGGGCCTACAGATGGCTCATTGGGTGGGTGCCCGCACCGATAACTGCCACGCCTTCCCCAACGACCACTACGGTGGATCCCTCGGCTGCAACCCCATGTTGTTCGTGGACGGCTCTGGCGAACGCTTCATGAACGAAGACGTGACCGGCGAGATTCTCGGCGAGAAGGTCACCCGCGTGAATGGCCGCTGCATCTGGCAGGTCTTCGACGACAACTATCCGGACCAGATCTCCCACATGCCCGTCGGCCATCGCTGCTACTGGCAGGTTGTGGACAATTTCGACGACATCCCTATGGGTTTATTCCTTGACCCCATCGGCATGATCACCCGCAGCGAAGTCGAGGCCATGACACCTTGCATTTGCGACTCTATCGAAGAGCTCGCGGCCGCCATGGAAGTGCCGGCAGACACGCTCAAAGCCACGATTGACCGCTACAACGAACTATGCGAGAAAGGCGTCGACGAGGACTTCGGCAAGCGCGCCGACCGCATGTCTCCGGTAAAACAACCACCGTTCTACGCCGCAAAGATGCCGACTCTGGGCTATCAGACCTTCTATGGCAGCGTGTGCTGCGATTACAACATGCACGCTATCGATATGGACAACAAGCCGATTCCCGGTTTGTATGTAGGTGGCACCATCATGGGCAGCCGTTTCTGGCACATTTACCCGAACACGACCATGGGCATGAACCACGCCGGCGCCCTGTGCTACGGACGCCTGGCGGCGAAAAACGCCGTGGCCGGCATCTAAGCCTCACGTTATCTCCGACG
>NZ_JAYMFI010000013.1:0-128744 GCF_035830635.1 Adlercreutzia shanghongiae | reverse complement strand
GTTTCTGGCACATTTACCCGAACACGACCATGGGCATGAACCACGCCGGCGCCCTGTGCTACGGACGCCTGGCGGCGAAAAACGCCGTGGCCGGCATCTAAGCCTCACGTTATCTCCGACGGAGCATCCCTCCCCTCTCCGTCAAGCGGCCCTCGAGCTGTTGCCCGAGGGCCGCTTCGAATCTCAATCTAGTATTCTTTCAAATTTCGAGCCGAAATCCAGCTTCTGCTATAGTGACAATACGAGATTCATCATGAAAGGTGGTTAAATGCCAAGTTTGAGTATGTTCTTCGGCATCATTATCTATATGTACGCCGACGATCACAACCCACCGCATTTTCATGCCTTCTACCAAGACTTCGAAGCTCAGTTCGATTTGGATGGCGAGCTCATTGTGGGTTCGATGCCTCGTAAGCAAATGCGTCTTGTTGCTGCATGGGTTGAACTGCATCACGACGAGTTGTTGGCCAATTGGGAGTTAGCCAAGACCGACCAGCCGCTCTATAAAATCGAGCCTCTTCGCTAAAAGAAAGGTCCTTATGGAGTGCATTTACGATGAGCGACTAGACGACTACGTCTACACCGCAGGTGCAATTCCTTGGTCTGTGCGTAAAGTCGTACCTCGCGAGGACTACAGCCTTATTCTTTCGTTTGCCGACGGGACGAAGAGGGTTTTTGACTGCAAGCCTCTGCTAGACCGACCCCCCTATCGTCATCTTGCAGATTTAAAAAAGTTCCTCAAAGCATCAGCAGAGCACGGCACGGTCGACTGGGGCAACGATGTCGATATCTCTCCTGAGCACCTGTACGAGAACAGCACACTCATCGAATAGCGGATATACTGTTCTACGATTTGCTCTGTCACAAAAGGCCCTGATTTGACAATTGCAACTCAGGGCCTTAGAGCATTGAATCCGAAGAGGTAAGCGCTGGAAGCCTACTACACGTTCGCCTCTACGACGGCGGCGATGGTCTCGGCATGGGCTTTCGCCGCGGCGGGATCGACGGCCTCCACCATGACGCGGACCACCGGCTCGGTGCCGCTCGGGCGCAGAAGCACGCGGCCGTCGTCGCCTAAGGCCTCCTCGGCCGCGGCCACGGCGGCGGCCACCTCGGCGCTTGCGTCCACGGCGTGCTTGTCGGCCACGCGCACGTTGATGAGCGTCTGCGGCATCTTCTCCATCACGCGAATGGCCTCGCCCACGGGCTTGCCGGAGCGAATGACCGCAGCCAAGAACTGGCAGGCCGTCATAAGGCCGTCGCCGGTGGAGTTGTGGTCCAGCAGAATCATGTGGCCCGACTGCTCGCCGCCGATGGAGTAGCCGTGCTCGCGCATGGCCTCCAGCACGTAGCGGTCGCCCACCTTGGTCTGCACCACGTTGATGCCCGCTTCGCGCATGGCGCGCACAAAGCCGAAGTTCGCCATAACCGTGGACACCACGGCGTCTCCCGCCAGCACGCCGCGCTCGCGCATGTCCAGCGCGCAGACGGCCTCCACCATGTCGCCGTCGATCTCGGTGCCGTCCGGGGTCATGAGCATGACGCGGTCGGCGTCGCCGTCGTGGGCGATGCCCACATCGGCGCCCGTCTCGGCCATAAGCTCGCGCAGCGGCTCCAGATGGGTAGAGCCGCACTGCACGTTGATGTCCATGCCGTTGAAGTCGTCGTTGATGACGAACACCTCGGCACCCAGGCGGCGCAGGGCCTCGGGGCTCGTGAGCGCCGAGGCGCCATGGCCCGTGTCGAGCGCAATGCGCAGGGCTTCGAAGGAAACGCCCTGCTCCTCGATGGAGCGAGCCACGTGGTCGATGTAGATGTCGCAGGACTTCTCCAGCTCGATAGCCACGCCCACCTCGGCACCCGAGGGCATCTTGATCTCGGAGGCCAAGTAGCTCGTGGCGTCGGCCACGGCGTCGGTGCCGGCTGCTTGGGCCGCCTCCCAGGCGACCTCTTCGGCGCGGGCCACCTCGCCTTCCAGGCCGCCGCGCACGATGAACGCCTCGATCTCGTCCTCTACCGCATCGGGCAGCTTGAAGCCCTGGGCGTCGAAGAGCTTGATGCCGTTGTACTCCGGCGGGTTGTGGGAGGCCGAGATGACCGCGCCGCCCGCAGCCCGCATCTCCCGCACGAGCAGGGCCACGCCCGGCGTGGGGATGATGCCGGCCTCGAGCACCGTGCCGCCGGCGCTCATGATGCCCGCCGAAAGAGCCGCGCCCAGCATGTCGCCGGAGCGGCGCGTGTCGCGGCCGACCACGATGGTCTTGCCCAGGTAGATAGCGGCGGCCTGTCCCAAGCGGTAGGCCATCTCGCAGGTCAGCTCCACGTTCGCGATGCCGCGCACGCCGTCGGTTCCAAACAGTCGGGCCATGGCTATTTTCCTCTTCTCACGTATTCGTCATATAGGCGCACGCCACCCCGGGGGCGCTCGCGCTCGGTCATGCGGTTGTTCAGCTCGGCAGCGAACTCATCGAGCCCAATGCCGTAGCGCTCCAACACCACGAGAAGATGATACACCACATCGGCCGCCTCGTAGCGCAGGTGGTCCACCGCCTCGCCGTACTCGGGGGGGAGCTGGACGGAAAGCGCGTCCGCATCGGTCTCGGCGCGCGAGTCATCCGAAGCCGCCTGAAGTGCCACGGCCGCAGCCAGCGACGAAGTGGCCCAACCCTCCACGTCCTTGGCGGCCAGAGCCACTTCCCCGGATTCTTCCATAACCTTCTTCAGCACCGTATCCACGTTGCCCGTGAGAAGCCGGTAGGTGTAACTCGCCTCATCGGCATCTCGCCGGGAGGCAATGGTGGCGGCCAGGGCCTCCAGGGTGGCCCCAATCTGCGAGGCCGGGGCGTCCTGCCCCTCGGGAATATACGTCTTATCGACCATAGGTGGCACTGCTTTCTCTTCAGACCGCAACGTGATATACTGCAGGGGCCAGCAAAGCCCGAGTGACCTTACACTCCGGTCGGGCGGCGCAGGTAGTTTTGATTAGGGGTTAGTGGCAGCTAGCCCCTATTCTTTTCTTCCCGCGGCATCCTCGCGCTTATCCTCCTTCCATGTTTTCCATACCTCAAGTATGAAAGCGGCGATGGTCGCAACCATCGCCAGCACGTTAAGAGCTTCCAGGATTATCTCCATAGGCAACACTCCTCTCGAAGCGCCGCCCACGTTCGGACTTTGCCAGCCTATCTATGATACCCGTACAACAAGAAGAAGGCGGCCCGCATAAGCCACCTTCCCCAAATCACACAATGCGAATGTGCCCGAAGCTACCCGAAGCGATCAGGCCTCCTCGGGCTCTAGGTCGTCCAAGGCCGGAGACGCCGGGCGCTCCTTGGCAGTCCCGTTGCCGCGCAGCGAGGCGAAGGCGTCGGCGAAGGGAGCCGGCTTCCCGCTGACCGCGCGGAAGGAGATGGCGTTCGTGGGGCACGCGTCGATGCAGTCGCCGCAGCGGGCGCAGTCATGCAAAGGCAGCTCGCCGAGGTCGGGATGACGCAGGTTCACATCGAAGGTGCAGGCCGTGGCGCAGCGGCTGCAGGCCGTCTCCTTGGCGGTCTCCAGACACCGCTCGTTGTCGATGACGGGCATGCCCGTGCGGCTGAAGCGGGAGAAGAGGCTCATGAACGCCGAGATGGGGCAGAAGCGCCCACACCATTTCCGTAGGAACACCAGCTCGATGACAAGCATAGCCGGCACGAACAACAGCGACCAGTTCAAGTCGCCCGCGCCGAACAAGCCCACGAGCAGGGCCACGGCCGCGAACGACAGCCCCACGGGGCACACGAGGCAGAACACCGGGAAGCCGAACACCGCGGTGGTGAGCACCGCGCCGCCGAGCACCGCATGGCGCGAATCGAACTTCGCATTGCGCTTGGCTCCGCACGCGCCGCAAGCGCTGCACGCGTGACCCGAGGGCGCGGCCTTGAGCGCCGCGATCTCCTCGGCGGCAAGGGCCTGGTTGACCTTGGCGTCGGCCGCCTTGCGCTCCTCGAGCTTCTTCACCGGCGTGAAGAACTCCTTCACGCGCCGCCACAGCGTCACCGGGCACATCCAGCCGCAGAACAGACGGCCCAGCAAAAGCACGAGGGCGACGGCCACGACGATGCTGATAACCGCCCGGGGAATGAGCGTCTTGGCCGCGACCATGGACAGGAGCGCCCCCACGGGGCAGAGCACGGCGATGTCGTCCGCGCCGAAACCGCACCAGGTACCGGCGGCCACGTTGGCGATCAGGCAGACCGCAAGCGCCGCGAAGGCAACGACGGCCACAACGGTTCGCGCGTTCTTGAACTTCATGGCAACCCCCTACTCGTCCAGCGGTTTCACGACAATGGCCCGCTCGGAGGCATCCATGGCGGAACCGGCCTGGGCCGACACGCACACGGCCTCGCAGGCACCGCAGCCGTTGCACTTCGCCGCGTCCACCACGGGAAGCCGCGTGTCCAGGGCATCGGACGCGTCGGCGTTCTGGTAGTAGATCGCCGCCTTGTCCTCGCCGCGCACCTGGATGCACACATCGTGGCAGAACGCGCAGAAGCTGCTGCGGTAGGCGATGCAGGTCTCGGTGTTCAGAACCGCCACGCCGAGCACCTCGCTGTCGGGCGTGTAGTCGGCAGGCAGCGTCAGCGCGCCCGACGGGCACACCTCGGCGCACAGCGGCACGCCGCCGTTGCGCTCGGCGCACATGTCGCAGTAGCGGAAATCGTCCAGCTGGCCGGGATAGCAGTCGGAGAACTCCATGCGCGGCGTGCGCATATTCAGCACGCCCGAGCCGATGGAGGCCGGCACGATGACCCGCTCGGGGCACGCCTCGATGCAGCGGTAGCAGTGCACGCACTTGGAAACCAGGTTCTCCTCGTCCTGCCCCCCGGGCGGTCGCACCAGCGCCTCGCTTCCCAGATAGCGCAGCGAGCCCAGCCCGGCCATAGCCACCGTAGCGCCCACGCCGATGCACAACGTGCGCCGCGTCAGGGAATTCTTCTCAGCCATCGCCTCTCCTCTCAATTCCAAAAAGGCGAAGGCGGCCAGCACGACCGCCCCGCCCAAAGCGCCTTAGGAAAGCGCGCTCGTCTCCACCCAGATGGCGGGACGCACGCCCACGTTGCCGCCGAGGTCGCTTGAAAGCTCGGTGCCGTGGTCCTCGAAGCCGTCGTGCAGCTCGCCGGCCATGCGGTAGCCGTCGCCGTGCACGTAGCCGTCGTCGGCCACCACAGAGGCGTAGCCCGCGTAGTAGCCGTTGGAGCGCAGCCACCAGATAGCGGCGCCCTCGGGCTGGTCGGCGTTGCTCGCCGTGCCCACGTACACGCCCTGGGAAGTGGCGTAGTCGGTGGGATGGGCCAGGCGGGCCGCGTTATTGGCGAAGTACTTCTTCGCCTCGGCCACGCTCAGCAAGAACACCTGGTCGGTCGTCTCGTCGGCCACGTGAATCGACGCATCCGCCGCGGTCTTGCCCGTGTGCGGCACGTTGTTCTTCGTGTCGGTCAGCGTGGTGGCGGCAATGGCGCCCTGCTCGTCGGCGCTGAAAGCGGCGTTCAGAAACTCGCCGTTCAGCCAGGCGCGCACGGAGCTCGTCGCCCACTGCACGTCCTTCTGGGGACGCGGCGACTGCACCGACCACTGGTACTGCTCGGCCGAATTGTCGTAGGGCACCGCATCCAGCACGTACTCGCTGACCAGCAGCGTCTTGCCGTTCTCCTCGGCGAGCTTAAGCCACGAGATGTCCTGGCCCTGGTAGGCGCCGAAGGTGACTTTCTCGAAGCTCTGCTCGTCGGCGGTGTTGGCCCCGGTGTAGGCCAGAAGGGTGTTGTCGCCCTTGGCGGGGTCGCTCACCGGCGCGCTTTCCGTGGCGCATCCGGCAAGGCCGAGCACGAGCGCGCCCGCGACCAGCGCCACACCCGCCCTCTTGTATATTCCTCGCATGAGAATCTCCTTGTCTCAAGTGATCGAAGGGAGGGAGGCGCGAGGCCTCCCCCGCACTCGCTAGTACAGCATGAACAGGGTCTCGCCCATGGTGTACATCATGATGCGCAGAGCCACGGCGCACACCAGGCCGGCGATGGCGACCACCGCGCCCCACACCTTCCACGAATCCTGCTTCTTGCCCACAAAGGCACCGGCCAGGGCAACGATGAGGGCGATGACGGCCACCACGAGCGCCGTCATGGAGTCGCCGGTGAACAGGGACACGTCGGCGGGGTTGGCCAGAGCCGCGTTGGGGTGGGTCGGGTCGAAGTAGTACTGGAAGGACTGGAAGCTGGCCGAAGAGGCCTCCATGGCGAACATGTAGGCGGCCGACAGCACGGCGTTCACCGCAGCGCCGATGACGGCGAGCAGGCCGATGCCCTCGATCTTCTCATCCGCAAGCGCGCCGATGAAGGCCACGGTGGCCGGGCCCATGACGCAGGCGGCACCCAAAAGCGACAGCATCTGGAGCACCGTGTCCCAAGCAGGCAGCGACGGCATCATGTAGCTGTGGCCCATGGCGAAGATGAGCACGAAAACCAGCACGATGCCCACCACGGCCAGCCACTGGGGCACCGTATGGTCCTCGGAGCGGCGCAGCATGAGGAAGTACAGCACCATGACCACCGCCAGAAGCACGATGGCGATGAGCTCCTGGGTAATGCCCGAGGTGAGGTGGCCGAAGCCGTTGAACAGGTTGAACGGATGGGTCAGGTGGAACACGACGGCGATGCCGCCCACGGCGAGGATGACCACCGACGCGATCAGCGCCGGCAGCTGAGCCGCGCCGCCGCGCTTCTGCAGCGCGAGCACGCACTGGGTGCCGAAGATGCCGGCGGCCCAAGCCAAAAAGCTCGTGAAGATGACGAGCGGGATCTGAATCTCCATGGGTTACTCTACCCCCTGCCACTTGATGTTGCGCATGATGTAGAACATGCTCGGTCCGTTGCCCACGTCGGTGAGCTGGTACACCTGGTCCTCGGTGAAGTCGTTCACGAAGTCGCCCAGCTTCTCGCCGCGCGGCCCCTCGAAGGACTCGATGCCGGCCTCAGCGTCGCCGTACCAGCGGGCCATGCCGCAGCACTGGCTCACGCACTGGGGCAGCTCGCCTTGGGCGGTGCGCTGCTGGCACAAGGTGCACTTCTCCACGACGCCCTCCTCCTCGTTGAGGTAGCGCACGCCGTAGGGGCAGCTCATGACGCAGAACTGGCAGCCGATGCACTTCGACTTGTCGATCTGGATGGTGCCGTCGGGCAGCTTGTGCGATGCCTCGGTGGGGCACACCGACACGCACTGGGGGTTCTCGCAGTGCTGGCACTGCACGTTCAAAAAGTAGGTCTCAACGTCCGGGAACTGGCCGGAGCCACCTTCCTTGGGGGTGGGGCCCACGCGCAGGGTCTTGTTCCAGAAGTTGCCGATGGGCACACCATTGACCACTTTGCAGGACACGCTGCAGGCGAGGCAGCCGACGCACCGGTCGAGATCGGTGCAAATTGCGAGCTGTGTCATTTCTCCCACTCCTTTCTCTTACGCGTCGAACTTGTCGGGATGGATGCCCTCGGCGCCGATGGCCCACAGCTTCAGGCGCGGATCGGACGAGTCGTGGATGATCTCGGTGCCATCGTTGCCGCAGGGGACGGGGTTGCCGAAGGGGCTGTTCTCGGGCGTGGCCTTGTACACCTTCACCGGGTAGCCGCGCACCGTGGAGGAGCCGTTGTACTTGTCCTGGGCCGTGCGGTCGACGATGCAGTTGATGCAGGACAGCTTGAAGCCCTTGTCGGCCTGGGCCAGCTCTGGATACCACCACTGGTGCTCGCAGTTGATGGTGTTCGGCGCGATGCCGTAGTACAGGTCGACGGTCTGGCGCACCTTGCCCCAGGGGCTCTCGATCCAAGCCCAATCGCCCTGCTCAAGCCCGAGCTCGGCGGCCGTCTCCGGGTTGATCTCCATGCGGGGCACGGGCCACAGCTCGCGGCACCACGGCAGCTGGCGATGCTCGCTATGGAAGTACACGGGGATGCGGCGGCCGGTGATGCAGAGGATCGGGTACTCCTCGTAGGTGGCGGCGTCGCGCACGCGGGAGTGGATGCCCTCCACGTAGTAGGGCAGAGCCTCGGTCTGGAAGCCCGGGATGACCTCGGGGCCGTCGGAGCCGTCGGGGAAGTGCGACTCGATGGTGGTGGCCCACAGCTCGTGCTTCATGGTCGGCGTCGGGAAGCCGGGGATGTTGATGTCCAGCTTCGTCGGCTGCTGATGCGGCGCCTTGCGGAAGGCCTGGCCGATCTCGTAGCGGCGGTAGGAACCCCAGTCGTCCGGGAAGACCTCCTTCATGTTCCAGGTGCCGTGCTCCTGATAGGCCTGGGCGAACTCCTCCCAGGTCTCGTAGGGGGCGCAGCCGCCGCCGTGCTCGGCGTCGAGGCACTCGTACTCCAGGGCGAGCAAATCCACCGACTTGCCGGTCTCGGCCGACTTCTTCTCCCAGTAGGGATCCTCCGGGTCGGTGGAGAAGGGCACGCCGAAATACGGGCCGAGCTCCAGGAAGTACAGCGGGTCGCTCTTGCACTCTCCCGGAGGGTCGACGGCCTTCACGCACAGGCTGAAGGAGCCGCCGGAGCCCTGGGCGATACGCTGGGCGTTCATCTCGGTCCAGTGGCACACCGGCAGAAGCACGTCGGCCGCGCCCGAGGTGGGCGAGTGCCACAGGTTCGCCTCGAAGAGGAAGTCCAGCATGAGCAGGGCCTCCCAGTTGTAGCTGGCGTTGGCCATGTTCATGTGGTCGCCGGAGCCGATCATGCCCGCGTGAATCTGGTAGGGGGCGTTCTCGTCGCGGTGCATGTACTCCATGACCGAGTTGCAGTCCGCCCACACGGCGTACCAGTACAGCATGGGGAACTTCTCGTAGCCGGCAATGCGGTTGTACAGCCCGAAGAAGGGGGCGCGCACGAAGGACGCGGGGTTGGAGCCGCCGTCGGCGCCGGGGTACATGGACGTCGGGCCCGACTGGGTGGTCCAGCCGTTGGTGGCGCCGCGCTGGCCGCCGGGGGTGTCGATGGCGCCCACCATGGCGCAGGCGGCCATGATGGCGCGGCAGTTCTGGGTGGACATGCCGTGGTGCTCGATGGCCAGGCCGTAGTTGATGCCGCCGTTGGGAATGCGCGGGTCGTCGCGCGTGGCCCACTCCAGGCAGGCGTCGGTGATGAGCTGCGCGTCCACCTCGGTGATCTCGGACACCTTCTCGGGGGTGAAGTCCTCCAGGTACTCGGCCCAGATGTCCCACACCGGACGGCCCTTATGGACGGTGCCGTCCTTCAGCTTCACGTCGAAGGTGCCGTACATGGCCGGGTCGATCAGCGGGTTGAACTCGGAGAGGTCGTACACCTTGCCGGGCTTCTTCGACTCGTCGTCGCGCAGGCGGGAGAGGTCCTGGTCGAAGTAGCTCGTGGACTTCTGCCACGTCTCGCCCTCCCAGTGGGCCTCGCCCACCTCCGGGTGCGCCTGCCAGTAGGTCCAGCGGTTGTTCAGCTGGTCGAACACCAGGTAGCGCTGCGGGTCGCCGTCGCCCTCGATCTCCCAGTCGACCATGGTCGGGTCGATGTCGGCCTCGGTGAGCAGGCGGGTCTGGTAGGCATAGGGGTAGCCGCCGTTCTGCACGTGCTCCTCGTAGCCGGTGGGATCCATATCGGGCACCACGATGAACGGAGAGTTCGACCAGCGCTTCAAAAACTGCCAGTCGCACAGGTCGTTCTTCAGGATGAGGTGGCACCAGCCGAGCGCCAGGGCGTTGTCGGTGCCGGGACGCAGCGGCAGCCAGTACTTGGCGGTACGACCGAGGTTCGTCTGACGCGGGTCGACGGAGATGAAGGCATCGGCGCAGCGGGCGACGTCCACCACGGTACGGGCGGCGTCGTCGTAGTTCGACTGCGACTGCTCGGTGGCCCACTGGACGAACTTCGTGGAGTGGTTGATCAGCTCCGACCACGACCAGGCCTGCACGTTGTCGATACGGCTGGCGAAGTGGCGCGGGCCCTTGCACACCTGGTAGGCGGCCACGATGTTCGGCGTACCGAACAGCAGAAGCGCCATGCCGGCGTCGGACTGCATGCACCACTGGCGACCCGTGCCGCACCAGGTGAAGGTGGACTCGTTGCCGTACTTCGCGGTGATCTCCAGAATGTTGTCGGCGATGGTCTGGTAGGCCTCGTCCCAGCTGATGCGCACCCAACCGGGATCGTCGTCGCCCTTGGGGTTCGTGCGCTTCATGGGATACTTGATGCGGTCGGGGTGGTAGGCCGCCTGAATGGAAGCCTGGCCCTTGGCGCAGTGATTGCCCATGGTCAGGAAGCAGTCGGCATCGCCCTCGGTGCGAATGACCTTACCGTCCTGGACATAGACCCACACGCCACACTCCACCTTGCCGCAGCCGCGGCAGCAGGAGCGGATGCGCGTGACCGCCGACTCCCCGGCGGCGGCGTTCTCGTTCTCGGCGAGAGCGACCGTGGGGCTTGCGGCGCCAACGGCGGCGGCCGCAGCAGCAGACACGACGGCGGTCTTCACGAACGAACGACGTGTCATGTTCAGCTTGCCCATTTCATCCTCCTTCTTTCTTTCGTTCTCTCTCAAGTTTGCTGCTTTTCCCTAGTAAGGCTCTGCCTGGGGCGGAGCCAGCGGGTACCTTGATTCGCTCAGACAGTCCTCGCTTTGGAGAACAGGACATTTAGTCCTGTTCTCGTCGCTGCGGAACTCGCTCGGTCAAGGCACCCGCTGTCTCCACCGGACTCCGCCTTGCTCCAAAAGAAGCGCTTCGCAAACTTTTCCTGCCATACACAATAGGACGCGGGGACGGCATAAGGAATTTCCGAAGATGCCGGGTTGACAGGCCGGCAATGCCCATCTGGCATCGGTTATGCCGCTTGGGCATAAGGCGCTTCGGACGCGAGCGCACAGCCGCCGAAGGGGCATCGTCCAAGCCCCGCTTCAGGCCCCCGCTCCCCTGGAATAGCGAAAGACGCCGCTGCCGGAGGGGATGGCAGCGGCGCCTTTCTCAGGGGAAGGAGAGTCCCGGGCCGTTCGTTGGGGAAAGAGGAGGGAGACGGCCCGGGTCGGGAATGGGCGTTACAGGGTGCGGGAATCCAGCTCGACGACGGTGCCGTCGGCGCGCTCGATGCCCCAGATGGCGTAATCGATCGTGAAGACGGGCTCCGAAGCCGTTGTCGCGGCATCATCGGCCGCAGGAGCGGGCTCGGCTTCGTCGACGGCAACCTCGTCGGTGCCGGCGGCGTTGTTCTGGTCGGCAGCCGCATCGACGGCTTCGGCAGCCGAGTCGGCATCCGCAGGTGCCTCGAACTCGGCAGCATCCACAGCCGTCCCTGCCTCCGGGTCGGTATCAGCGGCCGGCGCGCACGCGACGGCCGCCTCGGCGGCGCGGGCCGCGCGGAACTGCCGCAGCTCTTCCTCGTAAGCGGCCTTCTGGGCCTCAAGGCTCGCCAGAGACGGGATGCGCACGCGCACCACGTCCTCGCCAAGGACGCCCTCGGCGCACAGAGAACGCACCGCGTCGCAGAACGCGGGGGCCGCGCTCGGGATGCGGTTCTCGTCGTCCATCTTCACGCGCAGCACGGCGTTCGGGGCGAAGTCGAAATCGGCCCACTCGTAGGTCACATTTCCGCTGCCCAGCGGGTGCGGCACGGTGTTGAAGTTGTGCATGGCCGTGGACATGTTGCGCGTGGCGTTGGCGAGCCACGGCATGAAGGACTCGCCCCACAGCTTCTGGGCCCCGTCATCGGCCGGATTCCAATAGGGCTTCATGAGCCGCACGTTCAGACGCATGAGGTTGCCCTCGGCGCGCTCATCCTCCGGCAGCTCGGAGACGACCGACTGGGCCAGGTACATGTAGCTGCGCTTGATCTCGGCCGCCTGGGCCTCCGAGTAATCTTCGGGCAGCAGCTTCACCTGAAGCACGAGCGAGGGCTTGGGCAACATGGCGTCCTCCTTGGCGTGAGTCGTTTCGCAGACGTTGTTCGCGGCCCAGTATCGGGCGACGCCGCGCATCTCGTCAATGGGGTTTTCGCTGCCATGTCGAATCGGAATAAAGCCATGGCGCGCCGGCATCAGCGCTTCTGAATCATCATGAGAGCATGCCCCTGAACAGGCTTGACGCATAAATTCATGCCTCACTATGATCGGGGCATCGAATGTTTCAAGGCTAGGAGGTCCCATGACCGAGCATGATCAGAGCGGCTTCTCCTTCGCGGAGGATGCGGCCGTCGACTTCAACCCCCTGGAGGCCTTTGCCTTCGACGACGCCGAGGGCGACGAAGACGCCGCGCCCAGCGTGCTGGCCGAAGGCCCCTTCAACATGCCCGATCCCGATGCCATCCCGCAGTTCCAGCGCGAGCTCGTCGCCTTCGATAACGGGGAAACGGCCACCGAGCGCATCGAAGCTTTATTCTCCCAGATGCCCACCTTGCACAAGATGCTCTTCACCATTCTGGACCGATGCTCCACGCCCGTTCCCACCGCCGATTTGGAGGCAGCCATCGAGGAGATGAAGCGCCACCACCATTCCGTCTACGAGCCGCTCACCCTGTGCAGCCTGCTCGAGCGCGCCGGGGCCATCGCCCAAACCGATGAGGAAGGCGTGCCGCTCGCCGAGGTGGAGCAGGAGCCTTTGCGCGTGGAGATTGACGGCGCGGAGTTCTGGCGCGTTGCGCCGGCGCCGGCGGTGTACTGGAGCCTCACCGAGGAGGGCGCCGCCCAGCTGGACACCTATCGCCCCATGGAGATGATCGCCCGCCTCTACGAGGCCGAGCCCCAGTACGCCGACATCTTCACCACCTGCCTTGAGCTGTGCGGCCGCGACGGCGGCACGAGCCTGCGGGCCATCGGGGATGTCGTGGACGACGAGCCGGTGCTGCAGAGCCCGAAGCGCTACGCCATGTACTTCGTCGACAAGCTGGAGCATGCCGGCGCGGTGGAGTGGACGGGCCAGTGGTCCCTCACCGCCCACGGCCGCGAGTATCTGACCACGCTGAACGAGAACTAGGGGAACGCCATGACCGAGATGATCAACGATGTGACCGAAGAGGCCGCCGAGGCCATGACCGTCGAGGATTTGGCCGAGCTCTGCGACAGCCGCGCGGCCACCTACGAGCTGCTTGCGCGCCTGTACCGCCAGGAGGTCGACCAGGAGCTGCTCGACGAGCTGATCGCCACCGACTACCCCGTCTCCTCGGGCAACGACCTTATGGACGCGGGCTACTACGGCATCGCCAAGTACCTCTCCAACGCGTGGGTCGACCCGCTCATGAAGTTGTCGGTCGACTACACCCGCGCGTTTTTAGGCTCGGGCATCGACACCTATTCGGCGGCCTACCCCTTCGAGAGCGTCTACACCTCGGAGAAGCGCCTGCTCATGGGCGATGCGCGCGACGAGGTGCTCGCCATCTACCGTTCCTGCGGCCTGGAGAAGTCCGAGTCGTGGACCGTGGGCGAGGACCATGTGGCCGTGGAGCTTGAGTTCATGCGCGTGCTGGCCCACCGCACGGCGGCCGCCCTGCGCGCCGGCGACGAGGAACGGGCCTACTCGCTCATCAACACCCAGCGCAACTTCATGGACGATCACCTGTCCACGTGGGTACCGGTGTTCCTCGCCGAGGTGCACCGGTTCGCGGAAACAGGCTTCTACCTGGGCGTGGCCGACATCACCGAGGGATTTCTCGAAGAGGATGCGGCGCTTCTGGCCGACCTCGTGTCCGACCGCGACTAACGAAGGAAGGTGCGGCCATGACTCGCTCGCCCTACGCCACCTCCGCCGACGTGCGCTGCATCGAAGGCCGTGTCGGCACGGGCAAGACCCAGCAGATCATCGACCAGGTTATCGACCTGCTGCATCAGGAAGTGAGCCCTCGGGACATCATCCTGTTCGCCGCCACGCCCGCCGCTGCGCGCGCTCTTGAGGAGCGCCTGGCGAAAGCGGCCGACGCCAGCGAGTGCCCCCGGGTATCCACGCTGCCCCTCTTCGCGCTGGAGCTGCTGGCAAGCCCCGAAGCCGTCCGCCGCACCGGCCGGCGCGGGCGCGTGCTTATGCGCTTCGAGGAGAACCTGCTGATGGAGGACATGAAGACCTCCGGCGTGGCGCCGCGCCGCTTAGGCGATATGCTCAAGTTCCTCTATCGCAGCATGACCGACCTGGAGCCTCTGTGCGGCGACTGGTTCTACGACGAGCAGGAGGCACGCGTCTTCAAGATGCTCTGCGACCAGCTGGCCTTCCGCGAGGCCTATCTTGCCTGCGAGCTGCCCCGCGCGGCATGGGACTATCTCGGCCAGCATAGCGATGCGCGGGAGGAGGCGGCCTACGACCACGTCTTCGTCGACGACTACCAGATGGCGAGCTACGCCTCCCAGTGCCTGGCCGGCGCCATCGCGCGCACAAGCCTGACGGTGGCCCACGACCCGCTCGCCCGCGTTCACGGCTCCGAGGACTATCCCGCCTTCGAAGGCGCCGCGCGCCTGCTTGAGGCCAACCCCGCCGCCGAGGCCGAGAAGCTCGCACTCAGCCGCCTCAGCTGCGTGGTGACCGACGCTGTGAACCGCTTCGCTGAAGACGAGGCCATCGGCGACACCTCGCCCGTGGCAAGTGCCTCGAGCGAGCAGGGAATCTGCGAGGCCGTGGCCTACGCGCGGCCCGAGGACGAGCTTCAGGGCATCGTCGCGCTCGTCGCGTACCAGCAGAGCCGCGGCGTAGCCGCAGCGGACATCGCGGTGGCGGCCGCCAACCGCCTCTGGGCCGCCAACGCCGCCCGCGCCCTCGCGGCTGAGGGCATTCCCGTGAGCGCCCTCAGCCGCGTATCCATCAGCGGCGACACGCGCGATGCGGACACCTGCCGCGCGGCCCGGGCGCTCACCCTGCTGCGGCTCGCCGCCGACGGGCGCGATCCCTTGGCCCTGCGCAGCTGGTGCGGCTTCGGCGACTACCTGGCCAACAGCGCCCTCATGACCGCCGTCGTCGCAGGAGAGGCCTCCTTGAGCCTCGAAGACGGCGTCTCCTTCGCCGCCCCGGCGCCGAGCGCCCTCCTCAAGCAGGGGGCCGAGCGTGCTGACGCGGCCCTCGCCGAGGGTCGGCAGCTTCTCGGCGCCCTCGATGGCCTCAGCGGCAGCGCGCTCATGGAGGCGGCCCTTGAGGCCGTCGGAGCCAGCGAGGGAGCGGAGGTCGCCGCCCTGAAGGCAATCGCGGCCCAAGCTTCCCCAAGCGCCTCGGCCGCCGAGCTCTGCCATGCCGTGGAGCACGCCGTCCTCGCGCCCCAGTTCGCCGGCCAGGGCGTGCGCGTGGGCCTGCCCGAGGACTTCGCGGGGCTCACGGCGAGTGCCGTGGTGATGGCCGGCCTTGTCAACGGGCTCACGCTCCCCCGCCGCTATTTCGACCCGGCCCAGGTGGAGCGGGACAAGCGCCCGGCCCTGCTGGCGGCCGAGATGGCCAAAACCTACGCCTGCGCGGGCAAGGCCGCATCGGCCCTGCTCCTCACCTACTTCTCGGAGGCACCGCTTGCCACGGCGGAATCCCTGAAGCTGAAGATCCACCGCGTTCGCCTGCGCGAGGGCGAGCGTTTGTGCGAAGTTCGTCCCAGCGAGACCATTCGCGCCATTACGGGGGTGTCCTACCATGACTAACTACCGCCACGGCCAGATGATCCACCTCATCGACGGGCTCGACTCTCCGCTGCTCGCCGTGCAGCCCGACCGCTGCGTGCTCGTGCGCAACCGCAACGGCGAGTGCCTACGCTGCGCCGCGGTGTGTACCACCGGCGCCATCTCTCTGGCCGAGGAGGGCATCGTGGTAAGCCCCGACCTCTGCATCGGCTGCGGAACCTGCGCCTCGGCCTGCCCCACCGGCTGCCTTGCGGCCGCCAATCCCACCGACGAAGAGCTGTTCGCCGCCGTGGAAGGCGCCCTTGCCCGCCACGACGGGCAGGTCGCCATCGCCTGCGAGACCGCCTGCGCCCTGGCGCAGCGCGATGCGGACGGCGAAGACACCTTCGCCCCCGGCAAACCCGTCGGCACCACCGAAGACGACCGCGAGGTCATCGGCGTCGTGTGCCTGGGACGCGTGGACGAGTCGCTCCTCATAGAGGCCACCGCCCGGCACGCCCAGTCCATCCAGCTCATCAGCGGCCGCTGCGAAACCTGCGCCCACCACTGCGGCGGCGCCCTCTGCGACGAGATCGCCTCCTCCGCCACCAACCTCCTCACCGCCATGGGAGTCCCCTCGCCTCTCGAGCGCATCCAGTTCGAGAATACCGAAGACGCTTCGAAGATCCTTCGACTCCGGCCTCCGGCCTCCGCTCAGGATGACACAGCAGGTATCCCAACCGAGGCTGGGCGCAGCGGGCTTACGGGCGATGCTCACCAAGCGAGTTCCGCAGTCGCAACTGAGGCCGAGCGTAGAGGGGACGCAGGGTGTTCTGACCGAGCGAGTTCCGCAGCCTCAACCGAGGCTGAGTGCAGCGGGCTCCCGGGTGGTGCTCACCAAGCGAGTTCCGCAGCGAACGCGATCAGCCCAGTGGGCTGTCGCGCCGAGCGAGGACTGTCTGAGCGACTGAGCACTGCCCGGGAGGCCGCCCCCGACGAGCCGTCGAGCGAGGACTGTCTGAGCGAATCGGAGTACCCTGCGTCCCCGACCCCCGACGAGCCACAGGCACAACGCAAGCGAGTAAATCCCGCCGCCCGCACCGCCCTCATCCCCGGCGCCAACAAAGACTTCGTTCCCGAGTTCACCCACGTGCAATCAGACGGCACCCTTCCCCACTTCGTACCGCCCCGCCGCCTGCGCCTCTTCAACAGCCTGAAGGCCCTCGGCACGCCGGAACAGCCCTCAGTCGCCACGCACCTGTGGGGCCAGGTGGACATTAACACCGAGCTCTGCCGCTCCTGCCGCATGTGCACGGTGTTCTGTCCCACGGGCGCCGTCTCGCGCTTCGATGCGGGCGACGGGGCCTTCGGCGTGGAGCACCGCAGCGCCCTGTGCATGCAATGCCGCCTGTGCGAGACCATCTGCCCCGAGCAGGCCATCACCGTGTCCGACACCGTGTCCACCGAGGAGTTCCTTTCCGGCGCGAAGTTCCGCTTCGCCATGCAGCCCATCGGCTGGAACCCCGGCGCGGAGGACTCCATCGCCAGCCGCATGGCGCGCTTCATCAAGGTGGACAACGTCCAGGAGCCGCAGGCCAAGGTGAAGTCGAACGACACGGCCGAGCGTCGCGCCTACGCTCAGGCCCGCGATGCCCGCCGCAGGGAGATTCGCGGCGAATGAGCCTCTTGCAAGCACGACGCTTGTTCGGAATAGCGTTATTCCATTTGAGGGAGGGGGCGAGAAATCGCTCCCTCTTCGCTTGTTTCGGTATATTGTGGTATAAGGAGGGCGCAAGAAGGACGTACAAGGGGGAATTATCGTGGAACTGAGTCTGCTGCGCGAGTTCATCGTGCTGTCCCAAACGCTCAACTACACCAAGGCGGCCGAGATGCTGCATCTCACCCAGCCGACGCTTTCCAAGCACATCGTGGCCATGGAGAAGGAACTCGGTTGCTCGCTTCTGGAGCGCGACCGCCGTCGGGTGGAACTGACCGAGTCGGGCAACGTATTCGCCGCCGCGGCACTGCAGATGGTGGACACCTACGACGATGCCCGCGAGCGCATCCACGAGATTCAAACCCACACGCCGCTCAAGGTGAACGGCATCATGTCCGACAGCGCCATCGCCTCTATCACCTCCATCGCCGCCACGTTCCTCGACACCGAGGGCGAGGCGCCCATCATCTACAACAGCCTGAACGACACCAACTACCTCGGCCAGCTGGTCGAAGGCGAGGCCGACATCCTTCTGGCCTACGCCGAGCTGGACAAGCTGGACGACATGGGGCTCGCCTACATCCCGCTCATCCGCTCGCCCTTCGTGGCCATGGTGTCCATGGACAGCCCCTTAGCCTCGCTGAAGGATGTCTCCATGGACGATCTGCGCAGCTACCGCTTCGTGAAGTTCGCCGACGGCTACGCCCTGTCGGGCTGGGCCAACATCGAGCGCATCTGCCAGGAGCACGGCTATACGCCCCGCACCCGCGCGGTGCTCGGGCGCACCTACATGAACTACTGCGCCATCCCGCTCGGCGTGGAGGACGTCATGATTCTCCAGGCCTCCATGCCGCAGCTGCGCTACCTGTCCGACTTCTCGCGCATGACGGTGCTGCCCGTCACCGACGATGACGCGGCCTTCCGCCTGTACGCCATTTACAAGAAGGACAACTACGAGCGCGTGCGCCCGGCTCTTGACGCCTACACCCGCGCCCGCAAGATCATCCTCAACCACGGCAAGGGCGGCGCCCTCGTCGAGAGCGAATAGCCAACCGCAACCACACCATCCCGATGCCGCAAGCGTCCCAAGCCCGAAAGCGAGTGCGCTTTCGGGCTTGAAAGGCGTATAAGGATAGCCCGCGGGCGGAAGCGGACGCGCTCCCGCCCCTCAGCCCATACCCGACGCCCTCCAGGGCGGGAACGGACGCGCTTCCGCCCGCAACAAGACGCGAGGGCGGCTCAAGGGCGGGAACGGACGCGCTTCCGCCCATGACGAGGCATGGGGGCGGTTCAAGGGCGGAAGCGGGCTCGTTTCCGCCCCCGACGAGGCGCGAGGGCGGCCCGTGAGCGGGAACGGGCGCGCTTCCGCCCCGGACGAGGCGCGTGGGCGGCCCGCGGGCGGGAACGGACGCGCTTCCGCCCCGGACGCGGCGTGAGGGCGGCCCGTGGGCGGGAACGGGCGCGTTCCCGCCCCCGACGAGACGCCCGCGAGGGGGGGGGACGGCGCAAAAAAGGGGCGGCCCGAAGGTCGCCCCTGATAGAAAACTCCTGGGTTTCGAAACCCGTCGCGAGCAGTTACTCCTCGCCGTCTTCCATGGCGCGGTTGCTGGCCGCCTCGTCCTCAGCGCTCGTCACGCCGAAGCCGAAGGAACCCAGGCCGCCCACGGAACCCAGCAGAGCGTCAAGCTCCTCCAGGTTGCGCTGGTAGGAACGCGGGGGCAGGGCCTCGCCGAGCATTTCCTCGCCGTCGGTGTTGAACGTCGGGGGCTCGTCGCCACCGATGAGGATGGTGTCGTCGGGCGAGAACACCATGTCGAGCAGCTGGCTCATGTCGTCGGAAGAGGCCGAAAGGTCGTCCTCGATGACGTGCATGAGGTCGCGGGCCGCCAGGCCCTCCTTCAGCTCCTCGATGGCCTTCACGCCGATGCCCTCGATGCGCAGCAGGTCCTCTTCGGTGTGGCCCAGAAGGTCGGCCACAGTCTCGATGCCCGCCTCGGAGAACTTGTTCGCCCAACGCTGGGACACGCCCAGGTCGTCGTAGATGTACAGGCGAGCGTCCTCGTCGGACAGGTTGTGGCCGCGGTGACCCGACAGGGCGCTGTAGTAGCCGCCGAAGGTGCCCGTGGAGTTGAAGTAGCCGTCGTTGTCGAGCGACCAATCCTGGGGCTGGGGCAGCAGGTCCTCAATCTCACGCAGCGCATCCGGCGCGAAGTCGGGCAGCGTGTCGCCGGTGACCTTCTCCACCGGGCGGCCCTTGTAGGTGAGCCCCACGTCGCGGTAGCGGCGCAGACCCGTACCGGCGGGAATGGGCTTGCCGATGATGACGTTCTCCTTGAGGCCGGCCAGGTAGTCGGTCTTGCCCTCGATGGCAGCATCGGTGAGCACCTTGGTGGTCTCCTGGAACGAGGCGGCGGACAGCCAGGAATCCGTGGCGAGCGACGCCTTGGTGATACCCAGCAGCAGCGGCTGACCCACCGGGGGCTCCTTGCCCTCGGCGATAAGCTCGTTGGCCATCTTCTCGAACTCGAAGCGGTTGACCTGACGGCCCGGCAAAAAGTCGGAGTCGCCGGCATCCAGCACGGCCACCTTGCGCAGCATCTGGCGCGCGATGACCTCGATGTGCTTGTCGTTGATATCCACACCCTGGGACACGTACACGTCCTGGACCTGGCCCACGATGTAGCGCAGCGTGGTGTTCGGGTCGGTCAGGCGCAGCAAGTCGTGGGGGTTCACCGAACCCTTGGTCAGCTGCTGGCCCACGCGCACCTCGCACCCGTCAAACACGCCCGGCAACAGCTGGGCGCGGGCACTCACCACGTACTCGCGGTAGTTGCCCTCCTGGTCGTGGATGGTGATGGTCTTCGACATCTTGTCGCCGGTGACCTGCATGGTGCCGGAGATCTCGGCGAGGACCGCCTGGCCCTTGGGCTTGCGAGCCTCGAAAAGCTCCTGAACACGGGGCAGACCGTGGGTAATGTCCTCGCCGGCAACGCCGCCGGTATGGAACGTACGCATGGTCAGCTGGGTGCCGGGCTCGCCAATGGACTGAGCGGCGATGATACCGACCGCGGTGCCGATGTTCACCGGACGGGCCGTGGCCAGATCCCAGCCGTAGCACTTCTGGCAGACGCCGTGCTCGGCATGGCAGGTCATGATCGTGCGGATGACGACCTCTTCAATGCCCGCGGCGTCAAGCTCGCGCAGCTGGGCCATGGAGTGCAGGTAGCTGCCGGCCTCGGCGAGAATCTCGCCGGTCTCGGGCGCCACCACATCTTCCAGCAGGCAGCGGCCGATGAGGTTCTCGTCCACCTCGTTCTTCTCGTTGCGCACGCGGTAGGGCACGCCCTCGGTGGTGCCGCAATCGATCTCGCGGATGATGACGTCCTGGGCCACGTCCACCAGACGACGGGTCAGATAACCCGAGTCGGCGGTACGAAGCGCCGTGTCGGCCAGACCCTTACGGGCGCCGTGGGTGGAAATGAAGTATTCCAGTACGGACAGACCCTCGCGGAAGTTCGCCTTAATCGGACGGTCGATAATCTCGCCCTTCGGGTCGGACATAAGGCCGCGCATACCGGCGAGCTGACGAATCTGCTTGATGTTACCACGGGCGCCGGAGAAGGCCATCATGTAGATGGGGTTGAACTTGTCGAAGTTCTCCGCCATGGCCTCGCCGACTTCCTCGTTGGCGTCGTTCCAGATGTCGACGACCTGCTTGTGGCGCTCCTCGTTGGACATGAGGCCCATCTCGTAGTCCTCATCGATGGCGGCCACGCGCTCGTCGGCCTGGGCGAGAATCGCCGGCTTGGAGGGCGGGATGGTGGCGTCGTACACCGACACGGTCACGCCGGCACGGGTGGCGTAGTGGAAGCCCGCGTCCTTCAGGCCGTCCAGAATCGGCGGCACCTCGGACAGGTCGTAGGTGTTGGTGACGTCCTCCACCAGGCGGCTGATCTCCTTCTTGTTCATCTCGTAGTTCAAGAAGGGGTAGTCCGGCGGCAGCACATCGTTGAAGATGATGCGGCCGACCGACGTCTCGATGCGCTCGCCTTCCTTGTGGTCCTCGAACACGCCGAAGGAGGTGGCCACCTTCATGTTGTAGGGCAGACGCACCTGAATCTTGGCCTGAAGGTCCAGATCGGCACGGGCGTCGTAGGCGTTCAGGGCGTCGTCGAGGTCGATGAACACACGACCCTCGCCCGGGAAGCCATCGCGCACGGCAGTCAGGTAGTACAGACCGATGATCATGTCCTGGGTGGGCACGGTCAGCGGGTGACCATGGGCCGGGGACTTGATGTTATTGGAGGAGAGCATGAGCACGCGGGCCTCGGCCTGAGCCTCAGCGCCCAGCGGCACATGCACAGCCATCTGGTCGCCGTCGAAGTCGGCGTTGAAGGCGGTACATACGAGCGGGTGCAGCTTGATGGCCTTGCCCTCGACGAGCACCGGCTCGAAGGCCTGGATGCCCAGACGGTGCAGGGTTGGTGCGCGGTTGAGCAGCACGGGATGCTCGGCGATGACCTCTTCGAGCACGTCCCACACGTAGCTGGCGCCACGGTCCACGGCGCGCTTGGCGGCCTTGATATTGGCAGCGTACTCCAGCTCGACCAGACGCTTCATCACGAAGGGCTTGAACAGCTCCAAGGCCATCTGGCTCGGCAGGCCGCACTGGTGCAGCTTCAGCTGCGGGCCCACAACGATAACCGAACGGCCGGAGTAGTCCACGCGCTTGCCGAGCAGGTTCTGACGGAAGCGGCCCTGCTTGCCCTTGAGCATGTCGGAGATGGACTTCAGCGGACGGTTGCCCGGGCCCGTGACGGGACGGCCGCGACGGCCGTTGTCAAAGAGCGAGTCCACGGCCTCCTGCAGCATGCGCTTCTCGTTGTTGATGATGATCTCGGGGGCGCCAAGATCGAGCAGGCGCTTCAGGCGGTTGTTGCGGTTGATGACGCGACGATACAAATCGTTCAAATCCGACGTGGCGAAACGGCCGCCGTCGAGCTGCACCATGGGGCGCAAATCGGGCGGAATGACCGGGATAACGTCCAAGATCATGCCGGAGGGCTTGTTGTCGGACTTCAGGAACGCGTCCACGACCTTCAGGCGCTTCACGGCCTTGGCGCGCTTCTGGCCCTTGCCCGTGGCGATGACCTCGCGCAGCTCCTCAGAGGTAGCCTCCAGATCGATGGCGTCCAGAAGGTCGCGCACCGACTCGGCACCCATGCCGCCGGTGAAGTAGTCGCGGTAGCAAGCGCGCATCTCGCGGTAGAGGGCCTCGTCGGCCACCAGCTGCTTCGGCTCGATCTTCAGGAAGGCGTCGAAGGCGTCCTGACGCAGCGCCTTGCGCTCGTTGAACTCCTCGTAGATGTCGGCGATCTCCTCTTCCACCTCTTCGGGGGTGAGGCGCTCGTCATCGTCGAGGTCGTCGATGAAGTCGTCCTCCTCGGGCACGTAGTCGGTGGAGAGCTTGCGGGTGGCCTCGATGAGGCGGTCGCGCTCGGCGTCCAGCTCTTCCAAATCGGCGGCCAGCTCGTCGCGCAGGTCGTCGATATCCTCCTCGCGGGCCTCCTTGTCCACCGAGGTGATGATGGAGCTGGCGAAGTACAGAACCTTCTCAAGCTCCTTCGGCGGGATGTCAAGCAGGTAGCCCAGACGGCTCGGGCTGCCCTTGAAGTACCAGATGTGGCTCACAGGCGCGGCCAACTCGATGTGGCCCATGCGCTCGCGGCGCACCTTGGAGCGCGTGACCTCAACGCCGCAGCGCTCGCAGACGATGCCCTTGAAGCGAACGCGCTTGTACTTGCCGCAGGCGCACTCCCAGTCCTTGGTGGGACCGAAGATCTTCTCGCAGTACAGGCCGTCCTTCTCGGGCTTCAAGGTACGGTAGTTGATGGTCTCGGGCTTCTTAACCTCGCCACGGGACCAGCTGCGCACATCCTCGGCGGAAGCGAGCGAGATGCGCAGGGCGTCGAAGTTGTTGACGTCGAATTCCGTCATGGGTTTAGGCCTCCTCTCCGCCACCGATGAGGTCGGTGTTCAGGTCGGACTCAAGACCGCTCATCAAATCGCCCAGCTCGGCGGCCAGGGCGTCGATGGCGTTGGCCTCTTCGTCTTCGGTCTTCTTGGCATCAGCGGCAAGGGCGGCGTACAGAGCCGAATCGGCGCTGTAGTCGTCGGACTCGTCCTCGCTGATGGGTTGCATGTCGTGGCCCTCAAGCTCGATGTTCAGGCACAGGGACTTCATTTCCTTCACGAGCACCTTGAAGGACTCGGGCACCTCGGGCGCCGGGATGTTCTCGCCCTTCACGATGGCCTCGTAGCTCTTCACGCGGCCCGACGTGTCGTCGGACTTCACCGTGAGGATCTCCTGCAGCACGTTGGAGGCGCCGTAGGCATACAGCGCCCACACCTCCATCTCGCCGAAGCGCTGGCCGCCGAACTGGGCCTTGCCGCCGAGCGGCTGCTGGGTGATGAGGCTGTAGGGGCCGGTGGAGCGGGCATGAATCTTGTCGTCCACCATGTGGCCGAGCTTCAGGATGTAGGTCTGGCCGACGGTGATGGGCTCGCGGAACTTTTCGCCGGTGCGGCCGTCGTACAGCCACGTCTTGCCGGTGCGGGTGAGCTGGGGGACCAGCTCGTCGCGGGCCATGTCGCCGTACTTCTCATGGTTCATGTTGATGAGGTTGCGGTTGGCCTTCTCGATGGCGTCGGAGATCTCTTCCTCAGTAGCGCCGTCGAAGACGGGCGTGGCCACGTGGATGGGGCCCTCCACCACTTCGGTGGTCTCCTCGGCATCGGACCAGCCCCACTTGGCGGCCCAGCCGAGATGGTTCTCGAGCAGCTGGCCGACGTTCATACGAGAGGGAACGCCCAGCGGGTTCAGGATGACGTCGATGGGGGTACCGTCGGCGAGGTAGGGCATGTCCTCCACGGGCAGCACGCGGGAGATAACGCCCTTGTTGCCGTGGCGGCCCGAGAGCTTGTCGCCCTGCTGCACCTTACGCTTCTGAGCCACGTAGATGCGCACGAGCTCGTTCACGCCGGGAGCCAGATCGTCGCCGGCCTCGCGAGAGGTGCGGTAGATGCCGATCACGCGACCGCCGGAGCCATGGGGCACCTTCAGCGAGGTGTCGCGCACCTCGCGGGCCTTCTCACCGAAGATGGCGCGCAGCAGGCGCTCCTCGGCGGTCAGCTCGGTCTCGCCCTTCGGGGTGACCTTGCCCACGAGCACATCGCCCGGGAACACCTCGGCGCCCACGCGGATGATGCCGTCGGCGTCCAGGTCGGAGATCATGTCCTCGGAGATGTTCGGGATCTCGCGGGTGATCTCCTCGGGGCCGAGCTTGGTATCGCGGGCATCCACCTCGTACTCGGAGATGTGGATGGAGGTCAGCAGGTCCTCGGACACCACGCGCTCGGACACGATGATAGCGTCCTCGTAGTTGTAGCCTTCCCAGGGCATGTAGGCGATCATGAGGTTCTGGCCGAGCGCCAGCTCGCCGCCGTCGCAGGAGGGGCCGTCGGCCAGCACGTCGCCGGCCTGGACCTCGTCGCCCTTGCGGACGATGGGACGGTGGTTGATGCAGCCGGACTGGTTGGAGCGCTGGAACTTCGGGATGAGGTACTCGTCGTACTCGCCCTCGTCGTTCAGGATAATGATGGTCTGGCCGTCGACGTAATCGACCACGCCGGGGCGCTGGGCCACGAGAATCTCGCCGGAGTCAACGGCGATGCGGTGCTCGATGCCGGTACCCACAAGCGGGGCGCTCGGGCGAAGCAGGGGCACAGCCTGACGCTGCATGTTCGAGCCCATGAGGGCGCGGTTGGCGTCGTCGTGCTCGAGGAAGGGAATGAGCGAGGTGGCCACGCTGGTCATCTGGCGCGGCGAGACGTCCATGTAGTTCACCTGCTCGGGCGGCACGTCCATGGCCTCGCCGAACACGCCATTGGTGTCGGTAGTGCGGGCGAGCACGCGGGTGGACTTGTGGAACACGCCGTCCTCGTCGGTGTAGCCGAACTCGCGGGTTTCCAGGTCGAACAGGTCGTTGGCCTGGGCGATGGTGAAGTTCTCCTCCTCGTCGGCGGTGAGGTAGTCGATATCGTCGGTCACCTTGCCGTCGACCACGCGACGGTAGGGTGTCTCGATGAAACCGTAGGGGTTGATGCGGCCGTAGGTAGCCAGCGAACCGATAAGGCCGATGTTCGGGCCTTCAGGCGTCTCGATGGGGCACATGCGGCCGTAGTGGGAGGTGTGAACGTCGCGCACCTCGAAGCCGGCGCGCTCGCGGGACAGACCGCCCGGGCCCAGAGCCGACAGGCGGCGCTTGTGGGTGATGCCCGCGGCGGGGTTGGTCTGATCCATGAACTGCGAGAGCTGGGAGCTTCCGAAGAACTCCTTGATGGCGGCCACGATGGGGCGGATGTTCACGAGCGACTGCGGCGTGATCTCGTCGGGCTCCTGCATGGACATGCGCTCGCGCACCACGCGCTCCATGCGCGACAGGCCGATGCGGAACTGGTTCTGGATCAGCTCGCCCACCGAGCGGATGCGGCGGTTGCCGAAGTGGTCGATGTCGTCGGTAGCGAAGCCCTCGTCGCCGTTGTGCAGGCCGATGATGTAGCGCATGGTACGCACGATGTCCTCATCGGTCAGCGTGGAGGAGTCGTTCTCCTCGGGCGTAAATCCGAGCTTCTTGTCCATCTTGTAGCGGCCGACCTTCGCCAGGTCGTAGCGCTGCGGGTTGAAGAACAGGCCGTCGAGCAGCGTGCGGGCCGAGTCGATGGTCGGCGGCTCACCGGGACGGAAGCGCTTGTACAGCTCGATGAGCGACTCCTCCTTGGTGGTGGCGGGGTCGCGGTCGAGCGTGCGCAGCACCATCTCGGAAGAGCCGAGCAGCTCGATGATCTCCTCGCGGGTCTCGGCCAGGCCGAGGGCGCGCACGAGCAGGGTTGCCGGCTGCTTGCGCTTGCGGTCGATGCGCACAGACAGCAGGTCGCGCTTGTCGGTCTCGAACTCGAGCCAGGCGCCGCGGGAAGGGATGACCTTCGCGTTGTAGATGGTCTTGTCGGAGGTCTTGTCGCGCTCGGAGGCGAAGTACACGCCCGGGGAGCGAACGAGCTGGGACACCACGACGCGCTCGGTACCGTTAATAATGAAGGTGCCGCGAGGAGTCATGAGCGGGAAGTCGCCCATGAACACCTCCTGCTCCTTGATCTCGCCGGTCTCGCGGTTGATGAAGCGAATCTCCACGAAGAGCGGAGCCTGGTAGGAGACGTCCTTCTCCTTGCATTCATCCACCGTGTACTTGGGCTCGCCGAACTCGTGCTTGCCGAACTCGACGCACATGTCGCCGGTGTTGTTCTCAATGGGGCACACATCGGCGAAGGCCTGGGCCAAGCCTTCGTTCTTGAACCAGTCGAAGCTTTCCGTCTGGATAGCGATCAGGTTCGGGACGTCCATTACGTCCGGAATCTTCGCGAAGCTTCGGCGATCCCTGTAAAGGCTGGTGGGAGCGGATTTTTTTCCTTGAGCCACGAGGCTGTTCCTCCTTCACGTCCATCGCAAATCTGCAAAAAAGTTGCAATCCGCTAACCTACTATTAGAAGGTCCACGAGTCAAGAAAAATTTTTACAAGCTATGGAAATTTTTTGGAAATTGCGCCTTTGAACAGGTCATTGAGCGTGTGAATATCTGCCCTGCGAGCCTCTGCCCGCAAAGAGTTGATGCATCGGAGCCCGAGAGCAAGTTGAGGCCGCCCGCACGGTAAAGCCCGGGGGCGAGCTGAGCCGCCCGCACGGTAAAGCACGAGGGTATTCCGGAGCCGCCCGCACGGAAAAGCTCGGGGCGAGCTGGGCCGTCCGCACGGTAAAGCACGAGGGCATTCAGGGGTCTAATAGCCGGGCGCGAGAGGCCCCCATGTGTCCATACCCCGCTATTTTGGCTAGAGGGCGGATTGAGCTTGTCCATATCCCTTCTATTTGGCGTAGAGAAGAGGCGGGGCTGTCCATATCCCTCCTATCTGGCACAAGAGAAGGCCCCGTTTCGTCCATATCCCTCCTATCTGGCGCAAGAGAAGCCTCCATTTCGTCCATATCCCTTTTATTTGGCAGAGCGCGAATTATTTATGCCAAATAAGAGGGATATGGACACTTTCCGCCGCCCGCGCCGGTCCTCAGCAAAAACCAATCTCGCGTTTCACCAGGTCAGCGCCCAGCGACAACGAAGCCGCGCAGGCAAGAGGCGCCGCACGCTGTCCATATCGCCAATATTTGCCACGTTTTCCGTATCCCGCGCTAAGCATCTTGAAGCGAGAGGCGTCTTTCCATGGAGCGCGAAGGCGGCTCCATCGGTATGCCGTGACAAAGTACCGCTATACCGTGGGCATCGCTCCGTATGTCGCTAAGGCAAATCTGCATGCCTCAGTCTATATCGCAGAGGCGGCGCCATCTGCCTCAGTCCGCATAACAAAGGGGCCCGTCTGACCAGCTCGACGTTCGGCCGGTCGGACGGGCCATGGATAGTGCCCTTTTCGCTTTCCCATCAAGCAAAAAGCTTGCCACGCAGGTCAAGATGAGGTCGCCAAGGCGGTAGCTCTATAGCGCCCTGTTAGTTCCCCGCAGCGCGGGAGGCCTCGTAGGCTTCCACGAGCCTCTTCGTCACGTCGGCCGGTGCGGCCTCGTAGCCTTCCAGCGTAAGCGTGTAGGAGCCGGAGCCGCGGGTCATGGACCGCAGGTCCTTCGTGTAGTTGATCACCTCGGCGTAGGGCGCACGCATCTTGATGACGGTCTCGCCGGCGGCGAAGCCCGCGTCGGTGCCCACGATGCGGCCGCGGCGCGTGGAGATGTCGCCCATGATGGTGCCGGCGTACTCCTCCCCCACCGTCACCTCCATGGTGGCCCAGGGCTCCAGGATGATGGGGCCGGCCTGCTCGCAGCAGGCGCGGAAGCCGATGCGGGCCGCGGTCTTGAAGGCCATCTCGTTGGAGTCCACGGAGTGGTACGACCCGTCGAACACCGTGCATTTCACGTCCACCATGGGGTATCCGGCGAGGAAGCCCTCTTCCATGGCCTCGCGCACGCCCTTGTCCACGGCGGGAATGAGGCCGTTGGGGATGGCGCCGCCCTTGACCTCGTCCACGAACTCGTAGCCCTCACCGGGGATGGGGGCGATCCTCAGCCAGCAGTCGCCGAACTGGCCGGCGCCGCCGGTCTGCTTCTTGTGGCGCCCTTGGGCCTCGGCCTGCTTGGTGATGGTCTCGCGGTAGGGAATGCGCACGGGCACAAGCTTCGCCTCCACGCCCGACTGCTCGCGCAGGCGCGAGAGCAGCATCTCCACCTGGGCCTCGCCCATGGCGTGGATGATGGTCTGGTGCGTGTCCTCGTCGCGGGTGATGCGGATGGTGGGATCGGCCTCGGCTGCGCGGGCGAGGAAGGTGCCGAGCTTGTCCTCCTCCTTCTTCGACACGGCCTCGATGGCCACGGGGTACAAGGGCTCGGGCAAAGGCAGCGGCTCGATGGCGATGGTGCCCTCGCAGGAGAGCGTGTCGCCGGCGCGCACGTCGGACAGCTTCGGCACCACCACGATGTCGCCGGCCTTGGCGCTCTTCACGTCCACGGCCTCCTTGCCCATCATCACCTGAATCTTACCCAGACGCTCCTTCTTGCCGGTGCGCCCGCACACCAGCTCCAGGCCCGGCTCCAGATAGCCGGAGATGACCTTCAGGAAGGTGAGACGTCCCACGAACGGGTCGGACACCGTCTTGAAGGCGAAGGCGCAGGGGGGCTTCGTCTCGTCGATGCGCACGGTCACGTCGTCGGCCATGCGGAAGCGGCCGTGGCTCTTCGGGTGCGGGAAGTAGGTGCAGATGTCCTCCATGAGACCCTGGACGCCCTGCATGATGATGGTGCTTCCCACGAACACGGGGATGACGAGCTCCTGGGCGATGGCCTTATCCAGCAGACCCTCCAGCTCCTCTTGGGTGAGCTGCTCTTCGCCATCGAGGTACTTCATCATGAGCTCGTCGTCGGCCTCGGCCACCAGATCGCACAGCTTGTCGCGGGCGATGCGGGCCTCCTCCTGGTACTTCTCGGGCAGCGTGTCCACGTCCTCCACACGCTCGGCGGTGCCGTCGGGCTCGAAGTAGCGAGCCTTCATGCGGATGATGTCGATAACGCCCGCGAAGTCGGCGCCCTGGCCGATGGGAATGGTCACCGCGCCCAAACGGCCGCCGAAGCGGGCATGCAGAAGCGCCATGGCCGCGTCGAAGTTCGCGCCCTCGCGGTCGATGTGGTTGATGTACACGGCGCGCGACAGGCGCATGTCCTCGGCCTCGCGCCACAGCTTCGTGGTCATCACGCCCGGGCCGTCGGCGGCGTCCACCACGAACAGGGCCATTTCGGCGGCCTGCATGGTGGCCAAGGTGTCGCCGATGAAGTCGGGGTGGCCCGAGGTGTCCAGCACGTTGATCTTGTAGTCCTTGTAGGGAATGGGCGCGATGGACGTGGAGATGGTGAACTTGCGCTTGATCTCCTCGGGGTCGTAGTCGAGGTACGACTTCCCGTCGTGGGTCGTGCCCATGCGCGGCGTCTTGCCGGAGACGAAGAGCATGGCCTCGGCCAGCGAGGTCTTACCGGCGCCGTCCTGTCCCACTAGGACGATGTTTCTGACGTGTTCGGGAGCCGGAGCTGCCATGGGCGACCACCTGCCTTCCTGTTCGAGGGCGCCCGCGCCCCTTGCGCGGGCTTTCCCTGATCGCGCGGCCGTATCGGCTCGCGCGACGAAGCGGCGCCGTTGCGTGGGCGGCGACAGGCTTACTGACGCAGTGACAGCGAGCGGTCGCTTCCAGCCGGCGAACGGCGTTTAGATCATGCGTTCATCTTAGCAGAGCCCAACCATCCCACTTATGGCAGCGGAGAATTTCTCGCATGAGTTTTTGGAAGGCCCGCGTGCCCACCGCTTCGCGCATCAGCGCTTGCGACCCGCCCGAGCAGCACCCGGACAACGTGCCAGCCGGACCCCGACCGCTTTGCACGCCCGCGCTTACGGCCCGTCTGCGGCGGCGCGAAAGGCGGGAGGCGCAAAGGCGACTTTGAAGTACCCCGAATGCGAAGTGCGGGAGGTGCTCAACGAGACTTCCCGCCGTCATTTTCGCGACTCTGCGAATGCACACTGAGTAATGTGCTGCGGTCCTGCGAGATCAGAGGGTCAATTGCTTCCCGGAATAAACGTCCGGGCGGGTATATCGGAAGGAATAAGGCGATGGCGAGAGTCGTGCTATGGGGGTCAAGCGCCTTGGAAGCCTGGGACTACCAAGCAAGCCGGGGCAACTTCGCGCAGGATTTCTCCGACGAAGACTTCAAGCGGTGCATTCCGACAGCAGCTTCGACGCGCTACGCCTTCGATGCGCTGCCGGGGCTCAGCAGCCCCCTCCACGTTATGGTCGTCTCTCACGAAGCCCGGCGCAACCGTGAGAATGTTCGCAGCCACGTTGCTCCACCCTCATTGCAGGCAGGACGCTTCTCCCGCATTGCTCCGGGAATCTATCTTCCCCAGCCAGAAATCGCCCTGCTCCAGTTTGCTCGCGGCCGGTCATTGCCCGAGATTGTCGCCGAGGGAACCAAGCTGTGCGGCTCCTTCTCGTGCGACCCGGATACAGGTGCAGCCAAAAGAAGGCCGGCCCTCTCGTCGATTGCCGCCCTGAAAAGCGCCTGCAGCATTCACGGCGACGTGCCAGGGAGAGTTGCGGTAAGCCGTGCGCTTCCCTGGATTATGGAGGGCGCCGCATCGCCGCGCGAGATTGCCTTGGGGTTGCTTATGAGCCTTCCGCACTTCCTCGGCGGCTATGCTCTGGCCCGCCCGGTCCTTAACCAGACCCTGGAGCTGGGCGTACGCGGTTTGCGCATGACGGAGAAGTCCTACTACGTTGCCGATTTGTGCTGGGCGAAAAACAAGCTTGTGCTCGAATACGACAGCGATGAGCACCACCTTGTTTCGCAGCAATTGCACGACGACGCCGTCAAGAGAATGGTCCTGGAATCGCTGGGTTACCGCGTCATCACCGTTACGCGCCTGCAGATGAACTCGACCGAAGAGATGAACCGGGTTGCCATGACAGTCGCCCGTCACCTTTCGATACCTGTTCGGTTTCGCGTAAAGAACTTCCCGAAGAGGCAACGCGAGCTCCGCCGCGCCGTAGGTCTCTAGCAACGCGAGCTCCGTCGCGTCGCACGTCTCTAGCAACGCGAGATCCGTCGAGCCGCACGTCTCTAGCAACGCGAGATCCGTCGAGCCGCAAGTCTCTAGCGGCGGAACCAGCCGCGACTCAGCCCCGCCGCGAGGCTTTGCCGGCACGAGCTTTGTCGACGCGGACCCCGCCGCGACCCGGTCGCGCCTCGGAGCTTTGTCGGCACGAGCTTCGCCACCATAACACCCTAGGCAACTTCTTAGCCTTTTGTCCATATCGACCGTTTTTGGCAAGAGATGCAGAAAACAGGGCAAATATCGCCAATATGGACAACACACGCTGCTTCTTGCGCGCGCGGCTTTACGCCAGATGAGCGATGACCTGGTGAAACGCAATGCTGAATTTCCCTGAGGACCGATGCGCGCGGCGGAAAGTGTCCATATCCCACTTATTTGGCACGAAAAGTTCGCTCTTTGCCAAATAGAGGGGATATGGACAAGCCGAATCGCCTCTTTCGCCAAACAGAAGGAATGCGGACAGGCCAAACCCTTCCCTGCGCCAAATAAGCGGGATATGGACAAGCCGAATCCGCCCTAATGCCGAATTAGCGGGATACGGACACGCGGGGCGTAGGCAGGCAGGGCCGGCGCAGCAGCTCGCTGAGCATCCGGCACACATGCAGGGTCGGCGCTGCAGCTCGCTGAATATGTGGGGAGCAGGTAGAACCGGGTATAGCCTGCTGAGCATGCGGGCGGCGAGCGAAGTCGATATTACTGCTCGCCGAACGCGCAGGCGTAGGCAGGGTCGGCGCTGCAGCTCGCTGGACATGCGGGGCGCAGGCAGGGCCGGGGCATGGCCCGCTGAATATGCGAGCGGCGAGCGGAACCGGCCTTACAGCTCGCTTATGATGCGGGCGGTCCGGGCGGCGCACTCGGCTTTGGCGCGCTCCAGGTCGATGGTGAGCCACTCGCCCTCGCCGGTAGCAGCGCGACGGTAGATGACCTCACCATCGCACATCGTCAGCACCACGTCGGCGCCGTCGCCAGCGTACACCAGGTTGTACACCGGATCGGGCGCGGGACTCCACGAGGGGCCCGTGATATCCAACACGCACACATCGGCGCGGGCGCCCTCGGCCAGAATGCCGCAGTCCTCGCGACCCTGGGACAGCGCGCCTGTGCGCGTCGCCGAAGCCAGCGCCTGCTGGGGCGTGACCGCCGTGGGGTCCAGCGTGGTGCCCTTGTAGATGAGCGCCTGCAGATACATGTCGTGGAACAGGTTGTGATTGTTGTTCGAGGCCATGCCATCGGATCCAAGGCACACGGGAATGCCGCGACGCATCATCTCAGGGATAGGCGCGAATCCGCTGCCGAGCTTCATGTTCGAGGCCGGGTTGTTGGCCACGAACACCCCGTGGGCCTGAAGGATATCCAGATCGGCCTCGTCCACCCACACGCAGTGGGCCGCCGTCACCGGTACCTCGAACAGGCCGATGCTCTCGAAGTACTGCACAGGGCTCAGGCCGCCATGGCGCTCGCGGCACTCCTCCACTTCCTTTTTCGTCTCAGACAGGTGGATGTGCAGACGCAGGTCGGTGTCGCGCACGATGTCAAGAATGTCGCGGCAGACCCTCTCGGTGGACAGGTACTCGGAATGGATGTTGTAGTCGATGCGGATGCGCCCGTCAGCCGCGCCGTGCCAGTCGCGCACAAGTGCCTCCATCTGGGCGCAGGTGGGATACTCGGCATAGGGCTTGTCCTCGAAGGCGACGAGACCCTCGCACATGTTGGCTTTCATGCCGGCATCGCGCACTACCTGGTTGCGCTCTTCGGTGGCGTAGTACATGTCCGTGAAGCTGACCACGCCGAAACGCGCCATCTCGGCGCAGGCCAGCATCGTGCCCCAGTAGCAGTCCTCCCCCGTCATCCTGGCCTCGAAGGGGAAGCACTTCTCGTTGAGCCAGCGCTGCAACGGCAAGTTCTCGGCGAAACCGCGCAGAAGCGTCATGGGCGCGTGAGCATGGGCGTTGTAGAGCGCCGGCATGAGCAGGCGACCCTCTCCGGCAAACGTATCGCCAAAGGCGGCAAGCTGATCGGGCATAGGCGGCACCGAGCCGATATAGGCAATGCGCCCCTCCTTGGTGCCCACCCACTGGTGGTGCTTAATTTCGAAATTCTCGTCAAGGATATCGATATCGGCAAAGAGCATGGAGAAAACCTTTCGCATTGAGAATGAGTTTTTGAAAGCATAGCGCATTTATCAGCAGAAAGGGCAGCCGAAGCTGCCCTTTCAGACTAATACCGAAGCGGTGCGGTACCTGCGGCTTACACCGTGATGTTCACCCAGCCGGGCTCGTCCTCCTCGTCCTTGCGGCGGGAGAGCAGCGAAAGCACGAGCATGATGGCCGCAAAGCCGGCGATGGCCGCCAGAATCAGACGCAGAAGCGAGGTGGTGTCGCCCGTCTGCGGGAGCAGCGCCTTGATGATCTTCGTCAGCCACTCCTTGTCGAAGATCCTCGTCAGCCAGCCGTCGGTTCCAGCCAGCGGCGTCGGCGGCACGTAGTAGCCCGGATCCACCGCGTGTCCCGCCTCGCGGGTCCACTGCTGGGCCGCGAGCACCTGGTAGGCCAGGCCGTAGGCGTTGGCGGCGTTGCGCGGGCTCAGCACGCCAAGCACCTCGGTGACGCCAGTGTTGGCATCGGCCTCGCGACCGCGCAGGTTCAGGTGGGCCACATCGTTGTCGAGGTTATCGTCGCGACCCGCATTCAGCGGAACCCACTCGGCCTCGGCAGGCTTCACGAAGCGCACGCGATACACGTAGGGCTTGCCGTACTCGTCCACGATGGGCTGACCGGCGAACAGGTACTTACCCTCCATGTCCGTCTTGGTCGTCGCCACGCTCTCCCAGACGCCTTCGGAAAGCACACCGTCGTCCTCGAAGCGCTCGAGGTCGGCCGAGGGGTCGGCCACGTCGTAGGCGAGCAGCGCCTCCCAGCGAGCTGCAGCCTCGTCGAGGGGCTCGTCGGTCGTCGGCTCGTCGGCATCGGGAGCATCGGTGTCGGGCTCGTCGGTGTCGGGGGCATCGGTGCCAGACTCGCCAGTGCTGGGGGCATCCGTGGCGGGTGCATCATCGGCATCCGTCGAGCCGCCCTCGCCCAGCGCGAACACACCAGCCCGCAGCGCCCGAGCGGCAATCTCGTCGCCAGCGCTATCGTCGGCAGAACCATCGCCAGACTCCGCGCCCTGCTCAGCGTCGCCAGCGTTCTCACCCTCGCCAGTGCTCTCGCCCTCGCCAGGCTCGCCGGACTCATTGCCCTCGCCAGGCTCGCCGGACTCGTCGTCTCCGCCAGGCTCGTCGCCCTCGCCGGGCTCGCCGGACTCGTCATCCCCGCCAGGCTCGTCGCCCTCATCGGGATCCACCACAGGCACATCGGGCTCCTTGCCAGCCAAGTCGTCGAGTACCCACTGGATGTCGTCGTAGCGCTCGGCAACCTCAAGCGGCTCGCCCTCTTCGGACAGGTCGCTGCCGGCAATGCCGTCAGTCACCCGACTCATCCAACCCACGGCCTTTGCGGCAGCGAAGGTCGTCCGCTGGCGCTCCAGCACCACTTCCTTGCCCACGGCCAGCTCGTCGGTTTCAGCCTGCAGGCCGTCCTTGTCGGCATCCAGCCACACATGTCCGCCCACGCTCACCGTGTTGAAGGGCACCAGGCCCGCATCGTTGTGGTAGCTCGACTGAGAGCCCAGCGTCGACCAATCGATAGCCAAAGGCCCGACGACCTTCGACTCGGGCGCATCGGCCTCCTCGGCCGGCTCGGCCAGCACGATAAGTCCGTTCACCTCAACATCGCCCTCGGCAATCAGACGCGTGGTGGCCTCGTCCAAATCGGAGTCCACCTCAATGTCCTCGCCGCGGTTCAGCTTCGCCACGGCGTAGCCGCTCGGCACATCAACCACATTCACGCGGTAGCCGTAGACGACGTCGCGCGTCACATTGCCAAGGTCGGAGCGCTCCTCGGTGGAGGGCAAATCCTCGAACTCCCAGTAGCCCTGGGGATAGGTCTTGCGCACCTCCTCGCCGATGCTGTTGCGGGTCATGCGGCTGAACTCCGTCGTGGTCACAACCTCGTTGCTGCGCGTCTGCTCGGCGCCGTTCTCGCCGGGCACGTAGACCAGCGCCTCGCCCGCGTGCTTCACCGTACCATCGGCGTTCAGCACGCGATTGAAGGACTCGTCGAAGACCCACGTGGCGGACTCTTCGTCGTACCAGTAGCGCGTCAACTGCACCGTGGCGCCGACGACGCCCGCTTCACCGGTCTCGAAATAGCCATTGTTGTTGGCATCGTTCCACACCGTACCGGCGATGACGTTCTTGTTAGGCGCCTTGGCACCCGCATCCAGCTTGCTGTTGAAGGGCGCGGGCACGTCGTAGATGGCCACGTCAGCGTCGGCCGCATTGGTGCCGTCGGCCCACACGTCAAGAGCATCGCCGTGGGTCCACGTCGCCTCCTCGTCGTACTGCGAACCGAAGACCGATCCGCGCACGTTGGAGGACTCATGGTTCAGGTACACCTTGCCATCCATGATGGTCATGCCGTTTTGGAAGGTGATCGCCTGGCGCAGCGTCAGGGCGCCAAGCTCGTCGCGCGTCAGGTCGGAGTCGATGCCGGACGGTGCGCCGGGCACGTTGTAGCGACTCATGATGTAGCCGTTGCCCAGCTCGGCCATCCGCACCGTGTAACGCGTCTGGTACACCTCGTCTAGCGCACCGGGCGTGTTGTAATCGACCAGCTGGCCCTTGGCGTTCTTCTGAACGTACACCTGCAAACCGTCGAAGGTGTAAATACCCTGGCTGTTCGTGACCGCCGCCTTGGAACCGGCCGGAGCGGGCTTCTTGGGACGCTGGCGATTCTCCTCGGTGTCAGGCAGGCCCGCAGGCAGGTAATTCGTGGAATCGCCCACCACATCGGGAAGGGTCTTGAGAACGTAGCCCGCGCCATCGGCCGAGCCGTCGTAGACAAAGCCCTCGCCCACCGGCGTAATCACCGGCGTCTCGTCGCCGTCGCCCGTGCCGTCGCCCGACTCCGCATTCTCGCCGAGCAGGGCATCGGTCACCATGGCGAACAGGGCGGCAATGCTCCGGGTCGCAACGACCGGATTCTCCAGGTCGCTGGAGCTGCCGGACGCGGTCGAGTCGCCGGACTCGCCAGGCTCGCCGGACTCACCGGAGCCAGTCGAATCACCAGGCTCGGTCGGGTCGCCAGACTCACCGGGCTCGGTCGGGTCGCCAGAGTCGCCAGAGTCGCCTGCATCGCCAGGCTCGGTCGGGTCGCCGGAATCGCCAGGCTCGGTCGGCTCCGTGGACTCGCCAGGCTCGGTCGGCTCCGTGGAACCGCCAGACTCCCCGGGCTCCCCAGGCTCCCCGGGCTCACCGGGCTCAACCGGCTCGACCGGCTCCTCGGGCTTGGGACCCTTGGAGACGTAGATGGTCACCACACTGTCCTGCAGCGCCACCGACAGCGCGCCCGGCTTCGTGCGGGCCACGGTGCCCGCGGCCGCATCGCTGTACTCTTCATCGCTGGAAATCTGCACGCGGAAGCCCGCCGCCGCGAGACGCTCGGCGGCCTCGTTGGGCTCAGCGCCCGTCACGTCTTCCACTTCCACCGGCTGCGCCGCGCCCGAGGACACGACGAGCTTCACCGTCATGCCGGGCTTCATCTTGGCGCCCACGGCCGGCTCGGTGCGCACCACCGCGCCACCGGGCACGGTATCACTGAACTCATGGCCCTGCTCGGCATCCACCACCAGGCCCAACTCCTCGAGGGCCGCCGCAGCGTCCTCGGCACGGTAGTTGGCCATATCCGGCAGCAGGAACTCGCCGTAGGGGCGAACCCGGGCCACCAGCGTGTAATCGGTGCGCTGGGAAAGGCCGCTTAACTGCACGAAGCCGCGCTCGTCGGCAGGACGCCACGCCTCGTCATCAAGGTCGGCCGCATCTTGGCCGGCAGGCACGGCCGCGTACTCCCAGCCGTTCCACTCATCGCCCGCCGCCTCGTCGGCGGAGGCGACGCCCGCATCGGCAGACAGCTTCCACCAGGCCGGCTTCTCGGCGAACATAATGGTGCCGGCCGAAGCGGTTACCGGGCCCTCGGCGAAGATGACGTCGGTCAGGGCCGACTCGCCCGGCGTGGCCACGGCCATCGGCGTCTTGCTCTCCACATAGTCGCCGCTGGCATTCAGCTGGCGGCACACCACAACGTATTCGGTATTGGGCTTGATGGACAGCGTGTAATCAACGCCGCCGATCGTCACCGTCAGGCCATTGGAGAAGGTGCCCGCCTCGGCATCTTCGGGCCAGCCGAACACCGTCTGGCCATCGACCTTCACGTTGTCCGGCGAGGTGAACCACAGGCTCGCCGGCAGCTCGTTGCCGTCGGCGTCAAGCACCGCATCGCCGTTCTCATCGCGTAGCACCGGCAGGTTGCCCTCAGCGTCGCGGAACAGGTCAACCAAGTTGCCGTTCTCATCGCGCACGGCGATGCGATACTGCGTATTGGGCATCGACTTCGCGTACTTCACGAACACCGCGTCGCGACGGGCCGTCAAGTCGCCCACCTCAGGGTCGACCTGGCCGCCGAAGGCGGGATTGAACACCCACTTGCCGTTCTCCAGGTACTCCTGGGTGATGTAGACGGTCTCGCCCGCAAGCGGTTTTTCCAGCTCGGAAATGAGCGAGGGCTGCTCGAACTCGTCTTCTTCGCCTTCCTCGGGCAGAGGATCGATAACCGTGCGGAAGTTGCGAATGCCGTCGTAGTTCTCGTCATCCCACGCCACGCCGGAGATAGTCGCCGTGCCGAAGGGACCGAAGCCGCCGTTCATATGGTCCGCATCGCGGATAGTGGACAGGTCGAACTCCATGCCGTTGGCGTTCACATAATAGGTCTCGTCGGTGGCGCCCACAGCCTCGTCGTCGGTGGTGGCGCGATCGGCCAGCACCAGACGGCCATCCAGCACCGTGCGTCCGCCCTCGCGGTTATCCTGCTCATTCACCTGGTTCATGGTGATGGCGAAGCGCGTGGCGCCGTAGTGGGCGTCGTTGGACAGGCGCCCGTTCATCTCGCCGGAATCGGCGGCGCGATGCACCTTGCTGGCGTTGAGGTCCTGCAGCTCCTCGCCGTTGTCGTCAAGCAGGCGGGTAACCGGCAGGCCCACCACGGTCTCAGAAGCGGCACTGCCCAAAGCCTCGCGGTTGTCGCCCTCCACCTCGATGGTGTAGCCGAGCAGGTACCACTCGTCCCAGTTGTCGGTCACGAGCACCTCGTCATCGCCGCCCTCGTCGCCTTGCCAGCCAAGAGAGCCATCGGCGGTATTGCGAATGTTGCGGGTAGCCGCGGGCAGGTCGGCGAAGGCGTAGCGGCCCTTCTCGTCGGTGAGCACCGACAGGGGATCGCCTGCCTCCTCGACCCACTCGTAATGGTAGCCCGCCTTGACGCTGCCATCGCGCTGGGCCGCGGTGATGGGACCGCCGGCCGCCGGCCACTGGCCCTCGCCCGCCTCGGCCGGCGTGGCGCAGTGCCCGCCGCAGTCGGCGTCGGCCACCAGGCGCAGGCCCCAGGCGCGCAGGTACACGCGCTTGCCCGCAATGCCCGGCTCGCCCTCGTTGGCAATGCCGTCGTAGTTGTCGTCCTGGAACAGGACGCCGGAAATGCGGCCGGTCTTGCGCTTCAGCAGGGCGCCGTCGTTGTAGGCGCGGTCGGAGCCAGCGCCCAGGTCGTACACATCCACACCCGGCGTTGCGCCCTCGGCGCCCGCGGCTGCGGCAACCGTGGCGGCCGTCGAGGCCAGCAACGAGGCGAAGGCCACCGCCGGACGCGCCGGGTCGGCAGCCTGGACCTGGGTCGCCGTGCCCTTCGACTGGGCCAGGGCCTCTTCATGGGAGAGCAGGCCCAGATCCTGGTTGTCGTTGTTCGAAGCATTGCCATCGATGAGGTTGCCCAGAACCGAGCTCTCATCCCTGCGATTCAGCAGCACGTCGTACTCGGCGTCCTGCATGAGGTTGGCGTTCACGTTAATGAGGTCGGAGTCCTGAGTGAAGTTGTCCTTCTGCTGGTACTTCGCGATCATCCAGGCGCGCTGCTGGTAGCCGGCGTCGGTATAGCGAACCTTGTAGCCGTAGACGATCTTCTCGCCCACATTCTCGGCATAGCCGGCAGCCACATCGTCGGCCGTCGCCGCACGCTGGGTCGGCAGGTCCTCGAAGCGGTACACGCCGGCACGCACAACACCGTCGGAGGCTTCCTGAACCTTGGTGCGCTGCACGTGCTGGGCGTCATCGCCCCACACCGTGGCCGGGCTCGCCTCGTAAGCGCCCCAATCATCGCCGTTCAAATCGTAGCGGTTGCTATCGGCCCACTGGGGATCGCGCGCCCAGCCGCCCGTGCCGTTGGGCACGTAGCGCTCCAGCGTGACGCGGGCGTTGTTGATGCCGTCCTCGCTGGCCTTCTCGTCGTAGACGGTGCCGTCGCGGTAGGCCAGGCCCACCTCGTTGGCGGCATAGGTCTTCTGCACCGCGAAGGTGCCGTTGCCATCGGACTGGTACAGGGCAAGCGTGCCATCGGCCTCCCACGCAGAGTACTGAATGCGCTCGCCCTTCTTCACCGTCGTGGTCGGTGCCGCCTCCGGGTCGTCCGGATCGGGCGTGACGGTCACGATGGCCTCGAACACCTCGATGGTACCGTCCTCGGCATAGTCGGCGATAACGCGCTGGCCGTCCTCGGTGAGAAGCACCGGGTTGCCCAGCTCGTCGGCGGACTGCACGCCGTCGTTGTCGGCGTCGTTCCAGAAGATACCCACGATGTCCTGGGTCGGCGGCGGCAGCTCGCCGGCGTCGCCGCCCTCTACGGCATCGGCGCCCTCGTCATAGGCACGAGCAGCCATGAAGTCGAAGATGAGCTCGCCGGTCAAGTCGTTCTGATAATCAGAGGCGGCCAGGGTGTTTTCCGCATAGGCCCCGCGGCCCAAGGCGTTCTGGCCGGCCAGGATGATCTGGCCCTCCAGCAGCTCCTGGCGCTCGCCCAAATAGCGCTTGGGCGTGACGGTTTCGGGCTCGCCGTCCTCGTCCAGCACCACGTCGGCCACAAAGGCCTCGCGTCCGATGAGCGGATAGTTGCTCACGATGCCCAGGTTGTCCGGCAGATCGGAATCCTTCGGCAGCACCTCGGCGGCCTCGCCCGCGTGGAAGCGCGTCATCATCCAGGAGCCTTCCTGGGGCAGGCCGTAGTGCTCGTGGTCGTAGTCCTCGGTCAGCGTCGCGAGCTTCAAGCGATAGCCGGCCAGGTACTGCTTGCCGGCATCGTCGGTGTAGGCCGTGGGCAGGTTATCGAAGCGATAGAGGCCTTCCTCGTTGGTCTTAACCGTGATGACGCCATCGGCCACCTGGGCCGGGTTGTCGTTGCTGTCCCAATCGCCGGAGGTCAGCGGATGGTTCGCATCGTTGTAGGTCGTGTAAATGTCGGCGCCGAAGTTCTTGTTCTGGAACCAGTGGCTCTCATAGGCGCCCGAGCCGATCTTGCCGGACAGGTCGACGTACTTCCCTTCGGCCACAAACGCCGCCGTGTCGGTGTTCACGTTGGCCGGGTCGTAGTACCACTGCTCAAGGGTGATGGTCTGGCCCACCAGGCCCTCTTCCTTGAGCTTCTTCAGAGAGGAGGTGGTGCCGTCGGCCGCCGTCACGGTGATGGTCTCATACCCCTCGTCCTGAACGCCGTCGTAGTCGGCGTCGCGCCACACGAGGCCCTCGATAGAGCGGGTGGGCACCGGCAGCTGGCCGGCGTCGCCGCCGTCGTAGACCTCGTCGGCCTGCTTGCGGGCGCGCATGATGTCGTACAGGGCGTTGCCCTCAGCCTGGTCGATGGCCTCGGAAAGCGGCAGATTCACGATGGTGGTCTTGCCGTCCACAACGCTTACGTCATCGGCCTTGGGCGCGGCCAGGATGATCTGGCCGTCACGGGCGCGCACGCCAGCCGGGGCGGAATCCTCAAACGCGCTCTCGCGACCGAGCAGGTTGTAGGAGGGCAGCGTGCCCTCGAGCTTATCGTCGATATCCGAGTCGATGCCCACGGCAGCGCCCTCGTGGTAGCGGGTCATGAGCCACGGCACGCGGGAGACAACCTTGCCGTCTTTCACCACTTCCTGCTGTTCCAGGCCGCCCAGCGTCAGACGATAGGACGCCAAGAACAGCTCGCCCTTCTCGTTCACATAGGCCGTGGGCAGGTTCTTGAAGCAGTACTCGCCATCCTCGTTGGTGAGAAGCGTCACGGCGCCATCGGCCAGCGTGCCCTCGTAAGGCTCGCCCGCCGCCCACTCGTCGGTGGCGATAGCCGCCAAGGCGTTGAAGTCGTCGGTGCCGAAAGCGGTGTTCTGCTGCCATTCCGTGCCCGTCCAGTACCACTGGGTGAGGGTCACGGTCTCGTTTTCGATGCCCGGCTCGTCGGCGCCGTAGGAGCGCACCTTGCGGGTGAGCATCTTCGGCTGGTCGTTCTCGTCCAGCACCGGATTGCCCTTCTCGTCAAGCACCGGAATGGGCTGGCCGTTCTCGTCCAGCACGAGCTCCTCGGTCTCCACGATGGCCTGCTTGCCGTCGTAGTTGGCATCGTGCCACACGCGGCCGGCCACCTCGCGACGCGGCACCGGCAGCTCGCCCACGTCTCCGCCGTTCACGGTATGGGCGCGCTTGGTGAGGTAGTCGTAGCGCACGGTGCCCGAGACGCCCTCGTACACATCGGCATACGAGATGTCCACCTGAGAGGGCTGCAGGCTGTTCACGCGATCGGCGCTCACCTCGGCAGCCAGGATGATCTGGCCGTCGTGGGCGCGCACGAGGTTGTCCTCGCCCGCCGTCTCGCGACCGACCACGCGGTAGGTAGCGGCCACCGGGCTCTGGTCGTCGGCCACATCGGAGTCGGCCGCGACATCGTCGCCCTGGTGATAGTTGGTCATCATCCACGGCGTGCTGTACAGCACGTTGCCGTCGTCGTCCTTCGCCACGTCCTTGTGCAGGCCGTTGAGCACCACGCGATAGGCGGCCAGGAAGTGCTCGCCCTCGTCGTTGGTGTAGGCCGTGGGCAGATTCTGGAAGGTGTAGACGCCGTTCTTGTCGGTGGCGACGAAGATGAAGCCGTCCTTCTGGGTGCTGGCCATGGGCAGCTTGTCCTCGGCCTTGGTCACCTCAGAGGTCACCTTCGCACCCGCGGCATCGGTGTAGTCGCGCAGCCACACCGTGTAGTCCACGCCCATGAAGTCCTGGCGGGTCTCGGTGCGCCAGCTATCCTCAACCGAGGTGCGCACATCGGCACCGAAACGGTCGTTGCGCACCCAGGCCGTGCCGTCCCAGTAGTACTGCTCAAGGGCCACCGACTCGCCAGCCAGGCCTTCCTCGCCCGTTTCCATGACACCGTCGTAGTCCTCGTCGTGCCACACCTTGCCGGTGATGGACGAGCGCGGCACCTCAACCAGGCCCACGTCCCAGTGCTCGATACGCTGGGCAGCACCCAGATCGTACACCGCGCGAGAGGCGTTCGTGGCCAGACCGCCCTGCACGGCGCGGTCGTTGCCCACCGTCGTGCCGCTGAAGCTGGCAGCCAGCTCCTTCATGCGGTCCACGGTCACCGAATCGCTCTCCTCGATGACCTTGTTGGCCAGCAGGTAGTTGCGCAGCTCGTCGGTGGAGAACTGCTCAATCAGCATGTCCACCGTCTGGCTGGCCACAACCTTGGCGGCATCGTCCTCATTTACGCGGCCCAGCTCAACGAGGTAGGCCACGAGGTTCTCGCGGGCCATGGTGTCGGTGTTGCCCGCCACCACGATCATCTGCTGGTAGGACACATCGGTGTCGTGAGCCGCCGAGGGGCGGTTCGTGTTCGGCCCAATGCCGCCCACCGCAGGATCGCCCGAGCCGATCTCGTTCAGATAGTAGGCCCAAACCGGCTTGCCGTCCTTGTAGTACGGGTTGCCCTCGCCATCGAGCACCAGCTGGGCGCCCATGGCCGCATCGGAGTCGATCTCCTCGTCGAAGACCTTGGCCACCAAATCCTGCGTATTGCGGAACGTCAGGCCATAGTCGCGCGCCACGAGCTTCAAATCGTTGCGGTCGATGCGAATGCGGTAACCGGCCAGATACTTCGTCTTGTCTTCCTCGGCCACGGTCTTGGGCGCATTCGGATCAACCACGTAGGTGGAAACGCCCTTGAAGATGTAGCTGCCGGAGCTGGACGACATGGTGGTCTTGTACTCCAGGTCGTTCAACACCCAGCGGCCCTTGCCGTAAGTGCCGTTGGTGGTGCCCGGATTGTAGGCGCCCTCGGCGGACGAGGCATCGGAGGGCAGCCAGTAGTACTGCTCGAGGATCACCTTCACGCGGCCCACGCCAATGTTGGGCACGTCGCCTTGCAGACCGTCGTAGTGCTGCATGACGCCGTCTTCCATATAGCCGGACTTGTCGGACCAGACGTAGTTGCCCAAGAAGCCCTTGGTGCCGTCAATCCAGCCCAAGGCCAGCTTGTCGTAAATCTTGTAGCCCTTCCAAGGGTTCTTCGCGTCCTCGTAAACGGCGCGGCCCTTCTCATCGACCGGTACCTCGGCGTAGAAGCTGTTGGTCTCGGCCGAGCCGCTCTTCAGCCACAGGTCGTTGTCCCACATGGCGGCCACTTCGTCCTTGGGGCGCGCCTCCTGGGCCTCTCCGGTGCCCACGGTCACCTTATCCTGGTCCTCGGCATTCTTGGTCGGGCGAGCGAGCGGGTCGTTCTCCCAGGTCATAACCGAAGGCTTCAGAATACGGGCACGGGTGTCCTTGCACACCACCTTGTAGTTGTGGAAGGGCTCCAGGCTGAAGTGGAAGAAGCCCGTGGCATCGGTATTGCCAGCGGTACGAGGCGTCCAGCGATACAGACCCTGGGGGTTCTCGCCATTCATAACCTCGCGCAGCACCTCAGCGCTTACGAGGTTGTTGCCGTCGTTGTCGAAGGCGCGCTGGTAGGTGGCGCCGCCGTCCAGCGACACTTCCAGGTAGCAGTCCGTCTGAGCCACGGCCATGTTGCCGTTGGTGTCGTAGGCCTGCTCCCACTTCTTCGTCTTGGCGTTTTGCACCATGACGCGAACTTCCATATTCTTCAGGCGCAGCTCATCCACGCGCACGGCGTACTCGTAGGGGTTCGACTCGTCCAAGTTCACGTTCACCCAGTCAAGCACGCCGTCGATGAGCTCGGGGTCGACCGAGCCATCGAGCTCGACGTACTTGTTCAGGTTCAGCGTGGGCTTGCCGTTCACCATGATGAACGGAGGCAGCTCGCCTTGGGAGGCGTCGTAGGCCGGGGCGTTGTCCGGCGTCAGCGACAGGGTGGAGATGCCCGGCAGCTCGGGGGTGCCCTGGCTTACCGCGGGGGCCGCCGCCTTCGGGGAAGCCGCAGCGCTTAAGGCCTGGGCGCTCTTGGGGGCGAAGGGATCGTCGTCGTCATCGCCGCCGCCCACATCGCCGCCGCCCTCGCCGGTACCGCCCTCGTCGGGGTCTTCCTCCATCTCCTCGTAGCCGGCCAGCTTGTCGTCGCGATAGGCCACGCCCTCGTAGACCACCGGCAAGGCAATGCCGACGTTGTAGCTCGTCATCTTCGCATCGTAGATCTCGTGGTCGGGGTCGTTACCCGCGGCGTAGGCGGCCGCATCGAAGACGACCGGCTCCACCTCGATGGGATCGGACACGGCCACCATCTGCCTGTTGGTGCGGGACACCATCATGTAAGCAGAGATGTCCTCGGTCGCGCCTGGGTAGCTCACCTTGCCCGTCTTCTCGTCAACCTCGATGACCGGGGCATGAGAGGCACCGATGCGCTTGGTGGTGAGCGCGTAGTTGGCGTACTTCTGCGGGAAGGTGAAGCGCAGACGATAGGTGCCGGGCTTCAGCATGGAGAACATGTAGTAGCCGCGGTTGTTGTAGTAGTCGGACTCGGTGGTGTACACATAGGCGCCCAAGCTAACGCTCTCGTCGGTGGTAATGGGCTCGTAGCCGTAGAGGCCCTTCACGGCCGCGCCGGTCTTCGGGTCGGCCTTCACCCAGGTGAGCTTGCTGGAATTGGCGTCCATCTTCACCTGCACCACCGCGTCGCCGTTGCGGTTCACCGGCACGCCCCACTCGTTCAAAAGCTCAACCTTCACACCGTTGACGCCCGGATCGTCCGGCACGCCGTCGTAATCCAGGTCGGTGAGCAGCTTGGAGGTGTCCTTGCCGCCATCGTAGGTATAGGTGTACTTGCCGCCCGCGATGTTCTTCTCCGTAGAGAGAATGTAGCGGCCGTTCTCGCCCTTGTGATAGGTGGTCTCGTTGCCGAGCGTATCGGTAACCACCTCGCCCTTGGTGTCGTTTTGCAGCGTATCCCAGTTGGTGTCCATCCACACGTAGCTGCCGATGTAGCCGAAGCCCTCGGGGGCGTCCACATACACGCCGGCCGGCTTGTTCTCCAGCTTGCGGTAGGTGCCCTGGCGGTAGTCCACCATGGACATGAACGTGTTCCACTGGCTGGTCTCCCACAGACGCTCCTGCAGAGGCGTCGCGTCCTCCGGCAGACCGTCGACGGACTTGTAGGCCTTGCCGGCGTTGCCCAGGTACTTGGGAAGGTTCAGCGGGGCCTTCAGGTCGTACTTCAGGCGCACATCGCCGTTGCGGGCCATCAGCACGAGATTGTCGTCCAGCACGCGGCACCAGATAGCGCCGATGCAGCGGGTAAGCGCCTCTTCCTCGTCCGGATGCTTCTTCACATAGGCCTTCAGGTCGTTGATGTTCACCATGTTGATAGAGGCCATGGACTGCGAGACCGGCACCTCCTCGGTCACGGTCTTGCCGTCCTCGCCCAAGGTGATGCCCGTGGTCTTCTGCGCCACCCAGCGGGTGATGAACGCGTCGTTCTCGTCTCCGGCCCAGCTCTCGCCGCCCTTGGCTATGGCCTCGGCCTCGGCCTTTCTGGCCACATCGATGGGCTCGTAGATGTCATCGGTCGTCAGCGGCGCGTACTTCACCTTGTCGCCGGTGCCCGTCACCGCAATGGGGCCGACCCACACCGAGGCCTGGGCCGTCAGCGTCTCGCCCGTCACCGGGTCTTTGGCATCCGCGATGCGCAACTCGTACCTGCCCACGATATCGCCCTCTTCGGTGGGGGTGGTATCGGTGTACTCCATCTTGACGGAGTCAAGGTCTTGCAGCCAGCCGCTCCACTGGGACTGACGCAGGGTGAAGGTCTTGGTGGTCACGTCGAATTCCGACGTCTCCTTGTCGCCCTGGCGCTCCGGGTCCTTGTAGTTCGAATAGGGCAGGGTGTCGGCAAACGTGGAGTGCTTGTAAATGAGCGCCGTGGAATCGTTGATGCCCGTGTACTGCTGGATATTCTCGTAGGTATAGCTTGTGCCCTCGGGGACAGCCGCCGTCTGGGAGCGCTTCGAGAACTTCTCGTCGGTGTATTTGGGCTGCACCATCTTCTCTTGGATGACCTGCTCGTTGTTGGACCATCCGATGGAGGGCGTGTCCTTGCGCAGAAGCGTCTCGGAGCGGTCGCCGTTGCCGTTGCCGTCGTTGATGTCGGAACGGTAGGACGAGTCCTTGATGATCGAGCTCTCCGGGTCGTTGATGGTGGCCTTGGTGACGATCTTCGTCACCTTCTTATCCTCGATGGTCTCCGAGCGGAACAGCGGGTAGTCGTAGAAGTCGTAGGAGCCGGCCTTGTCCGCGTACGAGGACAAGATCAGCGCGTTGCCCACATCGGTGGAAGCCGAGGAGTTCGGCGAGAACTGCATCATGAAGTCGAGGATGATGGCCTCGCCGGGGTTGAGCACGCCGCGGCTGCCGTTCTGGCCCAGGAAGTTCCAGGTGAACGAACGGCGGGTGTTCATCGTCAGGTTCTGGGAGGTGCCCGTCGAGGTTTCTACCTTGCCGTCGACGTCGTAGAGGTAGGCATACTCGTCCTTGGCGGAAATCTCGGTGCCGCCGTTGGCCAGCACACCCTGACCGAGCTTGGTCATGCCCTCCTCGGGGCGGATGGCCGCCGTGGAGGTGCCCGGCGTCAGCTCTTCGAAATCGGTGAGGCTCGTGAAGGGCTTGGTAGTGCCCTCGGGCTTCTCCGGCGCCGTCGTGCCCTCGGGCAGCTCGCGGCTGACCTTGCCCTCGTCGTCCATGGTGCCGACGAAGTTCCAGGTGCCATCGTCGTTTTGCGTCCACAGGTAGTTGAACTCGTCGCGCTCGTACTGCTTGAACTTCACCACGCGGTAGGTCCACAGCGGCACCTGGGAGTTCATGTGACTCGCGTCGCCGGCCGAGGCGCTCGTGGGCTGGCGGCGATAGCCCTCAGCCAGAGGGCTCAGGTACTCGCCCTGCTTCACGGCGCGCTGGGTGGATTGCATCGCATCGTTTTTGTAATCGAAGCCGTCGTTGGCCATGCGGTTGCCCGACCAGTCGAGCTGACCGTCGGATGTGGCCGTGGCAAACAGGTCGCTGGAGGGCACGTACTGGAAGACGCGGCTGTAGGGGCGCTCCTTCTCGACGCGCTTCTGCAGGGCGTTGCCCTGAGCGAAGATGTTCTTGCCGGCCACCTTGGCGTCGGAAAGCGCCACCTCGCTGATGTCGTAGCCCTCGGGCGTCTCGGTGCCGTCCTCGTGAACGATGCGCGGGTGGTAGCCCAAAAGCACCTTCACCTGCGCGCGCAGGGCGTTAATCGTAGCCTCAACCTCGGCCTTCGATGAATCGGGCACATCGTCACCGTGGAGGATGGAGGCCTTCAGCTCGGGCGTCGTCTCCGTCAGCTCGCGGCCGCACAGCGCCTGAAGCTCGGAGGCCAGAGAGCGCAGCTGCGCCTCGAAGGCCGCGCGGTCGTCATCGCTGGCAATCTGCTGCAGCTTCGTGCCAATGGCGCGCACGGCATCGGCCTGGGTCAGGCGCGTCTTCTGCTTGGGCGTCAGATCGGGCAGCACGTTGAACATCGACTCCGGCGTCGGGCCGAAATTCTGAATGCGGGGCAGCAGCGTGGACACCGATGGGTTGGTGCAGGTGTCGATGCTGTAGGGGGTGCTCTCGTCCTCCGGGTCGTAGCCGAGCAGGCGCAGCTGGCCCTCGGAGATGTTGTAGAGAGTCACTTCGTAGCGCAGGAAGAGGGAGTCCTCGGGGTCGAGCATGATGGACTCGCTGTTCCAGCCGTAGCCGCTGTTGGTGGTGCCGGAGAAGTACCACTGCTTGGCGTCAATCTTGATGGTCGGCTTCTCATCGGAACGGAAGAAGCCGGCGCGGGAGCGCTCGTACTGGGCGTACTTCGTGTCGTCGTAGCGCGGCACCACCGTAGCGAAGTGGTTCACGTGCACCGAGTCGGACTTCACGACGTTTTGGTCCTGGTTCTCCAGCATATAGAGGGCCTGCTCCGCGTCGCTGAGCAGCGAGAGATTCTGCACCAGGGCCTTGGCGCCCTCGGACAACTTGTCGTAGAAGGCGCGGGCAGCGACAATGGCCGGCTTGCTGTCAAGGGTCACGGTGCCGATGGCGGCCACCATCTCATCGAAGGCCTTGGCGTTGTCGGCGTCGCTGGCCCGGGGGCTCGGCACATCCATCACCTGGGCCGTCACGCCATTGTCGGCAAAGGCCGAGGCCACCGCCTCCGATATCTCGTCGGGCACATCGGTCTCGGCCAGCAGGCGCACTTCCTGGCCCGCTTCAGCCTCGCCCAAAGACTGGGTGCCGACCAAGGGCAGGTTCGTCTGAATCTTCGGCAGCTCGCTGATGAAGGCATGGCCCAGGACGCCGGCAGCATTGGCCGTGATGGTGGAGGGCATGGAGGTGCCTATGACCCACTGGGCCTCATGGGCCTGAACGATGAGGTCGCCCTGCATGGTGCGATCCCAGCAATCGTCACCGCCCACGACGGGATTGGGGGCCGTGCCCTTAAGGGCGGCCTCCATCTCGGCCTCCGACAGCTCGCGGCCTCCCTCGCCGCCCTTGGTAGTGATGACCTCGCCGAAATAGTACAGCTTGTGCGGGGCAATCTTGTACACGCCGGTAAGGTTGCCGTTGGCATCGGCCAGCTCGTTCACATTGCCCAAGTTGCGGTCGATGTACTTGTAGACGACCTGGTCGTTGTAATCCTTCTGCTTCAGCCAGCCAGTGTTGTTGCGCAGCGGATCCACCTCGTCGGGCTCCTCCACAGCGGCGGTATCGGCGTCGGCATCGGTGGCCAGGCGGAAGCCCGAGGGCACCGGCACCTCATGGGACAGCGTCTCGTCATCCACGATAGGCTTGCCCGAAGTGTCTTCATCGCAGGCGCGAATGACCCAGCGGACCTGGCGAATCTGCGTGCCGGCCTTGGCCACGCCCTGGGTGAACGTCATGTTCTGCTTGGCGGACACCTTCGTCCAGCCCACCAGCTCCCACTTGTAGGTGTTGGCCGAACCGGCGGTGTTGTAGTCCTTCGCATCGTCCTCGCCGAAGAAGTAGTCGCGGTCGGCATCGGTGCCGGGCATGGAGAAGTTCTCGCGATCCTGCTTGACGGGGCTGTTGCCGTTCTGCTCCACATAGCCGCTGTTGGAGAGCTTCGTGTTCGTATGAGCGCGACGCACGTAGACGAGCACCCACAGCTTGTCCTCGATTTCGCGGTTGGCCGCCGCCTCCGGCGTGTCTACCGGAACGCGCTTCGTCGTCGCCTTGAAGACAAAGTCGCACTCGTCCCTCTTCAGGTCGTATTCCTCGTTCTTGATAAGCTCGGTGCCTTTGGCGGGCACGTAGTCGTTGTCGTCGTTGCCGTAGTAGGGCCACACGGTGCGGTTGGTCGTGACGGGCTCTTTGGTCTCGGGGTCAGGAATGGTGACCTCGCGGGAGCGGGCACGCTGGAAGTCGATGCGCCAGGCACCGATTTCCTTACCCTCGACGGTGAAGTAGTGGTCACCCTCGGCGGCCTTGGTAACCTCGCCGGTCACGGGGTTTTTCAGCTCGAACTCGTAGGTTCCGGGAATCTCCCACACGCCGCTCTTCACGTACTCGATATCGGGCGTGACCTTGCCCACCGGCACCGTCGCGCTGCCCAAAGGCGCGTTGTCGTTGCTCTGGGAGCCCAAAGCCCACAGCGGCACCTGCCAGTCAACGATGAAGCTGTTCACCGCTGCACCGGTGTTGATGGCCTGGGTAACCCACAGGTTGTTGTTGCCCGACTGGGTGGAGTCGGTAGAGCTGCTGTCGTTGGTGGGGACGCGCACCATGCCGGTGTCCACGCGCACGCTAGCGGAGGGCTTGCGGATGGTGAACACACCGGAGGTGGAGGACATATGGCGCTCGGGCAGCTTGGAGCGAACATCCTTTTTGCCCGTCACCTTGTCGCCGCTCGTGTACACGCCGTCCTTGTCGTAGTCGACGGCAGCGATGATGTCCTTGGTATCCGGGTCCTCGTGCTCGGGCGAGTCGTAGACCAGCGACGACTCATCAGCCCACTGGAAGTACTCGGGGCACTGGTTGTTGAAGCCGCCCACGCCGTACACATTGGCAGAGTCCTGCTCAACCGTCGGGCGCAGGTACAGCGTGCCCTGCTCCAGCCTCACCGTCTGCTCAGCGGCGCCATCGGCCGCCACGAGAGGCTCGTAGAGCGGGAAGCCGTCCTCGCCGTAGAGCACGTTGCCCGCGGCATCAGTCTTGGCCTTGAACAGCTTCGTGTCCTTGGAAACGGTGATGTCCTTGTCCTCGCCCATCCAGCGGTGCGACCAGCCGGTCTCCTTGGGCAACCAGACCACGTCGCGGTCCTCGGTGGTGAAGTAGGCCTTCGTCGCCTGGGTCGACCACTTGCGGACCAGCTCCTTCTGCTGGTTGTAGGGCAGAGGCTCGCCGTTCTCGTCGGTGAGTCCCTCCAGGGCCGACTCCTCGTCGCCCACGTTATCGATGCGGGTGCGCACCTTCAGGGTGACGGCATCGCCGGCGCCCAGATAGCCGTCGGCACGAACGTTGTCCCAGAAGGCCGACAGCAAGCTCGCGTGCTTCTCGAACTCGGCGTCGTTGGCGTCATCAGGCGGGGTGAGCTCGAAGACGATGGTCTCGCCGCCGCGGATGCGGCTCTTCACGTCGGCGGCATCTACGCCGTCGTCAAGATCGTCCACATCGGGCTTGCCGTACTCGCTGTGCTTGTTGGCGGCACCGGAGGCCAGCGCGCCATAGGAGTCCTTGTCGTAGTCGGGCTGCACGCGCACGCGCACGGTCCAGCCCTGCTCGATGAGCTGCTTGGGCGTCAAGCGCTCGTACTTCTTCTGCTGGTTCTCGCGCTTGGGATACACCGACGAGCCCGTGACCGGGTCCTTCACCACGCCCGTATCGGAGTGGCGATCGCGGTAGGTGTGCTCCACATAGAAGGAGTAATCGTTGTCGGTGTAATCGCAGAACAGCTTCTCGAAGTCGGCCGGGGTGACCACCTCGCCCAAATTCATGAGCTTCTTCTGGTCGTAGAAGGTCACCTGCTCGGGCAGGTACACGGAGAACACGAGCTTGGCATGCTGCAGCGCGCCCTCCTTACCCTGCTGGCCCGAGGCGTTCTTGTTGGCGATGACGGAATTGCTGAAGGTGGCCGAGAACCACATCTCGTCATCGTATTCGTAGGTGCCGGCCTTCGACTTGGCCTGGTTGCTGGTGAGAAGCGCGCCGTTGGCCGCACCGGGCAGAGGAAGCGTCTCGTCCTTGCCCAGGTCGCCGGCAGCAATGGCCTGCTGCTCCTCGGTGAGGTTCTCATCGTCCACCGGCTTAGTCGTCGGTATGTTCTCAATCTTGTAGGCGGAACCGAGCGTCGGGGTCTTCAGGCGAATCTTGCTGGCAGCGAAGGCGCCGCGGTCCACGTGCTCGGCATACTTGTCGTCCTTGCGCGTAGCAAAGGCCTCAGTGCGGGTGGCACTGGAGTTCGTGCTGTCGTCCGTCAGGGTGCCGTCAGCGTCGACGTAGTTGTTGTTCAGGTTGTTGGTGGTCGCCTTGGAAAGACCGTACTGGGTGCGGAAGTTGTACTCCGAGACGTTCATGCCCTCATTGCCGGCGTTGCCGGTCAGCGCAATGAGCGGACCGCCCGGACGCTGGGAGCCGTCCTTCTCGGTATAGGTGCCGAAGTAGCCTGTCAGGTGGCTGTACTGCACCTGGTCGTTGGTCTGGGTGCCAGCGTTGTAGTAGTTGTGCGGCAAACGGCGGACCATGGTAACCGCATTCCAGTAATGGGTTCTATGAACCCAGTTGCCGTAGCCATCGATATAGCAGTTGTGGGAATAAGTGTAGGAACCGTCGAAGACGTTGTCGTACTCCCACTGATAGCGGTAGGCATCCCAGCCGTGAGCATCGGTGTAGAGCGCCGTGCCCAGGGCGTTGGTGGTGTTGTAGCGATGGTTCGAGCTGTTGGTGTTGTAGTCGCCGTAATCGCCCCAACGGGTGAAGTAGGACGCTGAGACGGCATCGAGGCGCGTATCGCGACCGATGGCGTCACCGGAGGCGCGGAACTGGGACGGCGCCCCCACCGTATAGGGATTGCCGGCGATGTCGTTGTCTACCAGGCCCTTGTAGCCCGTCATGGCACTCGTCACGTAGGTGCGAATGGATTCGGTGGTGCGCGAGGCCTCCTTGTGAGCCGGCAGCTCCTCCCATTCCGGCTCCTCGTTCATGGCGATGGAGAACTTGAAGGTATCCATCTCATGCGAGCGGATGCGCTGCTCGGTGGAAGGATCGTGGTTCAAATCGTCGCCCTTGGGCAGGAAGCGCACCACGAAGCGGTAGTTATCGTCGTTGATATCGTCGGCCGGGTACTGGGTGGCATCGGCCTCCACCTTCTCGTAGGTAACCGTCGCGACGAAGTTGTCCTTGAGCCACTGGGCGCTCTCGTTCTGGTTCACCGGGTCTTGGTAGTTCCAGTTCGCGTTGGCCGACTGGGCGATGTCCCAGTCCTCGTAGAGGAACGGCTGGGTGACGCCGGGCCACTGGCCGTAGGGCTTGCGGGTCTCGCGATGCACCGGGGTGATGCCGAAGGGCAGCACGACAGTCACCACCGGCAGCACCAAGTCGCCCATCTGGCCGCCCTCGCGGGAATAGGTGTGCCAACGGTTCTCGTTGATGGACCAGTCGTTCACGCCGCCGCCGCTGTTGATGTAGCCATAGTTGCGGCACAGCGAATCCCACCAGAAGCGGTTCTCTACATGCACGTTCACCTGACGGGTGTCGGTCTCGGCCTCCATATAGTAGTTGGCCGAGGTGGCGCCCACGCCATCGGTAACGGTGCCCGTCTCTTGGGTGCCGGACAGAACATCGGGCAGGCTGATGGAGTTCCACACGCGGACCACCGGCTTGCGCATGACGGCGCTCGTGCCGGTCTGGGCGTAGAGCACCGGTCCGGTAGAGCCCTCGCCCTTGTAGGCCTTCTTCCAGAAGTACTGCCTCTCATCCACGCCGTTCTCGGTCGTCGCCGATGCGGGCAATTCGTTGGCAGCGAGCACGCCCATGGGGTCGGCGATCGTGTTGGTGTCGTCGACGGTGGTGGTGCGCACCGTATTGTTCTGAATCGTCCAGCCGTTAACCGCGGGCATGTTGGGAGAGCCGGCCAGCTCGTCCTCGTTGCCGCCGCCGCTGTCCTGATTACGGTACCAGCGACGGATGGTGTACTTGTAATCCATGCCGAAGGGCTGGATATGGGTACGGCGATCGCGAGCGGTGCCCTCGAAGTGGTCGTAGTCGTACACCTGGTAGTAGGCACTTGAGCGGCTCGGCTCCTCGCCCTCGGCCTTGTTCTGACCCACGACCTTGGTCGGGTCGTCCCACGGGCGGGTGAGCACGCGGTCGTACCAGCGCTCGCTCTCGTTGTTGCCGAACACATGGGAGGGAATGTTCACCTTAATCTGATAGCCGCCGGCCTTGCCCTCAAGGATGGCCTTAAGACCCTCGGCATATTTGGCGTATTCACCCCAGTTGCGGATGTAATCGGGATCGGCCGCGTCGTAGCTGTGCATATCAATGGTGCGGCCGAACCACTTGGCCAGATCCTGCTTCACCTTCACCTTCAGCACCCAAGGCTGGGAGCTGTCGCGATAGCTGATGGACTGGTTCGTGGTGCCCTCGGCGCGCACGGCCGTGTACGTGCTGTTCGAGGCGTCGGCCGTGGCCGCGATACCGGCCGCGGGGTTGCTGCCGTTGGCCAGATACGGGTCCTGAATAGAGCTGGGAGCGTAGTAGCCCGCAAACTCGCTCGTGGGAGTCTGCACGACCTCAATTTCCATGAGATCGGAGATGTCGACCCACTGGGCATTGGTGTAAGGATCTTGGGAGTAGTTGCCGCCGATAGTCGTGGCGAAGTTCGCCTTATCCTTATTGTTGGGATCATTCCTGTCCTTCAGCAGGTACACCTGAGCCTTGATGCGTCCCGAGAGGTCGGCCAAATCGTTGGTGTTAATGGCGCCCTCGGAAGGGTCAACGCCCTCTGCACCTTCAGCGCTGAAGAAGGCGATGCCGTTGTCAGCGGGCCCGTCGGAGGCGGGCTCGTCTGCAGAGACCGTCGGCGTTACGGCGGCCGTCTGCACTGTCATGCCGGAGAGCGCCGTCTCGATGGCGGCCTGCTCCTCGTCGCTGAAGTACTCGCCGTTGGCCGTCGGAGTCGAGGTCGGCACCGGCACGGGCACCGGCGTGGTTGCCGTCGGCGCCGTGGAGGTGGTCGCGAGCTTTGCCGTGTAATCCGACAGCGACAGCGCCGTGGGGGCAACCGTCACCTCGCCCGCGGCCACCTGAGCCTCAACGGCAGCGTTGGCCAGGGTGGTCTCGGTGAACGGATCGGTCAGCGCGCTCTCCTCGCTGACGGTGCCCTGGGCGCTGGCGAGCAGCTGCTCGGCCCCCGCTCCCGTCACCGTCGCGGGCTGCGCCGTCGTAGCCGTCGGCGCCTCGTCTTTGGCGGCGGTCAGGTTCACCGGCAGGCCCGTGGCCTGGGCAATCGTGTGCTCCGCCTCGGCGAACAGCTCGGTGGCGAGCAGCGAGAAGGCGGCCGCTGCCACCGCCTCGGTGCGCTCGGGCTCCGTCACACTGGCCGACACCTCGGCAATGGCCGGGCCGCCCGTACCGTCAACGGTGAAGCTGGCATCGTGCAGATAGGGCTTCTCTGCCCAGCTCTGGCTCATAACAATAAGCTTGTAACCACCGGCGGGAAGCGTGCCGAGGGTCGTATCGGCCGTGGCCGACACGGTACGGCTGTCAACTAGCTCGTTGTTCTCATCGGTAATCTGAACCGGATCGCCCGCCTCGTCCACCAGGCGGAACGTAAAGGTGCCTCCAGCGGGGATAACAAGGTCGTTGGCCTTCACGCGCACCGTGACCCGGCTGGGGTTCTTGCCCACTTCCACCGGCACCGCCAAATCAACATGGGCACCGCCGGCTTCAACCACGAAATCGACGGGCCGCTCCGGCAAGGCGAAGGTGGTGCCATCGGCCAGCTTGGGCGACTCCACAAGCGTCAGGCGATAGGTGCCGGGAGCCAGGCTCTTCAGGAAGACCGGGCGGTTGGCGAACACCTCCAGGCGCTGGTCGATTTCCACCTCGGTCTCTGTCGCAGCCTCGCCCTCGCCGGTGGTGACAACCTGGCAGAGGTTGTACTTGAAGATGGCCTTCTCCGGGGCTCCGGGCGCCTTGATATCGAGGCGCACGGCGGACTGACCGGCCGTAACCGCCGGGGCATCGCCCAAGGTGCAGGTCATGGTGATGTCCATGGCGCTCCCGTGGCCGTCAGCCTCCACCGTCACCGAGCCAGTCGGGGCGATGAAATCCCACTTGCCGTGCTTGAGCACATCAATCTCATTGCCCGTGGGCACACCGTCGACGACTTCCGCTTCCTTCACTGTGTAGTCGTAGCCCATAGTGGGCGCCTTGACCATGGTGACGTAGTAGATGCCCTTCGCGAGCTTCGCAAGATCGGTCCTGACGTCCTTGTTCACCGCGATGCGATAGGGCGCGTCATCAACCGGCTTGCCGTCCTCGCCGGGCAGCACGGCCGCACCCGTTTTCGGGTCAACGATGTCGCCGTTCTCGTTGCGGATGATAACCTCAGCCGGCGTATCGGCACCGTAGGCCTCCACGGTCAGCGACAGCGTGCTCACATCCCAGATATGCTCCAGCTCATAGGCGGGAATCTCGATATCGGCACCCAGGCCGACCACGTAGAAGTGGGTCGCCTCGATGGGATAGGAGTAGCTCAGGCCGCCGCCCAGCTCGCTGGGCATCTGGGGAGAGGCGATAATCTTCACGCCGTAGTGGCCGCGGGGCAACGAGGCGATTTTCACCGGCTCGTTGGCCACCACCGAGATGTTATCGAAGCCCTCGACAGGCGCACCCTCGTCGTAGACAGTCTCGGTCACCGTCGTGGTCTCCATGATCGGCTTGCCCGCAGCATCGACCATCGGCTCGCCCTTAGCATCGAGCTTCTGCTTCTCAACCTCGCGCTCAACCTCGCGCGGCACCATGGCAACGATCTGCATCGTGGCCGGCGCATCGGGGCTGGCGCCCTCGGCGTTGATCTGCACGGTAACATCGCTCGTAAGCTCGATGCGGTCAAGTGAAAGCTCGGCGTTCACCTGCGAGGGAACGGTGGCATCGTACACGGCGATTTCCACGAAACGGCCGGTGTCCTCGCACTTGACGTACTTGCCGTTGGCGTCTTTCAGGTAGTTCTTGCCGTTGATGGTGATGACCGTATCGCCATCGGGGGTCTCGCCGTTAATGACCAGTCCGTTGTAGCGAGTGAGCTTCACTGGCACAAGCGTGCCGGTGCTCGTGCCGTCATCCTCGGCGTAAATCTTCTTCTTCTCGGGGAGAAGCGCGTCGTCTACCGAAGCCGAAATGCCCGTGGACACCTTGTTGTCGCCCTCGCCGGTCTCGCTCGGGTTGGCCGCCACCATGCCATCGTGGGAGGTGACGTGGAAGGCCAGGGGCTTGTAGGGCGTCGGGCGGCTCTCGCTGACGCGTTTGCCGTCCTCATCGGTCAGAAGAACGGTGTAGCTGTAGTCGCCCTTCGCGAAGGGAAGGCCCTCGGGAGTCTCGCCCACCTCTTTGATAACGATCCAGTAGTCGCCCTCGGGGAAGGTGTAGGGAGTGTCTTCGCCACCTTCCTCGGTGGCCTTCTGCATACCGCCGAGCACCACCGGCGTGTTGGGGGTAAGGGCAAAGTTCTCAAGAACGACATCGCCGGTGACACTGACCACGTCAACGATGATGGGGGCCTCCAAGCCCTCGGCGTTCACCTGCATGACCACCTTGCCGTAGTAGTTCACCACGTTGTCGTCCAGATCATCGTCATCATCGGCCGGCTTCACCACGCCGCCGATCTTGGGCTCCACGCCACGGGGCATCACGTAGGTGAACTCCACGCCATCGAGGTTGCGGTCGCCGTAGTTGTAGGCCACAAGCTCGCTGATGAAGTCTTGGTTGTACTCCAGCGCGGTGGTGTACTGGCCGACCATGACACCGCGATGGTCGCGGTAGTGCTGGCCGGAATAGTCGTAGGAGCCCACCTTCCAACCGGCATGGCTGTCCTCGCTGTTGTAGAAGCGCTGGGCCTCGTAGTTGGAAACACCGGAACCCTCGGTAGCCGTCGCCGCCGAGATGAAGCGGCTCGAGGTGGCCAGCCACGCCTTCTGCATATGCAGGCGGGTCTCGGACCACACAAGCGGCGTTTTCGATTCCCAACGGGCGTCATCCGGCGTGGCGTTCACACGCGGCTTCACCACGTAGGCGTACCAGTCGCGCACATAGCGGTTGCGGTTGGTCAGCGACGGAGCTCCGTTGCCGTAGTAGCTGTTCTCCCACGCACGGTTGCCGGCGCCCACGTTGGCCGTGTCGTCGCCGTCGTACCACCATACATAGTGGGTGTCGCCGGGCAGCTGGAACTCCACCGACTCCTTCGTGCCCGCCTGCGGGCGCGGCGTGTAGCGGATGGGCTGCTTGTTGTTGGAGGTCTTTATGTCGCTGTCGAGGAAGTACCCGATGGACGTGGCATCGGAGCCCACCGAGCTTTGGATGTTCGAGTGATAGTTCACACCGCCGGAATGGTCGTCGTAGGGATAGGCGTAGCAACCCATGCCGTTGTTGCCCCAGTTGTTCACATCCCAGCCCGAGCCGTAATGGCCGTAGGAGATCTGCTCGCCGGGGATGTAGGTCCAGGAGCCATCGAACATCTCCCAGGTGTCGGTCTGCTCCGGCTTGTCGCCCGAGAAGGCCGAGTCCAGCATGAGGAAGTCCATGTCCATGAGGATGTTGGATGTGTTGAAGTAGTAGCCTTCCCAGGTATCCATGGGTCCCTGAGTCCCGTTGAGCGGGTTGATACGGCCCGACCAGTTGTCGTACCAGCTTGCGTAATCGGCGTAGTAGTACTCTCCCACGCGGGGGAAGTAGGCCGGTTCAAGGCCGGTCGTGGTGCCTTCGGCGTTCAGGCGGTCGCCCGTGATGCCGTGGCGCTGGTACACCTGGGGCAGGTTGTCCACCGACGCGTAGATGTCGAAGCTCAGCTCAATGCGGTCGCCCACCTCCATGCGGGTGGCGTTCGGCATGACCGTATCCACAGGACGGTCGTACTGCAGCGGCGCATCCACCACCGAGCCGCCCCGGGTGCCGTCGGCCACCAGCGTGCGATAGCGCCCGTCGGCAGGCTCGGCCGCGTCCTTGGGCAGCGCCTCATCCAGGGGAATCCAGGCGATCTTGAACAGCGTGAAGGACGTGGTCTGGCTCGTGCCGGCCGCCGTGGGGTTCAGCGGGGAGAAGTAGTTGCCGTGGCCGCCGCGCGTCGTCACGTTGCTCGTGTTCTGGCCATTGCCGCGGGTGGCAGTATAGTTGTTGTAGATCATGGCGCCGCCGTAATCGGGCAGCGTGTAGTCGGCCACGGGCACCACGATAAGCTTCATACCGTTGGTGCGCTGGGCGTACACGTCCTTGTCGGGGTGTTCCACTTTTCCAGTGCCCACGTTGTAGAAGTTCTCGTACCAGCTCACTTTCACATGGTTGGCCAGCCACTGGGCGGTGATTTTGGCGTCGCCGTCGGCCTTCAGGTACTCGGTGGGAATCATCTCGTAGAAGACGGGGTTGTACAGCTCGCCTTCCAGGGTGGTGATGCCATCGTTGGTGGTCTTGGGGACGTTGATCAGCGTGTTCTTGTACCAGAGCTGCTCGCCGGCCACGTAGCCGGTCTTCTGGTTGGCGTCGGCGTTGTACTTGGCCTCAGCCTCGCTCTGGGACTGGAACACCTGGTTCTGGAACCGCATGACAGGCGTACGGCGCCACACCGTGGTGACCTTGCGCTTGCCCTCGTCCTGCTTGGTGAGCAGCGTGCCGTGGGTCACCGGCGCGTTGTCCTTCAGCACCGGGGTGGCCGTGGTGCTCTTCGCCACATCCACGAAATCGAGGGTCGTCTTCTGCTGATCGGTATGGGTGAAGGCCACGTCCACCTGGCTGTAGGGAGACCAGAGGTTCTCCTGCTCGCCGGCGAGGTGGTTCACCGCCGTGGAATCGAGACGGGTGTCCTCATAACGGGCCACGCCGAGCAGCGATACGTCATCGAGGGGGAAGGCCACGTCTCCTGTGGCCACGGCCGGCACATCGTAGTAGGTCCAGCGCACGCCCGTCACGTCGCGGAACACATTGCCGTTGGCGGTGTGCTTCTCGGGCGTGAGCGCCGCGCCGCTGCCCGGGACAGTGGGGTCGTTCACGGTGTAGCGGGCCTTAAGCTCTTCGTAGCTCACCCAGGCGCCGGTGGCCGTAGGCGTCGACGGCGTCGTGCCATCGTCGGGCGTTACCGTCTCGCGCTCTTCAAGGGTGGTGGTAGCCGGCACGGAGGACTTGTTCCAATCGGGCACGTAGTACTCGATCTTCACCGCCGGACGGCGGTCGGCCGCCGCGGTGTCCACACCGTCGCCGGTCAGGTTGACCGAAGCCGGCAGCAGCGCATGGCTGCGGTCGGCCTCAGACGAGGCGTTGGTCAGGCCCAAGCGCGCCGCCGGAGTGGTGTCGTTCCACCCAGCAAGCTTGGTGATATCGGCGCTCGGGTAGCCGAGCTCGTCAAGTGCCTCATTGGCCGTGTAGGTGGGCTTGCGGGTCAGTTCGAAGTAGCGCTCGCCCGCCGGATTGCCGTCGGCGTCGAAGCCCTGGGTGCCATCGTTGTAGGCGCCCTGCACAACCCCCAGACCGCGCACGGAGCGCATGAAGGACACGGTCACCGTCACGGTGGACTCATGCCAGGTGGTATTGCGGATGTTGGTCACCCGCAGGCGCATACGGTTGCCGTCAGCGTTGGCCGGCTGGCCAGAGGCCGACTTGGGCTCAAGCTTGCCCGTCTCCCAGTCGTAGTACTCGGGTGTGATGGCGATGCGATTCACATCGGGGTCGGTGCCCGACTTCTCCTTCACGTGGTTGTGGAACACCACATCGGAGTGGTCGTGGGCCGCCAGCTGATTGCGATTATCGAAGCGTACCGTGCGCTCGTCGGCCTTAGTGATGAAGCTGTACCACAGCTTGGTAGCGGCATTGGCAACGCAGTTGTCCGAGACGCCCGAACCCGTGGAATGGGCGCCGGCGATGGTGCCGAGTTCGTTCGCATCGGACGCGAAGTCCGTCGTAGCCTTGTTGTTGCCGCCCTCGCTGCCGGCCGTGTTGTTGTACACGCGGTACTGGGTAAAGCCATGCAGAGGCGCTGCCACGGCATAGAAATTGGCTGTAGCAGACTGGCCCTGGTAGCTGGGGTTGTCGGCACGATCGGACTGATTGGCCGTATCGTTGTAGTCCTCGTCGGTTTCGCGCTCGTCGGTCATCTGGGTGATGACGCGAATCCACACGCCACGGCCCGGATCAATCTGGCTCGTAGCTTCGGCGTTGTTCTTCGTCGCTGTGTAGGACTTGCCGATGGAGAACACGAGGTTGCGATTGTCGTCGTACTGCTCAGCGCCATTAATCTGGGAGAGGTCGACCTGCGGGTCCACCGCCTTGCTCACCGTGCCGTCGGCGTTGGTGAGCCGCGCCGTCACCGGCTGCACCGCGCCCGTGCCGTGGGACGCCGTGTTGTTTTCGACCCACTGGTTCTTCGCGGTATCGAAGTACTTCTCCACTTCCCAGCCAACGATGCGCTGGCCGGCGCCCACCTCGAAGCGGGCATCAACGTGCTCGAGCGGCAAGGGATCAAGCTCGAGGAAGTCTCCTGTGCGAGAGTCATAGGTAAGATCGGTAAGCACCTTGCCGTCGGTGCCCTGGCCCGCAGGCACCCCAGAGCCCACATACAGACGGTACTCCACGTAGTCGCCCGCATACAAGTCGCCATTGGGGATGTTGTGGCCGTTGGTGCCGGTGGTGGCATCGGGCGCATAGGACCACGGCGAGCCGACCGAGGTGCTATCGGCGTCGTAGGCAAATACGGTTTTCTCAGTGCCGTTCAGCATCACCTTCTTGCCGCGCTGCATATCGGTGGTCAGCGCACCCAGGCGATGGGACAAGTCGTAACCGCGCTCGTTATCTTCATGGCGCTCGAGGGTGTTCTTGTTCGGGTCGCGGGTCTGCACATCGGAAACCGTGAGGTTCTCGTACATGGCCATGCCGTCAAACCCGTTGCCCTGCTTATCGAAAGTGGGCGTAGACCAGTAGTTCCAGTTGCCACTAGCCGGGTCGTTGCCCGTTTTGGTGGCCGTGCGGAAGTCGGTCACCTCGCGGTCGGCATAGACGCCGTCGTAGGCAAAGGCGAAGTTGTGCTGCCAGTCCTCGTTGTACTTGGTGGTCTTATCCTTGGTCTCGTCGGCCGCGCGCTTCCAGTTGGCACCGAGCCACTGACCGGAGTCGAGCATGGTCTCGGGCTTCTCGCGGTTCGACTGAGGCGAGACGAACAGGAACTGGGCGCTCGTCACGTAGGGCGCGGCGTAGGTGAGGTTCACCGTGGCATCGTTGGCGAATTCGCCACCCAGGGTGTTCGTCTTGCTGACCGCCGTGTAGTGGCCCACGATGCCGGCTTGAATCTTGTCCAGCACGGCCTTCTTGGCATCGGCTTCGGTCTGACCGTCGGCCGGCTTGAAGCCCGCGAGGTTCAGGCCTAGCAGGCCGAAGAGGTCATCGGTGCTCTTGCCGGCGTTGGCCCGCTTAATCTCGGTCAGGCGGAGGTACTTCTCCACATCGATGACGTAGCAATCCGGGTACTCCGCACTCTGGTTCCAGTCGCCGGTGAAGGTGTCGGAAATGCCTGTGCCGGACACCTTACCCGACAGAATGCCGAGGTGCACCATATCTTCCCAGGACAGCTTAACCGTGGCCGTCGTGTCGTTCACGCCATCGCGCACCGTGCGCACCGTGAACTGGAAGTCCTGGGCACGGAACCAGGTATCTACGCGGTCATGGCCGCCCACGGGAACGAACTGCTTGGGCACATAAATTTTCTGCACGCGAATGGCGTCGGCGTCGTTGGCGGAGGTAAACGCCGGGTTCCAGCTCGTCTTCAGACGCACCTGGCTGATATGGGCCGCGCGGTTCTCGTCGTCGACGCCCTCGCTCTTGTCGTTGTTGTTGCGGAAGCGCACCTCGTAACGCACGATATTGGGCGTGAGGTTGTCTTCCTGGTAGTCGGCCACGTTGGGATGGCCCTTGTCGTGATACTGGCTTCCGCTCTCATTCACCGTCAGCGAGGAGTAGTACTCGAACGGAATGAGGTAGCCCAAGAACCAGGCGGTATCGCGGTTGCGATGGGTCACGCTGGCCGTAGAGGAGCTGCGCCAATCGTTGGCGCCCTGATGCACGCCCGAACCGCCCGCCGGGTTGGTGGCCGTGTAATCGTTGATGCTGATCTTGTAGGTGCCCGTCGCCGGATCGAGGTCCTTGAAATGATAGGCCTTGGCGCTCACGTGGTTGCGCGCATCGCCGACAGCGTCGCAGCCATCGTGCTTCGCGGTGCTCTTGAACGGCGGATGCTTCTGACCCTTATAAATGTAGGGCCGACCGAGCAGCTGGATATCGACAACCGTCTCGTTGCCGTCGCGGTCAACATTGAGGCCCGTGTATTCGGAGGTGATATCGCCGTTGCCGTTATAGGGGCCCAAGTCCATCGAATAGGACGCGATGAACTCGTTGGTATCCAGCGGGATGGTCACCATCTTGCCGCCGTTGGCGGCCTTGTACTCCTCGATGCGCTTGTGGGGCACCTCATCAGGGCGCTCAAACTGGATGTAGCCGCCCGAGCCCGTCGTGTCCGTCGCCGTAAGGAAATCCAAGCCCTCGTAGCCATCGAGCTTGTCCCATGCGGTGCCGTTCTTCACATACAAGCCGTCGTGGGTAAGCTTGAAGGTGCGTGCATCGGCGACCTGCTCCTCGAAGATAGCGAAGCCGTCGTCGTTCTTGTCCTCGGTGGCCTCCCACTTGCGCGTTACGAAGGTGATGGAGGCGCGGTCGTAGCTCTTCAGGTGGCTCAGCACGCCGTTCTTCACAAACAGGCCCGTGGAAAGGAAGCCGTAGTAGCCCAGATCCTCGTCGGGCTGGCACCAGGGCATGGTGTCGCCGAGCACCACCTTGTCGCTGAAGGCCGTGTAGTTCCAGCCCCAGTCGTTGGGCCAGTAGGTGTCGTAACCCCAGGTGCTGCTGTAGGACTGATCGCCGGTGTAGAACCCGCGATAAATCGTATGGCGATAGAACGAGGTGTTGAAATTCACATCGCCGCCGAACAGAGCATGGGTCGTGCCGTGATAGTAGTTATCACTGTCGCCCAACTGTATTCGGTCGTTGCCGTCCCAGGTGATACCTTCCATGGTGTAATTGCCATCGACCCGGGCCACCACATTAGTGCGGCTGCGCAGATGACGCATGTAGGCCACGCCATCGTAGTGGTGATGGTAGTCGCCGGTGCGATGGAAATCCTGGAAGGACCAGCCGGAAGCGTAACGACCCTTGTCGGCGTCAAGATCGGTGCGAGACGCAGCGCCGTTGCTGTCCTTCACGTTGTTGCCCGCACGCTTGTCCTTGGTGTCCGAACGGACCAGCGCCGTGTGGCCGGGACGGTTGTTGCCGGAGTTGGTGCCGCCCACCTCAAGGGCCGTATCAACATACATGTTCACACCGGCCGTGGGGGTCTCGGTGTACATGCGACCGTTCACCTCAATGGCCATGCGGTCGATGATGGCCTCGCGGGTATTTTCCACGTTGGGATGCCAGGTGCCGAAATCGGGCATGCCCAGTGCCGCGCCGGGCGTGCTGGAATCGGTCCAGTCGCCCTCGCCGGAAATGTAGCGGTTCTCGCCCGTGGCGAACTGATGCTGGTTGATGCGGATGACGTAATCGATCTTCTTCACGGTGAACTTCGGCGTGCCCGGCGCCGTCACATTCACGTTCTCGTAGTCGTCGAAGGGATGGCGATAGGAGTCGGAAAGCGGCGCGGCGGCACCGAACGACGCCGCGGGCTCATCGGCAGCGTCGCGGGCCAGAAGATTCAAGCGGAAGTATTTCTCCCCATCGACATAGCGGTCGGTTTCCTTGGAGTCGGCATCTGTGCCCGCGAGCAGCTCCTTGATCTCGTCACCCGTCACCTCCAGCGTCTTGCCGTCGGAGTAGGTGACCGTGATCTTATCGAAGTAAGGTGCTGCCGTACGGTGAATCTTCAGATAGTAGGAATCGAAATACCCGTTGGGCATGGTCTGGGTCATGTGCAGCACCATGCCGGTGTTGAACGTCTGCGGCCCGGTGTAGGACATGCCGTTGTTGTTGCGCTCCCAGTGGCAGGTGCGCTCGGGGGCGCCCTCGTTGTAGTAATTGTTCACCTGGCGGAAGTCGGCCAGCAGCGAAACCTGGGACTTGTAGCCCACATCCAGGGCATAGTTGTACTCGGCATCGGAGGCATAGCTGGAATTGTGGCGGCTGTGGCAGCTGTCCCACGAGCCCAGGTTGTTCAGCTGGAAGCGATGGCCGTTGTTGACAGGGTTCGTGTTGCCGCCGTTGTTCGAATCGTAGAGACCCGCACGGTTGATGGTATCGAAGTACATCTTCGACATATAAATCTGGGAGATATCGGTGCGCGTCACGGGCGTGCCGGTCATGCCCTTGGACACCGCAATGCCCAAAGGCGTGCTCAAGTCCGTGGTGTCGGCCGGGTTCGCCTTGGGACCGCGCAGCTTCAGCAGGAAGTTCTGAGACGACGCATTCAGATTACGGAAGCTGTCGAAGTTCTGATCGCTGAAGCCCTCCAGCACGATGTTCTGCTCATTGCGATTGCTGGAATTATCTACATCCATGTCCTGCCAGCTGATGAGCTTGACCTGGGTGAGGTTCATGATGCCATGGTCGCGCAGGTCCTTCTCGGTGACGACCAAGTCACCCTCGGCATCGAAGGTGAACTGATGGCCGTCTGCGTCCTCGAAGTAATCGGGCAGAGCCTCGGCAGCCGGCACCTTGGTGCGGTCCTGGGCGAGGTAGGCGGCGTCCGGCTTAAGCTCCCACACGATATCGCTTGCGTTGCGAGTATCGATGCCCTCGGGCTTGCCGACAAAGCGAATCGTACCCACGGTGCCGTGGCTGAACACCTCGAAGAGTTCCTTATTGATAGTAACCTTCGTGGTATGGAAGCCCACCCAGTCGCCGGTGACGTTGTTGTCCAGATCGAGCGAGTTATCGAACGCCATGGGCGGCTTCACCGTCACATCGACATCGTCCAAGGTGGACACGTTGCGCTCGTTGTACAGGTTCACCCACATCTTGAAGTCGCGGTCGTAGGGCACCGCCGTTAAGGTGTAGGAGCCATCGGAGCAGCTACCGCTTCCGTAGGTGTGGCTGTTGTAGTACTCCTTCAGCTTCTCGTCGGGACCGTACTGGCCATAGCTGCGCACCGCCATGGCGGGGAAGTACACCTTGAAGAAGGCCTGGGCGTAATTGCGGTTCTTCGGGTTGTCCAAAGGCGCGGTCTGGGTAATATCGAGGGTCGCACGCACCTTCGAGTACTCGACGGGCGCGTTCTGCCCGGAAATGGTGCCCTCGGAGAACTTGTTGCCCTTCGGACCGTACCAATGGTTCACCTTGCCCGTAAGCTTGATGGCGATATCGCGGTTCTTGTCGGCATTTACGTGCTTGTCGCTGGCGGCGAAGTGCGGGTCCACTTCGCTATAGGTCAGCTCGATGCGCTCCAGGTACAAGTCGGCCATCGCGGCGAACTTGTCCTTAGTCATATCCAGGGCGAAGTTGCCGTTGGCATCCTTGGTGGCAGAGAACGCCGCCTGCAGCTCGGCCAGGGTCAGCTCGACGGTTTGCCCCTTGGCCACGACGCTCATGTTGCCGGCGCCATCGTCGATGACATCGCGGAAGTAGAACGTGGCCTTCTCCAGGGCGCTGCCCAGCTTCGCCGGCGTGTTATCTACGCGCACCGTCGAGCCGAAGTTGAAGAGAGCCTCGTTGAAGGTGACGGTGCGGGTCTTGAAGCCCTGGACGTCGTTGACCGGCTCTGTCAGATAGGGGCTCAAATCATCGATGTTCACCGAAACCGTCGCATTGTCGGCGCGGTTCAGCCCGGTGTTCTTCAACGTGAAGTTATAGGAGTTGCCATCGGAGTAGTTGGCCACCTCAACGTTTTGACCCGTATTCTCGGTGCCGACGTTCGGGCGCACATCCTTGTTCTTCGTCACCGTCCACGCGATGGAAGAGCCGAAGGTGCCGACGGTCATGGTGGCGTTGTGCTCCATATAGTTGCGGCTGTTGCCCTCTTTGCGCACGCCCTTCGGCAGTTGCATATCGGGGCCGTATACCGCCGTGGTGGCAAAGGCGTGCACATCGGTGCGCACGTTGCTGTGGGTATCGGCGCGCCCGTACAGGTACACCCTCGGGCAGTTGGCGTTCGTGATCTCTTTGTACACGCGGCCGAAGCGCACGCGCACCATCTTCACCGGGGCCTTCTCTGCCGCGTCGGCCGACTGCTTTCCGTTCACAATGCCGTCGGTGGCCACCTTCAGGGTAACCGTGCCGCTGGCATCAAGGGTAAGGGTGGTGCCGTCGGCGAAGGTATGGGTGCCGCCCGCTTGGGGCATGGCTTTAATGACATTCTCGATGTCGTAGCTGCCGTTGGGGTCGATGGCGTCTTCGGCCTTCATGATGGTCGCCGTGGCGTTGTGCCCGTCGAAGACATCGACCGACGTAACCGAGCCATAGTTGTAGTGCCAGCGCGTCTCCGTGCCGGAAACGTTGTCGTTGGCATCGTAGATGTTGGTTTCGCCGTAGGAGAAGCCGGGGATCACCACCGAGCGGGTGATGAAGCCGCGCCACGCGTCGCGCGTGCCGTCGTTCTGCTTGGCCGTGCCGTTCACCACCGCATCGATATCGAAGTCCTTCATCTCGTACTTCGAGTTGTTGGACAAGTCGTAGCGGAAGTAGGCGATTTCATCGTCCATGTCGCCCCAGCGGTAGGGCACCGCGGTGTTGGCCCTCGTGGTGCCGGTATTATCCACCCAGCCGTAGGAGGCGTTCACTTCGGGCTTGATGGGCACGTACATGGAATGCAGCGTGGCCGAATCGGTCTTGGTGATGTTCGAATTCGGGTTCAGATAGTCGGTGCGGATGGAAGAGCCCACAGTGATATCGCCCACATCCACCGGCATGCCCTTAATTTCCACCGTGGCCTTGGCGGCATCCACGGTCATGTTCTTCTTGAAGGACTCAAGCTCCATCTTGATGCCGGACAAATACCCGATGCTCTTGGGCAGGTCGTAATAATAGTAGCCCGTAGGCGTGGCCACCCCGTCCACCATCTTCATTTCCTGCTTGAAGCTGGAAAGCTTCACGGTGGTCGTGAGCTTGGTCACATCGGCGGGTTCCATCGTGGCGTAATAGGTGAGCGTGATGGTGTCGACCACCGCGGTGGGGTCGGTGCCGAAGAAGCCCGCGCCGAGGCGGATTTGATTCGCCACGAACTTGGGCGTCTTCACCGACGGAATGGTCACCCCGCCGCCGGGACTTGTGATGGGGTCGCGGCCATCGGGCACCGGCCCGATTTCAATAACGGCCGGCGCCATGCGCGACTTGGAGTTATTGCCGAACTTGAAGCGATAGCCGGCGTTGCCCGTGTCCACCAGGGCATTGCGGTTTTTCGCCTCGGTGGCCATGTTCACGTCCGCCGAACCGGAGCCGTCGTACATCGAGAACGCGTAAGTGTTATCGATGGGCTCGGGGTCGCGCGGGTTGAAGTCGGCGAAGGCACCCGGGGTAGTCACTTTATCCTGGACATAGCCATCGGGATTAACCGTCCACAGGCGCTTGCCGTAGGTGATGTCGGCACCGTTCTGGTAGCGGCCGTTGGGGCCGTTGGAGCGGCGCTCCATCATGAGGCCCGTCACGTCAACGGAGCTGGCGATGGCCGTATCGGCCGGCAGCGAGTGCTTGAACAGCAAGCGGAACGTGCCGGTGAACTCATGGGTGAAGGTCGGATTTGCCCCGCTTTGGGCATGGTGGCCCGGAATGGCCGCGATGCGGGCCGCTTCCAGCTGCTCGGCAATGCCGCCCTTCACATCGTCCACCTCGCCGATACGGTAGATGGCGTAGCTATCATCCGCGGCGCGTTCGATTTCCGTTAAGCCCGCAGGAAGGTTCTTCCAGGAGACGTTGCCCGCGGCGTCGCGTACCTCGAACTGCAGCACGGCACTGCCCGACTTGGTGTCGTACCAGTCGGACAAATCCGCGCTGCGATGGGCCTGGTCCTTCTCGCCGACCAGCTTCGATTCGCCGCTCGCGTCAACACGCACCGTGACGCCGGACAGCTGGAAGCCCTCGGGCAGCTTGTCGGACAGCTCGGGGCCGTAGGTGGTTGAGTCCTTAAGGCCGAACAGCGGCGTATTGCCCTTGTTGGCCATGGAGTCGATGGTGTAGGTGACCATCTCGCCGAGGGGGGCATACTCGCTTTCGGACTTGCTCGCCGGGTTGTCCACGTTGCGAGCCCATTTCTTCAGGGCCACATCGAACTTCGGTGCCTGGAAGCTCGAATAGAGGATCTTGTCCTTCATCCACTGGTAGTCGTTGGAGTTGCCATCATTGTCGTAGCCGCGGTTGCCGAAGTTTACCGTGGCATTAGTTTGCAGCTTCGCCCTGGTGTAACCCCCCGAACCGTTGCCGTAGTTCGTGGTGTAGGGCATGGCCACCAGAAGCGTATGACGATTCGACTCGTCCTCCGGAGGCTCAAAGTCGTCGCCCGCCGACTTGTTCGCCGCAGCGGTATGGGAGAACAGATGCTTGCCGAAGGGCATCTCCGACTCGCGAATATCCACCGTGATCTGGCCGGGTTTGCCGCCGGTGCCGTAGGACAGCTCCTTCAGGTCGAAATCCGCCACATTGGAGAAGTCCACCATGTCAATCTGGCGAATCTCCTCATCGGTCAGCTTCGACACATCGTAAATAAGAGCGCCGCCCTGCTTGGGCTTGCCGATATAGACAGCACCGATTTCTTCGTACTTGACATTGTTGTTCTTGTTGAAGGTATTGCCCTGGTCGGTGCTCTTCCACGTGAGCAAATCCTCGGCACGAATGCCCGAGGTGGAGCCGGTAGCAGCGTTGAAAAAGAGCACGTAGTTAATGAAGTCGATTTCCGAGTCGCGGGTGTCGGACTGGTTCTCAACTTCCACCTTGTACACGGCGTAGTTGTAGTGGTCCCACAGAACCGGGGTATTCAGGGAGGAGTGGTTGATCTCCCACTTCAGGTTTGTCTGGATGAAGGTGGCGCGCAGCACGTTCTGGGCACCATCGGCACGCTTGCGGCCGGGCTCCACCGTAGTGGGCTGATAGCCAATCTTCTCGGTGCGGTCGGCGTTGGTGAACGTTTGATACTCGTAGCCGAGCAGGATGGTCGCACCCGTGTTGTCAGGCACGGTACCCTCGAAGTACACCCGACCTGACAGGGTAAGAGCGTCGGGGTGCAGCTGGTAGAGCTTGTCGCCCGTGCCCTTGTAGCGCACGTACCAGGTGCCCGACAGGCCCTTCTGAATGTAGCCGTCCTTGGGGTCGGTCATCTCCTCCACGGTATACCAGTTCTTGCCATCCTGGGAGAAGTCGTAGCGGTTGATTGCGTCAGTGTCGGGTTTGTAAACCAGGCGCTGGTGGTCGTTCTTGAACTTAAGGTCGGGGGCCTGAGCCTCGGTGTTCTTCTTCTCCCACTCGGCGGCATCCAGCGTTTCCACCGAGCCCTTGTTGTTGAAGTAGAGGTACGGAATATCCAAGCGGAAGATAACCGCCGCCTCGCGACGATCGTCCATCTCGAAGATGTCGGATTTACCCAGGTAGCCGGACTTGTAGGTGGGGTTCGGCTGCAGGGACATGAACACCTGCTCGCTCGTCTTAATCATCACCGTGTTGGTGGCGCCGTCGACCGGGGTGCCGTTGCCGATGTGCAGGTTCGGGTCCAGGTAGGTGTCGGGGAGCTTCTCCACCTTCTCGTTAGCGAAGGGCTTGATGGCGGGAGCCGCGGCATAAGTGCTCGCCAGATAGCTTGCCCCCGTCGCGGCGGTGAACAGCATCACCGGAGCGGACTCGGGGTGGTTGCGGTAGTTATCGGCCGGAAGGGCGGGCTCGGGAATTTCCACCGGTTCGGGGGTCTTCACGGGCTTGTCGGCCTGCTCGCCCTCGTCGTCGGCTTCATCGTCGGTCTTCGGCGCAATGGTGGGCAGGCCGGGCAGCTCGGGCTGGTTGGCCTTGGCCTCTTCTTCTTCCTCGTCGGTCAAAAACGCGCTGCCGGGCTCGGCGGCGGAGAACACCGGGTGGTCGGTGAAGCATTGGGCAAGCACCACGTTGTCGCCCGAGGCAACCGTCGAGATCTGGGCATCGAAGACCGCCGTCACCGGGAGAGACTCGGCGGCATCACCCTCGAAGGTCACGTCGGCCTCGCGGTAAGGCGCGGCAATATAGAGGGTGCGGCTCTGACCGGGATCAATAGCACCCTCGCTGCCGCCCCGGGCCAGCTGGATGCGGCCGTCGGAAGCCACTGAGTAGGCGATGGGCTCAAGGTCCAGCGCCTCGATGCTGGAGGCCTTCATCGGGTCGATGGAGGCAACCTGCTCCTCGGTAAGGCCGGTTACATCCAGCACGATAATGCCGCCCTTGCCGGGCACGCCGACAAAGGACGTGTCCTTGCGGGCCTCGTCGCTTGTGTCCACAACGCCATCGGTGCTGTTCGGGGCAGGGTTGCCGTCCTCGTCGACGGCATAGGCCATGAGCGTCTCCAGGGCCAGGGCGCCGCGGCCCTGGGCGTCGGCCGGGTACAGAGCGCCCAGCGCGATGGCAGAGGCGCTCGGGGCATTTTCCGGCACGGCGTAGGTGACGGTGTGCGCGAGGTAGCTTTTGCCCGTGCCATTCTCGGTGCGGGGCATGTTCGCCGAAACGACGGATGCCGCCATGGCGGCGGCGGAGTCGTTGATCTCGTTGGTAAGGCCGTAAGCACCCGCGGCGCCGCGCTTGACGTCGCCGTACTGGGGCTCGGGGGCCGGTTCGCCTTCAACGGCTTGGGCAGTGAAGGAGTGGTATTCGTATCCGTAGTAGACGGATACGGGAGTACCTTCAGGTACTCCGCCGACCAGGCCAAGGCTCAGCTGGGGCAGATTCGCCGCCGCATCGAGCTTGCCGTCGTTGGCGTCGTAGCGGAACACCAGGCGGCCCGAAACGCCGGCAGCCATCATATCGTCGGTCACCGAGAGATAGGCGCCGTCATGTTCCTGGAAGACAGACCAGCCCTCGGGCACCGCCTCGGCAAACACCGCGGCGCGCATGGCGTCGGCGGGAACGTTCTGATCGGCAGCGCGGGCCGCGGCGGCCTGCACGGCCTGATCGGCGTCGGCGGGAGCGCCCTGCTCGCCGGAGACGATGGCGTCGGCTACGTCAGAGAGCATGGTGCGGTAGCGCCACTCCTCCTCGGAGTAGGTGGAGGCCACGTTGCCCTCGGCGTCGGTGTACAGGAAGGGCGCCTCCATGGTGAGCACGAAGCGGTCGCCCGCTTTGGAGCCGGCCACAAAGCCGCCCTCGAGCAGCGTGCCCAAATCGCCCAGTTCGAAATCGGCCTTAACAGCACCGTCCTTCACAAAGAAGCCCTGGGAGGCCGAGAACGGCTTGCCGTAGGCCACCAGGTTCGGCGCGACGCGACCGGCGATATCGGCGACGATAGCTCCTTCGGTGGCAGCCGTCACCTGAGGCAGCACCTCTTCGGCGCCTACCAGCTCGCCGGGCAGCAGCGCCGACAAGCTGTCGGCATCGATGTCGGCGTTCTGCAGCGCCGTGGCCCAAGAGGTATCCGGCGCGGGGTCGGCGTCGCTATCGGCAGGCGCCTCCTCGCCGTTCGTGAGCGGGGTGGCCTCGTCGGACACCTCATCGGCGTAAGAGGTGAGCGCCGTGGCATCGAACATCGTGAAGGCCAACAGCAGCGACAGGCACACCGAGAGCACCTTCGCCCACGTCTTCGTGGTGAAGCTGTTCACCGGCACGGTATCTGCGCGCACGCGCGTATGCCAATGGGCGTCGGTATCGAACGCCCCAGACCGCGCATCTGGCGACGTCAAATTCTGATGATTTTGCGTAGTATTAGCCATTGTGCTGCTCCGTTTGAAATTCGCCATGTCTTCGCTAGTTCCTCGCTCAGTTTTCTATCTCTCGCAAAGTTGCAGGTCGCGTTGGCTTTCTCTCCCAACGGATGAGGCAAAACCCTGACATTTTCCCTCATCAAGACGCAATTTGCGTACACTGACACTTAGTAAAGAATTCTAAAACTTTTCTTCCCGTTGTCCAGAAGGTAACAACAGGTTGACGGTGACGTTACCTTCACGTTACTTAAATGGCTTGAACAGGGAGTTGTTGGGCTGAATCGAGCGAAAGTCTATGGCTGATTTGTCGTCGGCCTGTGATGCGGCCGACATTTTCGTCACATTTTGACAGGGATATGAGCGGCCAATGGCTGGCAAAAAGGGCTAATTGGCCCTTACACGGGTCAATTAGCGTCAGCGGAGAGATTGGTTCTTACTTGTTGGGGCCAGGTTCGTTCCGTCTCCCGGCATGCAAAAAGGGCCCGCGTTTACACGCGGGCCCTTGGCTGAGACGATATTTCGGCTCAAGCTTACTGCTGGGCAGCCTCGCCCTCGCCGGCAGCCTGGTCGTCGGCGGCAGCGTCGGCACCGGCCTCGTCAGCAGCGGTCTGATCGGCGGCAGCGTCGTCGGCAGCCTGGTCAGCGGCGGCCTGATCGCCCGCGGCATCGTCGGCAGCAGCGTCGGCGCCAGCCTCATCGGCAGCGGCCTGGTCGGCGGCAGCCTCGTCGGCAGCAGCGTCAGCGGCGGCGGCATCAGCGGCAGCCTGGTCGTCGGTGGTCGGCTCGGCGGTGGCGTCGGCGTTCGCAGCGTCCTCGGCAGCGGCGGCGTCAGCGGCGGCCTGCTCCTCGTAGGGAGTCAGATCGATGTCGTAGGGCAGACCCTCGGGCATCGGGTTGATCTCGATGGTCGCGTTGTTGCGATACTCCTCGAACCAAGCGGTGAAGTTCTGGGTGTCATCGGACTGCTGCATGTAGGCCAAGTACTCCTGGAACTCGGCCGGCACCTGATCGAGAGAGGTGATACCGCCCTCGGGAACCTCGAAGACGTCGGTCACCTTGATGATGTGGTAGCCGTACTCGCTCTTCACGGGGGCAGCCACAATCTGGTCCTTCTCAAGACCGTTCAGGGCATCCTGGTACTCGGTCACGAACGTGGTCAGCGCGTCCCAACCCACATCGCCGCCGTTAGCAGCGGAGCCGGTGTCGGTGGAGTACTGGGCGGCAGCGTCCTCGAAGGTAATCTCGCCAGCGTTGATCTGGTCGAGCAGCTGCTGGGCGCGGGCGGCCAGAGCCTCGTCCTCTTCGCCCTCCTCGCCCGTCAGCAGAATGTGGCTGGAGCGCTTGGCGCCGTTGAACTGCTCGCTCATGGCCTGAGCCTGGGCCAGCGTGGCGTCGTCACCCTCGGCGTTGCCGCCCTCCTGCTCGGCAACGGCCTCGGCGAGCTTGGTCTGCAGCAGGTTCGGGCGAATGACGTCCTCGATGTAAGACTCCTCCGTCATGTTGGAAGCCTGAAGCGCCTCCTGGAAGGCCTCCTCGGACTCGAACATGGCCTTGGTCTCGTCCATGGCAGCGGTGATGTCGGCATCCTCGACCGCCACACCGTACTCCTGGGCAGCCTGGTCGTAGAGGTTCTGGTTGATGTAGTAGTCGATGACCTCGTCGCGAACGGACTCGGGCGTGTAGCCGTTGGTCACCATCCACTCGCCCCAGGCCTCGTCGGTCTCAAGGGACGTGTTGGTGCGGAAATCGGCGATGTAGTCGGTAATCGTCTGCTCCATGATCTGCTGGCCGTTGACCGTGGCAGCCACAGCGCCACCGGCACCGCCTTCGCCGCCGCCGCAGCCCACCAGGCCAGCGCCGAGAGCGACGCAGAGCGAAACCGCCCCGACGCTCTTCAGAGCAGAGCTCTTGAACGAGGTAAAGTTCATTTATCCTCAACCTTTCATGACGTTGCGTCGGCCCTATTGCCGACGCAGGGCTCATCGAGCGCGTTCCCGCTCCCTCCGCGGGGTTCCCGCCCTTCCTTCATGAGCGCTAACTAAATATTGTAACCTTTTCGTCAGGTTAGGGCGCCATTATTCCAATGCGCGCGCGAAAGGTGAAGCAAATCACCCAGGCCACACACCCCTGCAACAATTTCCGCACATACCTGTAAAGTTTCTGAAAGAATCTTAAAAGACGAGGTAGCGGGCCATTTTATAAACCTGCAGCGTCAACAAAAAAAGCCCGCCATAAGGCGGGCTTGAAAGTTTGGTGGAGCCTAGGGGGATCGAACCCCTGACCTCATGGCTGCCAGCCATGCGCTCTCCCAGCTGAGCTAAGGCCCCGAAAAAGTGCGAGGACTATATTAACACAGTGCTCGCATCGCGCAAGAACTTTTTTAAAAAAAATTTCTACGCGGCTTCGGTGGTGGCGACAATCTGATCGATGATACCGTCCAGCGCGCCTTCCACTTCGTAGGCTTCCACCTTGCCTTCGTCCACCAAACGAGCGAAGGAGGGATCCATGGGCAGGGTGGCCACGGCGGGAATGCCGTACTTCTCGGCCACGGCCGCGCCCTGGGGCTCGCCGAAGATGTGATGCTCCTTGCCGCACTCGTCGCACTTGAAGTAGGCCATGTTCTCCACGAGGCCCACCACCGGCACCTCCAGCGACTTCGCCAGGTTCACAGCCTTGCCCACGATCATGGCCACCAGCTCCTGCGGGGCCGACACGGTGACGATACCGTCCACCGGCAGCGACTGGAACACGGTGAGGAACACATCGGAAGTTCCCGGAGGCATGTCGACGAACATATAGTCCACATCGCCCCAGTTCACTTCCTGCCAGAACTGCTTGATGGCGCCGGTGACCACCGGGCCGCGCCAGGCCACGGGCATATCGCCCTCGGGCAGCATGAGGTTCACGGACATGACCTCGATGCCGCTGGCGGACTTGGCCGGGTTGATGCCGTCGGCGTCGGCCGTCAGGCGCGCATCCACGCCGAAGGACTTCGGGATAGACGGGCCGGTGATGTCGGCGTCTAGGATGGCCACCTTGTGGCCGCGCTTGTTCATCTCGGAGGCAAGCAGGCTGGTCACGAGGGACTTGCCCACGCCGCCCTTGCCGGACACCACGCCGATGACGTGCTTGACGTTGGTGCGCTTGTTGGGCTCAAGAGTGCTGGGGCCCGCCTCGGCGGTACGGTCGCCGCAGCCGGACACGCCGCAGCTGGAGCACTCGTGGCTACATTCTTCTGCCATGATTTCCTTCTTTCTTGTCACTGGTCAGCGGCTTTATGGCCGCTCGAGAATAGTTCGCTGGGCATCATAGCACAACGCAACAGTGCCGCAACCGATAGCTCGGCGCGGCACCGCCTTCCCCTTGCCGCAGCCGACGGCTCGGCACGTCGGCGCCTTCCCGTTGCCGCAAACGACGGAGCGGCACGACACCGCCTTCCCGTTTCAGCAAGAGCATCGCGAGGGCTAGAAATTTTCGGGCATGTCCTTGCCGTCGCCGGAAGCGTAGAAGGTGGCTTCGGCAAACAGGTCGTTCACGGATTTGCCCTCGTGGAAGGGCAAATCGAGGAACTCAGCGATGGTGGGGACGAGCGGGCTTGCGTCAACATAGTGGCCCTTCTCGTTGAACCGGTTGGTGTCCTGGGCGCGCCAGTAGCGGTCGTTCACGTCGGTGAGGTAGTACAGCCCGTCGGCCACTTCCATATAAATGGAGTGGTTCGTGTGCAGGTAAGTGGGCAGCTCGTCGATGGTGATCTCGAGGGCTTCAACGTCCTTCTTCCCCATTTAGGCTCCTTTTCTCCGATCAATGCGGGTTGCGAATGCTTCCATGATAGCGCGTCGGGGCGTCTCGCTCCTCCGTTGTGCCCAAAGCCCCGATATTTGACATACGCGCGACGAAACTGGGCATATTTGGCCGATATGGACACGCGCCCGGGGAAATCGGCCAGAAACGGCCGACATGGACACGCGCCCGGGGAAATCGGCCAGAAACGGCCGACATGGACACGCGCCCGGGGAAATCGGCCAGAAACGGCCGATATGGACACTTCTGTTCCGCGTTTTGGGCCAATCGAGAAATTTGACCTGGGCTTTCTTGGCTCTTGCGAGCCAAGAGGGCTGCTCGGAGTGTCCATATCCCGCATATTTGGCCAAGTTTCTCGCGCCCGGGCTCTTCGCGCTTGGACTCTCCCCGACATGCCGCGCGATGCCGGGCGGCACCGTGCGACGAGGGCGCCCTTGCGTCAGGAGGGGTCGCCTTCGAAAAAGGCAGAGGCGATGCGGGTGGAGGCGGCGGCGTCCTTGGCATAGAAGTCGGCGCTGATTTGGTCGGCGAACTCCTGGGTGATGACGGCGCCGCCCACCATGACGGCCACGCCGGGCAGCTGCTCATGCACGAGCTTGATCGTGCGCTCCATGGCGCCGACCGTGGTGGTCATGAGCGCCGAGAGCCCAATGAGACGCGCGCCACTTTCGCGAGCGGCATCAACGACCGTCTCGGGGGCGACGTCGCGCCCCAGGTCAATGACGGAAAAGCCGTAGTTTTCCAGGAGCATCTTCACGATATTCTTGCCGATGTCGTGGATATCGCCCTGCACCGTCGCCACGATGATGGAGCGCTCGCTTGCACCGAAGTGCGGGCGACCAAGGCCGCCCCCTACGGAGGAAGAGCCTGCTGAAACGGCGCTTCCCTCCGCAGGGGAGGACGTCAGCCCGCCCTCCCGGGAAGCATCCTCGCCTGGAGCCGAGGGACAACTGAGGTCGCACCCTGCCGGAGAGGTCGCGGAAGGCGCAGAGACCGCGGCATTGTGGTCGCGAATGAGGTCGAAGCCCGCTTTCACCGCTTCGGCCGAGGCCATGAGCTGGGGCAAGAAGAACGTTCCGTCGTCGTATTTCTGCCCGACAACATCGAGAATGGGGACGAAGATGTCGTTGATGATGACCAGCCCGTCGTAGGTTGCCAGAAGCGCCTCGGTCGTAGCTGCCACCGGCGCGCCGCGGCCTTCCAGCACATATTCGGCCAGCGCGGCGACCGTCTCTGGGATAGCAGCGAAGGCGTCGCTAATCGGGATGGGGCAAATGCCGGCCGCTACGAGGTCGGCGCCGACCGGGGCGGGAACGGCGGCGTTTCCGCCCATTCGTCCGGGAGCGGCGGCGTTCGCGCCCATGTTTCCACTCGCTCGTCCGGGAGCGGCGGCGTTCGCGCCCATGTTTCCACTCGCTTGTCCGGGAGCGACGGCGTTTCCGCCCATGTAACCGGGAACGACGGCGTTTCCGCCCATTCGTCCGGGAGCGGCGGCGTTCGCGCCCATGTTTCCACTAGCCTGTCCGGGAGCGGCGGCGTTTCCGCCCATGTAACCGGGAACGGCGGCGTTTCCGCCCATTCGTCCGGGAGCGGCGGCGTTCGCGCCCATGTTTCCACTCGCTCGTCCGGGAGCGGCGGCGTTTCCGCCCATGTAACCGGGAACGGCGGCGTTTCCGCCCACGGGAGCGCCGCCAACACAGGCTCCGCTAGCAGCGATCTCGTAGGGGTCCTGGGCATTGGCGTAGTCTTCCAAAAAGGCGCGGCAGCCCGCATCCTGGCCGTTGAGGATGCGGAAGGTGGCAACCGTGTCGCGATACCGGGCATTCAGCGGGTTCAGAATGGGCATATCGAGACCGGCGCCGAAGGCAGCGGCAAGAAACGTGCTGTTCACGAGCGGACGCGCCGGCAGACCGAAGCTCACGTTCGACACGCCGAGCACCGTGCGCACGCCGAGGCGCTCCTTCACCAGCGCGACGGCGCGCAGAATCTCGCGCACCTCGCGCTGATTGGTGGCGGCAGCCATAACGAGACAGTCGATGGCCACGTCTTCGCGGGGAATGCCGTGCGCTTCGGCGGCATCCACGATGCGCTCGGCGATGGCCAGGCGCTCCTCAGCCGTGGGGGGAATGCCGCTCTCGTCCAAGGTAAGGCCGACAACCGTGCAGCCATAGCGCGCCACCACGGGCAGCACGGCGGCAAGATTGTCGGCTTTGCCGTTCACGGAGTTCACCATGGGCCGGCCCGCATAGGCGCGGGCGGCGGCCTCGATGGCTGCGGGGTCGGAAGAATCCAACTGCAAGGGCAGGGGCACCGTGCTCTGCAGCGTGCGCGTGACCTGGGAAAGCAGCGCTGGCTCATCAAGGCCAGGCACGCCGACGTTCACGTCCAGAATATCGGCGCCAGCTCGCTGCTGGGCGGCTGCCTCGGCTACGAGATAGTCCACGTCGCCGGCCTGCAGAGCGGCCTTCAGCTTCTTCTTCCCCGTAGGGTTGATGCGCTCGCCAATGACCGCGATGCGCGCCTCGCCGCTCGGCAATGCCGCCATCTGCTGGGCAGAGGTCACCGTGAAAGCGGGGCGATAGCGCGCATGGGAAGCGCGGAAGGTGCCTGCGCGAAGCTCTTTCGCTTCTTCCGCGGCGGACACCTTTATCCGCCGATCAAGAACGGCACGCAGCGCGGCGATATGGTCGGGAGTGGTGCCGCAGCATCCGCCGACAATTGTGGCACCGGCGTCCAGAACTGCCTCCATGGCCTGGGCAAAGTCCCGAGGACCCACATCGAAGACCGTCTCACCCGCCTCGATACGGGGCAAACCGGCATTGGGCTGGGCCATGACAAGGGCCCGATTGTGGGGCGCCATCTCTCTCACAAGCGGCGCCAGCTCAGTGGGGCCAAGCGAACAGTTGAGGCCCACCGCCGAAGCGCCAAGCGACGAGAGCGTCGTGGCGGCAATGGCCGGCGTCGTGCCAAGGAACGTGCGGCCGTCCTCGCCAAACGTCATCGTGGCGAAGACGGGCAGCGCGGTGGCTTCCGCGGCGGCGAGCACGGCGGCTTTGGCTTCCAACAAATCGGCCATAGTTTCGACAACAATGAGGTCGCAGCCCGCGGCCTCGGCGGCGTGCGCCTGCTCTGCGAAGATGTCGTAGGCCTCTTCGAACGCAAGCGTGCCGAGCGGCTCGAGGAGCGCGCCTGTGGGGCCAACATCGCCCGCAACCAGGCGCGCGCCGGCCGCGCGGGCGTTGGCGGCAGCCGCAGCGTACACCTCGGCCACCGTGGCGCCCGTGCCCGCGAGCTTCAACCGATTCGCACTGAACGTGTTGGTGGTAAGACAGTCGGCGCCCGCTTCCACGTAGCGTCGCTGGATAGCGGTAATCTCGTCGGGGTGGGTGAGATTCAGCAGGTCGGGCACCTCGTGCACCGTATGCAGACCCGCCGCCTGAACGAGCGTGCCCATGCCGCCGTCGAAGAGCAGATAGGCGCGGCCGGCCAGGGCCTCGGCCAGGTGGGCGTCAGTCACCGTGAGCTTACGCGGGGTTGCCATAGCAGGTCCTTCCTTGGGCGCGCAGGGCGCACGTCTCAGCGAGCGGGCACGTTGAGCAGCGCGCGTCGAGGGACGCGCCGCCCTTTCGAACATCATCCGCGGGCGGGGCAGAGGGGCGGCTGAAATCGCCCCCTAAGGGGGAAACCTCGGCAAAGGAGGGAGTCCCAGCGATGACCTCAGGGGAGGCTCCGGCTGCCATGCCGGCAGAGACCCCGGCGACGGCATCCGCGTCCCAGGCTCCTTCCGTAGGGGTGGACGTTAGTCCGCCCTCCCAAGCGGAGCTTGCTTGAGGATAAAGCCCGATGACAGCGGTGATGGATTTAGCAGGAACGAGCAGGTTGGCCGCAGTGGCCCGCATACCCAGAGCGCGATCGGCACCACAGGCGGCGAGAAACGCCGGCTGGCAGCTCAGGGGCAAATCGCCATAGCCGGGACTGAACCGCGGCGTGGCGGCAAGACCGCGCGCTGCAGCCTCTTCGGCAATAAGCGCGTTCAGGGCATCGGCCGCCTGCTCAACGAGCGACGAGGCGCACGCGTCCACCAGCAGACCGTCCGTCGCGCTCAGCGCCTGCTCGCGGCGCAAAAGCATCTCGCTCTGCGCGCCGAGCGTCACCGCCATCAGCGCCACCTCGTCGCAACCTTCCAGATGGCGGGCAATATCTTCGCCAGGCAGTATCTCCCGCGCCACGCGGGCAGGCACGACGCGGTAAACGCCCCGCGGGACGAGCTCCGTCTCGCAAAGAGCCGCGGCCCGGTTCAACCGATCGCGCAAATCGCCCAGCTCCTGCCCGCGATGACCGAGGAACGCCAGGGCCTCTTCCCTCTTGACGTGCGCCTTCAGCTCCATCGAGCCTACCTGAGTCCCGCCGCGGCAATGGCCCCGGCGGCGGCGTGCGCAATGTCGGGCTGGTTCATGGCGTAAACATGCAGGCCGTCCACGCCCTGGCGCCCCAGGTCGACCAGCTGATTGCAGGCATATTCGATGCCCGCCTGGCGCAAAGAGGCCGGGTCGTCCTCGTATTTCGCCAGCAGCTTGATGATGGGCGCGGGAAGCGAGCTGCCGCACAGGAACACCATGCGCTGGATCTGGGACTTTCCCAAAAAGGGCATGATGCCGCAGGTGATGGGCGCCGTCACGCCGACGGCAGCGGCATCGTCGCGGAACCGGTAGAAGTCGTCATTGTTGAAGAATAGCTGGGTAATGAAAAAGTCGGCTCCCGCCTCCTGCTTCGCCTTCAGGTGGCGAAGGTTCTCGCGCGGGTCCAGGCAGTCGATGTGGCCCTCGGGGTACGCCGCTGCGCCCACGCAAAATCCCGCGTCCTTCAACAGCGGGATGAGCTCGCACGCATAGGGGAAATCGGCCGGCTCCTGACCTTCGACAAGATCGCCGCGCAGGGCGAGCACCGTCCTCACGCAGGCGGCGCGCAAATCGCTTATGGCCTGGTTAACGGAATCGCGGGTAGCGCTGACGCAGGTGAAGTGCGCCACGGCGGGGATAGCCGCCTCGTCCTGGATGAGTTCGGCGATGGTCACGGTCTGGCCGCCCGAGCCGTTGCCGCTGCCGCCCGCAGAGCACGTGACGGAGATGAAATCCGGCGAAGCAGCCCGCAACCCTTCCACAACCTCTCGGGCCGCATCCAATGTGAGCTGGCCTTTCGGCGGAAACATCTCCACCGAGAAGGGCGTGCGCTTTTCCCGGCGCTGCTCCTCGAACACCTGCGCTGCCGACTTTAGAACCATCTGCCGCATCCTCTCGTTGCTTTCTCTCGCGCGCTCTTGCACTATCGCTTAGTGCCTTTTCGCGAGCCCTCGCGTCGTTTCGCGCTGCTCGCTTTCGCGCGCTCCCACGTTATTTCGCGCTATTTTGCACTGCTCGCTGCTCGCTTTCGCGCACTCCCACGCTATTTTGCGCTGCTCGCTGCTCGCTTTCGCGTTATCTCGCGCTATCTTTCCCCACTTGCTCTCGCGCCATCTTTCGCTGCTTGTTCCCACGCGTCCCCGCGTCGTTTCGCGCTGCGCGCTCCCGCGCTTCTCACCCTATTATAGAAAGCAGTCCGCCCTTTCCCACGCCGCCCCGGCTCTTCGGGCGAAGTTTTTCCCTGAGATTTTGCAAGAAAGTACGATTGTTTGCACTTTCCGCACCCCGGAAAGCAAATGGCACTGAACGCGAAGCCGCTGAACGGACATTTTGCTAAGCCCCTCCTGTTTATTCCGTTCCTTTCCCCTTTTCAATGTCTAACAAATGCGCTTTTTCGTCAAAATGAGCGGGGAAACTTGCCCCCAACCGAAGGAGCGCCCATGACGCGCATCGGCATCATCTCGGATACGCACGGATCACTGGATCCTCGAGCCTACGCGGCGCTCGCGGATTGCGACCACATCATCCACGCCGGCGACATTTGTGGCCCGGCTATTCTGCGCGAGCTGGAAACGCTGGCGCCGGTCACGGCGGTGCTCGGCAACAACGACTTCGACGAGTACGGCAGCGCCGTGAGCCATTTCGCGCACCCCGTCATCGACGGCGTTCGCTTCCTCGTGGGCCACAAGCCCGGCGACGTGCGCATAAGCTTCTCGGGCTCGGCCGCCCTGGCCCCGGGCGACCCCATCCCCGACGTCATCGTGCACGGTCACACCCACGTGCCTGAGCTGAAGACCGGCCCTGACGCGCGGCCCGCGAGCGTCTACCTGTGCCCGGGCGCGGTGTTTCGCCCCCGCAGCGACTTCGGCCGCACTATCGCGAAAATGGACGTGGAAGACGGCCGCATCCTGCACACCACCATCGAGAACCTCGACGGCAAGGTGCTGCTGGAGGCGTAGGGAAACGCACTCGACAAACCCTGTTGGTGCGCAAATCGCCCTGTTCGGGAAGCTCGCTTTCTTTTTGTGGCCCGAAATGCCCTCGAGTGAACTCTTCCGCAGGGCATATTGGGGCAAAAATACGCAACAACGGGAGCAAATCAGCCAGATTTCCGCCTAGAGAGGTGGAATTTAGGGTTTTGAGCAAGTGGGAGGGTTCACTCGAGGGTGTTTGGGGCCAATTTTTCCCAACAACCCAGGGACGTCGCGTCCGACCGCCCTCGCAGCAACAGTTGTCCCCGGCGTGTGACGGCCACCAAGCCCCAAGCGTTCGGCGATTGCCGGGCGCTCAAGCGCCCGGCAGCTGCCAGGACCCAACATCCGGCGGCCGCCAGGCCACCGACCGCTAAACCCTAGTCCCCGAGCGCGGTTCGTTACACTCCCAAGCCCAGGGTGAGATGTGTCATGTAGAAGACGAAGCGCATGATGAAAACGCCGGCTAGGGCCAGCAACGCAGCCGTGGAGTACCCAGCAACGACACGGCGGCCAGCGCGACGAGAAAAGCAGACGGCGACTTTATCGGTGGCTTCGACGGTGGCCTTGGTGCCGACTTCGGCGGTGGCCTTGGCGGTGGCCGGGGCGCTAGTCCCGATGTCGGCCGGGGCGGCCGATGCGGGACCGGCAGCGCCCATCTGGCCCGCTCCCTCCTTCCCGCCTGCGGCGTGGCGGCCCGTGCGCCAGGCGACGGCGACTCCCGCAAAGACCAGCACGGCGAAGGCAGCCACCCACGCGAGGTAAGACGGTACGAGCCGAGTCACCGACGCAAGCTCGTTGGCGAGGGGCGCCAGGTCTCCACCGAGGACGACGTACACCGCCGCATTCGCCACCGCCGCCACAGCAGATAGCGCCACGAGCAGCCGCCACGGCGCAGCCCACCGGGCCGCCGCGAAGCCGACAAGCGCAATGAGCGGTCCTCCCACCAGCGCGTTCAGCACCAGCGCCACGGGCACGAGCGGCAGGCTCCAGGTGATGATGGTGTCCACATCGTAGGCATAGGCCACAGCTGCCACGAAGGCGACGATGGCCACGTCAATGGCGCCAAGCAGCGCCCGCTGCAGCCAACGGCGCGGCTCTTCGGCAAAGGAGTACAGCCAGAATATGCCGGCCAGAGCCAGAAACGCCACCGCGCAGCACACCTCGGTGGAAAGCGGGCTGCGCCCCGCGCCCGTGAACACGTACAGGGCGTTCGCGGGATTTCCCAGGTGTGTGGCAGAGGCAATGAGGCCCGCCATGGCGATGAGCAGCGGCAGGCAGGTGAGTCGGTTCAGACGCCGGGCGTCCTCCCCCGTCGCGCGGCCCGTAAGCACCGGCAGCCCCATGATAAGGTAGGCCGCGGCTCCCGAGGGCGCGAGCGTGGTAAACAGCACCAGGGTAATCTCGCCGAAGGCGGTGGCGAAGCCGGTCATGATACGCGCCTAGCGGTAGAAGCGCGGCAGCGTCACCGTGAGGCCGCGAGCCTGCTGAAGGCCGGCGAGCGTGGCCCGGGTGAGGCGGGCGAGACCCTGGTAGAACGGGTGCTCGGCGGCCGCTTCCAGCTCATCTAAATAGTGGGGAGCCCAGGTAAGCAGGTGATCGCGCAGAAACTCGTCCAGAAGCTCGGGACGCTCGGCGGCGATGAAGGCCAGAAGCGCCAGCATGAGGCCGATGTGGTCCTCGGGCGTGCGCTCGTCGCTTAAGCGCTCGATGCCGCGAGAGCGCATCCACGCCCGCAGCGCCAAGGTGGCCTCGCCGAAAACGACGCACTCGCGGTCGGTGTACACCGAGCCCCAGGGCGGCGCGTCCAAGTGTCCGGGGCCCACGAACAGGCGCCGGTACTCCCACACCAGATCGTCGTGGTCGGCGCCGGCCGCCAGACCCTCCACCATGGCGCCCAGATCGCGGGCCGCCTCGTCGGCGTCCACGAAGGGCCATTCCTCGGCGGCCGCGGCCGCATCCAGCTCGGCCAGGGCAGCGAATGCGTCGGCCGCCTCCCCCGTGCGCGGGTCGTTCATGAAGAAGGGCGCCAGAGCCGATGCCGCGAAGGCCGCAGCCTCCAGCGTCTCGAGCGCATCGGCAGCCGCAGGGGCGGCGCAGGTCTGGGTCTCAGTCATAAGCAGGCTCCTAGACAATCTCTCTCGGGTTCAGCACGCAGCCGTGCTCCCGCACGGCCTGAAGGTCGGACGCCGCCGGCGGCAGCGTAATGGCCAGGTTCGGGGCGGTGGCCGAGGCGGGCGGCAGCGGGGGCAGGTCGGACTCGTCGCCATAGCGTTCGCGCAGCTCGTCGGCGGGAAGGAAGTCCAGCGCGCGACGGGGACAGGCTTCCACGCACACGGGCACGAGGCCTTCGGCTACGCGGCGAGTGCAGCCGTCGCATTTGGCTGAGTGCCCGGCAGCGCGGTCCACCTTCGGGGCGCGGTAGGGGCACGAAAGGGCGCAGTACCCGCAGCCGATGCAGCGGTCGACGTCCACCGAAACGAGCCCGCGCTCGTCTTTGTGCATGGCGCCAGTGGGGCACACCCGCACGCAGACCGGGTTGCCACAGTGGTTGCAGGCCACGGACAGGTAGTAGGCAAAGGCGCCTCCGACGAGCAGCCCGTCAGCGCCGCGGCTCCACGCGCCGCCGCCGTACTCGTACACTTGGCGAAAGGCGATGTCGGGCGAAAGGTCGTGGAGGTCTGTGCAGGCCAAAGCGCAGGTCTTGCACCCCGTGCACCGCCGCGCATCAACATGGAACCCGTACTGCACCGCCGTCCCCTTCCGCTCCCTCTAAAACCCCTAAAACCGTCGCTGCCATTCTACCGCACCCCGGTGCGCCCAAGGAAGCCAGCGAGGCTCCGACAGGTGCCTGGATCTGTGCTGAACCGCGGCCGAGCGTACTTCGTACGTGAGGGTAAGCGGTGAGGCGCAGAGGCAGGTGCCTGTCGGAGCCGCAGCGTCGGCCCTTTCGATCGTCCGCCAGGACGATCGAAACTTAGAGAATCTCGCGCTCGTTCAGCAGCTCGCCGGCCGGCGCCGCGGCGGCCTGGGCCGGGGCGGTGATGACCAGGTTCGGGCTCGTCTCGCCGGAATCGGGCAGCGGGGCCAGGTCGGCCACGTCGCCGTAGGTCGCGCGCAACTCGTCGATGTCGCCGAAGTCCAGGGCGCGCAGGGGACAGGCCTCCACGCAGACCGGCTTCTGCCCGGCCTCCACGCGGTCGGCGCACATGTTGCACTTCACCGACTTCATCTGCTCCATGTCGACCTTCGGGGCGCCGTAGGGGCAGGTAGTCGCGCAGGTACCGCAGCCGATGCACTTCTCGGGGTCGCTGCGCACCTCGCCGGTGTCGGCGTCCTTCTCGATGGCACCCTGGGGGCACTGGGCCATGCACATCGGCATGTCGCAGTGGTTGCAGGCAATGGACACGTTGTAGGCGAACGTGTTGGTGCCCCAGCAGCCGTCGGCGCCCTTCTCCCAGGTGCCGCCGCCATACTCTAGCACGTTGCGGAAGTTGATGTTCTCGGCCAGGTCATTCTTGTCCTTGCAGGCCATCACGCAGGTCTTGCAGCCGGTGCAGCGCTGGCCGTTGAAATAGAATCCGTAGGTCATGGTATGCTCCTCCGTTCAAGTGCCGTGCTAGGCACGGGCCACTTCGACGAGATTGGTGTGGGACGGGTTCGCCTTAGCATAGGGCGAAGGCTTGTAGGCCGTCAGCGTGTTGATGCACGCCCCCTTGTCCACCTTGTCGCCGGCCATGTCGGCGTCGTGCCAGGCGCCCTGGCCCATGGCGACGGTGCCGGGGATGATGCGCGGCGTCACCTTCACCACAATTTCCACGGTGCCGCGGTCGTTGAACACGTGCACGGTGTCGCCGTCGGCAAGGCCGCGCTCCTCGGCGTCGAGCGGGTTCATCCACAGCTCCTGGGGGTTGGCGGCCTTCAGTACCTCGATATTGCCGTAGGAGCTGTGGCAGCGGCCCTTGTAGTGGAAGCCGGTCATCTGGAGCGGGTACTTCTCGGACAGCGGGTCGGCGTAGCCCTCGGACTCGGGGCAGTACACCGGCAGCGGGCTGATGAACTCGTCGTCGGCGAGCTCCCAGTCGGCCGTGGCCTCCTCAAGCGCGGCCGAGTAGATCTCGATCTTGCCCGAGGGGGTGTCCAGCGGATTGGCCACCGGATCGTCGCGGAAGTCCTTGAAGGCCACGTGCTCGCCTTCGGGGCACAGCTTGCGGTAGACGCCCTGCTCGAGCATGGCCTCAAAGGTTGGCTGGTCGGGGTCGCCCTCGCGGCCCTGCTCGTAGAGGCGCTTAAGCCAGCCCATCTCATCCAGGCCCTCGGTGAACTCGTCGCGCTGGCCCAGCTTATCGGCGATGTCGGCCAGGACGGAGTACAGCGTGCGGCGCTCGAACTTCGGCGAGGTGATGGCCGTGCCGGCGATGGTGTAGGCCATGTTGCCCGCGTACTCGCTCTGCACGATGTTGGGCTGCTCCACGGCCATGAGGTCGGGCAGCAGGATGTCGGCGTACTTCGCGGAGTCGGTGAGGAAGGTGTCCCACACTACGATGAACTCGCACTTGCTCTCGTCGGCCAGGATGTCGTGGGTGCGGTTGATGTCGTGGTGCTGGTTGGTCAGGCAGTTGCCGCCGTAGTTGAAAATGAACTTCACGGGCACCGCCAGAGCGTCGCGGCCGCGCACGCCGTCGCGGGTGGCGGTCATGGCCGTGCCGCGGTCAACCGCGTCGATCCAGGTGAACACGCCGATGGAGGTTTCCACGCCGTTGTCGGGCATGGGGATGCCGTAGTCGGCCGGCATGTAGTAGCTGTCCAGGTCGGAGCCGGTGTTGCCACCATTGATGCCCACGTTGCCGGTCAGGATGGCCAGCATGCAGATGGCGCGGGCCGTCTGCTCGCCGTTGCCGCGGCGCTGCGGGCCCTTGCCCTGGTAGATGGCGCAGGGCTTCGTCGTGGCGATTTCGCGGGCCAGCGCGGCGATGGTCTCGGCCGGCACGAGCGTGATGGCGCTCGCCCACTCCGGGGTCTTCGGCGTCTGGTCGGCGCCCTTGCCGGTGATGTAGTCGACGTAGGACTTGCCCTGGCCGCGCAGCTGCTCGGGCATGGTGGCGTCGTCGTAGCCGACGCAGTAGGTGGAGAGGAACTCCGCGTCCACCAGGCCCTCGGTGATCATCACGTAGGCGCAGGCGTCCACGAGCGCCGCGTCGGTGCCAGGGCGAATGGGAATCCACTGGTCGGCATGGACCGCGGCGGTGTCGGTGTAGCGCGGATCGACGACGATGACCTTCGCGCCCGACTTCTCCAGGCCCATCATGTAGTGGTAGGTGGGGCCGCCGCCGGACATCTTCGTCTCGCAGCTGTTGTCGCCGAACAGCACCACGAGCTTGGAGTTGGCCACATCCGAGGTGCCGTTGGCCTCGCGACCGCCGTACAGCCACGGCAGGGCCTGGCCGATCTGGGCGGACGAGTAGGAGCCGTAGGTCTTCAGGAAGCCGCCGTTGATGCAGGCCAGGCGCTTCACGAAGTTGCGGATGTTGCTGTCCTGCACGCCGGTGGCGTACTGCACGAGCACCGCCTCGGGGCCGTACTCGTCGAGCACCTTCTTGTAGGCCGTGGCGATGGCGTCGATAGCCTCGTCCCAGGAAATCTCCTCGAACTTGCCCTCGCCGCGCTTGCCCACGCGCTTGAGCGGCACGGTGAGGCGATCGGGATGATTGATCCAACGGCGGATGGAGCGGCCGCGCTGGCAGGCGCGCAGCTGGTGGTTGCCGTACTCGTCGTCGCCGGTGTTGTCGGTTTCCACCCAGGCGACCTCATCGTCCACCACGTGGAAGCGCAGGGCGCAGCGGCACTCACAGTTCACGGCGCAGTGGCCCCACACGACCTTCTCCTCGGGCGCATCGCCGGTGGCGGCCAAATCGGCGCCGCCCTCGGTCGCCGGCGCGCAGCCGAACAACGTGGCGGAGCCCGCGGCGGCCCCCAGGCCGGCGAGCGCCGTACCCTTCACGAACGTGCGACGAGACACCGATGTCTTCTCGTGAGTCGTCATGGTCCCTCCCTTTCCTTGTGCAAATTTCTTCTCTCGTGCGGGCCGCGCCGTCGGGCGGTCCGCGATTCCCGGCGGCGGCTCCTCACCGCTGCCGATAGCTGGAATTATGGGACGCGGCGCGCCGAGGCCGTATCACACACTCCGTGTGATTTTCACATTTCCCCAGTTCAGACCTATCACACTTTCGCACTTCCCTATGGTATCACCCGCGCCCGCCTCACGAACAGGGGCCGATGGCACGCCCTTCGAGGGGCGACAGAAGGCCGCCAGGCACGGTATACTGGGCGCAACGAGAAGGGAGGGGAGCGTGAACCTGCGCGCGGTGCTGGAGCTGCTGCGGCCCAACGTGGCCTCGGTTGGCTACGGACTGTTTCTGGCCATCAACGCGGCCAGCGTGTGGGGCGGCGTGTTCCCGTTCCTGCCCCTAGGCTTTCAGACGTCGGCGGTGATGCTGTGGTTCTTCGGAGCCGAGTCGCTCGCCTTCGCGCTCACGTTCCTGGCGAGCGCCGTGGGCACCTACTTCTTCCCCGCCGAGACCCGCCGCTTCCTCGTGAAGGCCGTCGCCGTGCCCTACATGGCCGGCTGGTGCTTGCTCATCGGAGCCCTGTATTTGCACGCGAGCGCCGTGCCCCTGGCGGCCGCGGGCGGTGCGCTGCTGGGCGTGGGCTCGGCCGGCTTCTACATGCTGTGGCAGCGGCTGTTCGCGAGCCAGGACGCGCGGTGCGGCATCGTGAACCTGGTGGCCGGCACCGCTTGGGCCGCCGTGCTGTACTTCGCGCTGTACCTCATTCCCGTGGCCGTGACGGCCTACCTCATTCCCTGCGTGTTTTTGCCCCTGTTCGGGCTGGCGGTGCTGCTGGAGAGCCGCACCATCAACCTGGACCAGCCCATGTTCGAGGACGCCCCGCGCGAGCACGTGCGCACCTACCGCCACGTGGTGTCCACCATTTGGCGGCCGGCGCTGGCCCTGGGCACCCTGGGGCTGTGCACCGGCATCATGCGCTCGCTGGCCATCGGCGATCCTTCGGTGGGCACCTTCGTGAACGCGCTCTCGATGGGCGCCACGCTCGTGGCTGCCGTGGCGCTGCTGGCCGTGTGGGCCACCAAGAATCTGCGCATCAACGTGTCGGTGGGCTACCGGATATTCTTCCCTGTGGTGACCACGGCCTTCCTGCTGCTGCCGCTTTTGGGCCACGGCTATGCCGAGGCGCTGGCGGCCGGCCTGTACGCGCTGTGGTCGGTGGCCATCGTGCTCATGATGGTGCAGTGCGCCCAGGTGTCGCGCGACGGGGGCATTAACCCGGTGTTCATTTACGGCGTGTTCGGGGGCATCATGTACGCCCTGCACGATGTAGGGTTCCTGGGCGGACGCTTCCTGGAAACGGTGCGGGTGGCCGGCCTGCCGCCGCTGGCGCTCATTACCATCGGGGCCGTTTACCTGCTGGGCATCATGTACTTCGTGGGACAGGGCGGCTTCCGGCGTGCGCTGGCATCGGGGGCGGCGGAGGAGATCGAGCTTCTGGCCCTCACGCGCCGTGTGCCGCGCGCGATTGGCGCTGCGGGCGGCCCGGCGGCTGCGGCTGCGGCGGAGGTCGGAGCCGGGGCGACAGCTGGACCTGGGACGGCGGGTGGACGTGGGACGACGGGTGGAGCCGGGGCGACGAGTGCGGCTGAGGGGGCAGCCGGGCTCGAAGCGGCGACTGGACTTGAGGCGGCCGGACCCGGGGCGGCCGGACTCGAGGCGGCCGGACCTGGGACGACTGGCCTCGAGGAGGCGACCGGACCCGGGGCGATACCTCAGCTCGAGCACGCAACTGAGCCCGAATCGGCAACCGCGTGCGAATCGGCCTTTGAGCCCGGCCCCGCGCCCACAGAGGGCGCCTACCGCGATCGGCTTTCCAAGCGCATGGCGGCGGTGCGGGAATTCTACGGCCTGTCGGCGCGCGAGACCGAGGTGGCCGAGCTCATCGCCCGCGGCAACACCATGGCCCACATCGCCGAGCTGCTGTTCGTTTCAGAGAACACCGTGCGCACCCACGCCAAACATATCTACGTGAAGCTGGACATCCACAAGCGCCAGGAGCTTATCGACCTCGTAGAGCACTTCGAACCAGAAGGACGCTAGAAGCTCGTCCGCACCCGAGCCTGAAGGCCGCTCTGGACTCAGAGCGTACCCCTAACGACTCGAAGATTTGGAAAATGTGATATTTTGTCCAGGCTTCTGAGCTGGGATCTCTCGCATATCACCAGGTGAAACTGGGTGTTTTCTGGAAATTAAAAAGCACGTTTTCCAAATACTTCTGACCAAAAAAGTACGTTTTCCAACATAGTTGGCTCTCGCCCTGTTGCCCTGGCCGTCTACAGTGCGAAGCGGTCGCGGGCGCGCTGGGGCGTGGCGGCGCGGGCGGCCTCGGCGCGATCGTGCTGCCAGTTCATGAGGAAGAGCACGCAATCGGTGCGGTTGCTGGCGCGCAGGCGCTCGATCTGGCGGTCGAACAGCGCCGCGTCGTCCAGGAAGCCCGCTTCGGCCAGGGCGCGCACCATGGCGATGTCGCCCTCGCGGGCCACGTAGGCCACGGCATCGGCCGCGCGTTCGCGCAGGGCATCCACGATGCGTGCGCGCATCTCGGGCGCGAGACGGAAGGGGGCCGCCACGCGATGCAGCAGGGCGCCCAGGTGGTCGGGCAGCCCGCGGCCGACGAGCAGCTGGTCGTCGTAGCGGGCGAAATCGAAGGGCACGCCACCCGCAGCCGCTTCCGTAAAGCAGCTTATGAGCTGGTCGGACGTGATGTGCACCACCGCATCGGCAGCTTCCAGCCGCACTACAGCGTACTCGAAGCTGCCCTCGCCGATGCTTTCCACGCTTGCGGGAATGAGCACCGGTCCCACCAGGCTGCGCGAGCAGAAGCAGTGGGCGCCGATGGACTGCAAGCCCGCGGGCAACATGAGCTTGCGCGTGCCCTTGCAGGCGTTTCCGTCGTGCACTGCGCGCACCGTGTCGGGCAATGCCAGCGTGGCCGGCGCCGTGATGAGGGCGCGCTTGGCGATAGTCGTGAGCGGCATGCCCTGAACTACGCGGGGCAGCGCCAACCGGTCAGTTACGGGCACGGGCGCCACCATGGCTGCCGCCGCTTCCGCGGCAATCTCACGGGGAGAAAGCGCCGCCCCCTTCCGCACCCGCGCATGGGCGGCCGACGAGAAGCGCCGCGACACCGAGTCGGGCGCGGGCGGGCCGGCCACGAGCCGCGCCTCACCATCGGCGAAGTCGTACCAGCACTGGTCTTCCTCTACCGCCTGGAAATCGGTGACGCGACCGCCGCAGCGCTGGACGATACGCGCGAGGGCGCCCCGGTCGCTGCCCCGCCAGATGGTCTCGGGATGCACCGCGCCGTCGACCCGCATCAGCGAGTCGGGAGCGTCCAGCACGCGCGGGGGTGGGCAGCTCTTCGCAAAGGCGGCCGGCCCCATCACGCGCACGCCTTCGGGAAGAGCGAGCCGCTCCTCGTAAGGGGCTTCCGCGAACAGCAGCCGCCACGAGCCGCTAAATTGTGTGGACTCATCGGACGGAACGTCCGCGTTCTCCCCGGCATCAGAGCCGCCTGGCCTGCCCTCTGTTACGGCATGGCAGTCTCCCCTGCCTTCCACATTCGTGTCGCCCATCTTCTCCAGCAAGCAGCCGTCTTGCACGGAAAGACGCTCGTTGGCGGCGCTTACCAGGTAGCGGCGCGCCTCCAGCCGCGGGTTCGGCAGCGCCAGGTCCAGCGGAGCCGGATCGTAAGTACGCACGCCCGCGCCCAGGTACACCGTCTCGGCGCACACCGAGCCGAATGCTTGGGCGCCCACCACCTCCACCGTATCGGGCACCACCAGAAGACGCACGTGAGCGCCGCTCGTGAAGCGCCGGGCGAAGGCCTCCGAGGCAATGCGCGTGACGGGCACGCCGCCGATGGACGACGGAACCACGACCACCAGGTTGTCGGCGGGCAACCCGTGCTCGGCCAATACGCCCAGGTGCACCGCCGACACCGCAAAGCCACCGCCATCGCGCCGCACCGTCAGAGGCACATTGGTGGCGAAGTGGCGCAACTCGTCGGGGACTACAACATCCTTCATTGTTTCACGGATTTGGATAAGTGTTTCACGGCTGATATCAACTGTTTCACGGATTGATTCAGGTGTTTCACGGTTTTCAAACGCTTCACAGCGCTGATCCACTTCGCCTTCTGCCGGCGGCTTCCAGCGCGGCGTCTGGCCCAACGTCCACAACTCGTGGGGCGTCAGCGCACGAGCAGGCTCGCCCTGCGGCCCTGCGCCTCCGGGCACCGCATCTCGCGTCCCCAAATCTCCGTGCACCGCATCTCTAACGAGAGCCATACGCTCCTCGTCGGAAATGCCCATGCCCAACGCCCCCACGATAAGCAGATCGCCATCGGTGCCAGCAAGCTCGTCAATCTCGTCAAGCGCCACATCATGAACCCAGGGCTCGTAGGGAGCTAGCTGCGGACGCCAGTTCTCCCCCTTGATGGCGTGGCCGGGCTCCTCTATCGTCACATCAGACAGGCCCATATGCAGGGGGTTTTCGCACACGCGCGCAACAAGATCGTCTATTGAAGTAGCATTGTCGCGAAAGACCAGCGTGCCCGTGTTCATAATTTTGTGCACCTTCCCAATTCGGGGGCGACGGGGCTGTTTACCCCGTGTGCGCCCCATGCTACACTACGCCGCAAGCGAGCACAACGACAAGGCAGATTGCATTTCGTGGCCCCAAATGCCCTCGAGTGAACTGCAATCAGCAGCAAAACGCATCCTCGAGAGCAGCTATGCCCTTCTGGAGACGACATAGGTAACGTATTTCGTTAGTTATATCGGCGAATTGCGGTCCTGGGAGTTCATTCGAGGACATTTGGGGCCACAAACGCAAAACGAGCCCACCAGCGAGAGGAGGCGAGGAGCTGTGCGCGAAAACCGCAGCAGCGACGTGGAGACGCTGGCGCTGGAAGCGCTCGACCTCGTGCGCAACGGCCTGCTCGTGAACTTGCGCTTCATGAGCGCCGCCTTCGCCCGCCTGACTCCCCTGCCCCAACCCGGCGCCACCCTGGCCACCGATGGCGCGCACCTGCGCTTCGATCCCGCTCGCTGGGCACGCACCTACGCGGCCGATACCGCCGAGGCCAGCCGCGCCTACCTGCACGTGGTGCTCCACAACGTGTTTCTGCATCTGTACCCGGGCGCGAACGTCGAGCCCGACCTGTGGGACATCGCCTGCGACATGGTGGTGGAATCGGTAATCGACCAGCTGGATCTGCCCGCCACGCGCACGCCCCAGGCTGCCGCCTCGCGCCCCGAGCTGGAGCGCATGGCCGCCGAGGCCGGCCTCATGACCGCCGAGCGCGTGTACGCCGCCCTGCGCGACCGACGCGAGGTCGGCGCCTCGCACGACGAGCTCGCCCGCCTGGGTGCCCGCTTCCACGTGGACGATCACCGCCCGTGGCACGCCGTCGTCATCGCCGAAGGCGCAAGCGACGCAGCACCCGAGGGCGAGGCGGCCGAGGGCGAGGGCCAGCGCAGCGCCGCCGCCGGCGCGGCCGACACCCCCGGCACCGATATGGACATTCCCGACGAGGCGGCCGACGTGCCCTACTCGCACAAGGCCCATCGCGCCATGGACTCCGCCGACATCACCCAGAAGGAGGCGCCCGAGCACACCGCCCGGGCCATCGGCGAGCGCTTCGCCGACACCGTGCAGCTGGACCGCTCCCGCGAGCAGTGGGAGAACGCCGCCCTGGAAATGGGCATCCAGCTGGACGCCTACGCGAAGCTGTGGGGCATCGAGGGGTCGAACCTCGCCATGAACCTGCGCAAGGTCACCCGCGAGAAGCACGACTACCGCGCATTCCTGCGGAAGTTCGCACGCATGGGCGAGCAGATCCGCGTGAACGACGACGAGTTCGACTACGTCTTCTACACCTACGGCCTCTCCCTCTACGGCAACCTGCCGCTCGTGGAGCCGGTGGAGTTCGCCGAGGAGAAGCGCATCCGCGACTTCGTCATCGCCATCGACACCTCGGCCTCCACCAAAGACGGCCTCGTGCGGAAGTTCATCGAGCGCACCTACTCCATCCTGGCCGACGAGGCCAGCTTCTTCACGCAGATGAACGTGCTCATCGTGCAGTGCGACGCGGCCGTCACCGACGTGGCGCGCATCACCTGCCTGCAGGATCTGGAGCGCTATCTGGACAATCCCGTCATCAAGGGACTCGGTGGCACCGATTTTCGTCCCGTGTTCCGCTTCGTGGAAGACGCCCTGGCCGCCGGCGAGCTGAACGATTTGGGTGGCCTCATCTACTTCACCGACGGCCAGGGGACCTACCCCGCGCGGCGGCCGCCCTTCGAGAGCGCCTTTGTGTTCCTCGACTCCGACGATGCCGCCGCGAGCGCGCCTGTGCCCCCATGGGCCATGAAAGTGGTACTGGACGACACCTTCGTATTGGAAGAGGAGCCGTTGTGAAAGTCGCCGTCCAACTCTAGCATGCCAGTCACCGCCCCCGCACCCCTTAAGGAGCCCCTATGAACATCCGTGAAGCGAAGCAGCAGATCAAAAACGCCATGGTGGCCTACTTCACCAAGGACGAGTTCGGAGGCTACCTGCTGCCGGCCGAGCGGCAGCGCCCGGTGTTCCTGCTGGGCGCGCCGGGCATCGGCAAGACAGCCATCATGGAGCAGATCGCCCAGGAACTGGAAGTGGGTTTCGTGTCCTACTCCATGACCCACCACACGCGCCAGAGCGCGCTGGGCCTGCCCTTCATCGCCACGAAGACCTACGGCGGTCAGGATTACCAGGTGTCGGAGTACACCATGAGCGAGATTATCGCGTCGGTGTACGAGGCCATGGAAACCACCGGGCGCACCGAGGGCATCCTGTTTCTGGACGAAATCAACTGCGTGTCCGAAACGCTCACGCCGGCCATGCTGCAGTTCTTGCAGTACAAGGTGTTCGGGCGCCACGCGGTGCCCGCCGGCTGGATTGTGGTCACGGCCGGCAACCCGCCCGAGTACAACCGCACGGCCCGCGACTTCGACATTGCCACCTGGGACCGCCTGAAGCGCATCGAGGTGGAGCCAGACTACGATGTGTGGCGCGAGTTCGCCGTGGCCAGCGAGGTGCACCCGGCCGTCATCACCTACCTGGATATCGAGCGCGGGCACTTCTACGCCGTGGAAGCCACCCCCGACGGGGCGTCGTTCGTGACGGCCCGCGGCTGGGACGACCTGTCGGCCATGATCAAGCTCTACGAGGCCCAGGGCCTTGCGGTGGACGAGTTGCTGGTGGAACAGTACGTGCAGAACGCCGATATCGCGAAACGGTTCGCAATGTACTACGACCTGTTCACCAAGTACCGCAGCGACTATCAGATCGACCGCATCCTGGACGGCACCGCCGAGGTGGGCCTGGCCGAGCGCGCGCGACGGGCGCCCTTCGACGAGCGCGTGGCCGTGATGGGTCTTGTGGTGGACGCCACCGTGGGCGTGCTGCGCCAGGCGGTGATGGAGGAAAAGGCCGCTGCCTTCACCCACGGCGTGCTGGCCGACCTGAAGGAGCGCCTGGCCGCCGAGGGCGTGGCCGACGCCGCCGATGCCGCCGCGCTCATTCGCGCCACGAGCACCGAGCTGGGCCATACCCGCGATGTGGAACGGGCCTCGAGCCTGCTTTCCGAGGAGCGCTACCGCTCCTTCGAGCGCGCCATCGGACTTCTAGACGAGGCGCTGCGCACCGGGGCCGAGCTGCCCAACGGTGCCACGTTCGACCTGCTGCGCGAGCGCTTCAACGAGCGCTTGGACGAGCTGGACGCCTCGGTGGACGCGGCCTCTGCGGCGCTCGACCACGTGTTCAAGTTCGTGGAAGACGCCTTCGGCGAGGGCCAGGAGATGCTCATGCTGGTAACCGACCTGTCGGTGAGCCGCGCGGGCATGGCCTTCATCAACGACCACGGCTGCGAGCGCTACTTCGCCCACAACCAGAATTTGCAGTTCTACGAGCGCGGCAGCGACCTGGCCGCCCGCATCGACCGCGTCACCCTGGACGAGGAATAGCGAACCGCGGAAGGGGAACGAGCACAACGATCAAGCAGAGCATCCCGCTCCTGCTTCGCGAAATGGGACGCCTTGCCGGGTAAGGCGTCCCATTTTTTTGCGAAAGCGGGACAGCCCGCCCGGCAAGGTGTCCCACCTTGCTGTCCCGAATGCAGTACAGGGCGTCCCGTCATACCCAGGGACTACTCCACCTGGTGTATCTGCGTGTCGGGGACGTGACGAGGGGTTGCCGTCGTGAAAAAGACGTGTTTGCGCGTGCTAGAGTTCGCCCCAGCATAAACACGACCCCCTCGAACAAGGAGATCACCCATGACGAACTTCAACGGCAACAACGCTCCCTCCATCCGCGGCAGCCACGCCCGTCGCGACGACATCCTCGCAACCGCGCAGCCCTTCGACATCGACGGCTCGGTAGCATCTTCCATGGCCGAGGCGGTGCCCGGCGCCAAGAAGGCGCGCAGCCGCACCTTCCTCACCGGCTTCGCCGGCGCCGCCATGGCCTGCATGCTGGCTTTGGGCATCAACGGCGCGATTATCGACCCTGCGACCGCCGAGGCCGTGGACAACCCGGCACCCGTCACCCAGACCGCCCTGGCCACGAACGGCGACGCCACCCTGGCCGAGACCGTGGCGGCCAAGTGCCTGCCGTCGGTGGTGTTCGTGGAAACCTACGCCGATGCGGGCGGCCAGCTGCAGGCTCTGGGCACCGGCTCGGGCGTGGTGATGACCCAGGACGGATACCTCATCACGAACAACCACGTGGTGGACGGCGGGTCGGCCTTTAAGGTGACCATCGCCGGCACCACCTACGACGCCGAGCTCGTGGGCACCGACCCCTCTTCCGACGTGGCCGTGCTGAAGGCCAAAGACGCGAGCGGCCTCACCCCCATGGAAATCGGAAACTCGGATAACCTGAGCGTCGGCGAGTGGGTCATGACCTTGGGCGCGCCGTTCGGCCTGGAGCAGTCGGTGGCCACGGGCATCGTGAGCGCCACGAGCCGCTCGCAGATCATGGACGCGGGCGAGTCGGCCCAGTCGGGCGGTTCGGGCGAGACGACCATCTACCCGAACATGATCCAGACCGACGCGGCCATCAATCCCGGCAACTCGGGGGGCGCACTCGTTGATTCCGACGGCAAGCTCATCGGCATCAACACGCTCATCACCTCGTACTCGGGCAACTACTCCGGCGTGGGCTTCGCCATTCCCGCGAACTACGCGGTGAACCTCGCGAACCAGATCATCGCCGGCGAGACGCCCACCCACGCCCAGCTCGGCGTGAGCCTGTCCAGCGTGAACGACCAGATGGCCGGCAGCTTCGGCCTGGCCGCCGAGAGCGGCGCCTACGTGGCCGGCGTGGCCGAGGGCTCGGGCGCGGCTGCGGCGGGCCTGCAGGAGGGCGACATCATCACGGCCCTGAACGGCGAGGCGGTGGAAAGCGCGTCCGACCTGATGCTGGCCGTGCGCGGCGAGCAGCCGGGCGACACCGTGACGCTCACGGTGAACCGCAACGGCCAGGAGCAGGAGATGCAGGTGACCCTGGGCGATGACGCCGCCAGCCAGAAGGCCGCGGCCGAGGCCAAGCAGCAGCAGGAGCAGCAACTGCCCGAGAACGGTTACGGTTACGGCTACGGCCAGGACGGCGGCAACGACTACGGCTACGGCGACCCGTACGGCCAGGACGGCCGCGGCCTGAACCTGGACGACCTGTTCGGCCAGCGCTAGGCAACGGCGAGCACCGCAGAGGCGGCCCGGCCGCATTCTGCGACGGTCTCAGCACAGCAAGCGGGGCGCTCCTTCGAAGGGGCGCCCCGCTGTTTTGGGAAGAAAAGCGCGCTCGGCCCTCGCGCGGCAAAGCCTTTAGGCCACCGGCTTCACGGTGAAGTTGCCGCTGAGGATATCGAAATCGAGGGAGCATGCGGGCGCATCGTCTTCCGCGCTGCCGGCGCCTCCGTTGGCAAGCTCGTTGTTGAAGCTGCCGCTCGTCTTGTCGATGTTGGTCGCAAGGCGCGTGTTCGCAGGCACCTCCAACACCAACTTCCCCGAGGCCAAGCTGCCCGATGCCTCCGCCGGCGCGCCCTCGCCCAATGACAGCGTGGTCGTGCCCGAGGCTATCTCCACCTCAAGGTGCTCGGCCACCGAGCCCTGCACCGACACGCTCCCGCTCGCCACATTCAGCGAAGCACGCTGGGCGGCCATGGCCGTGGCATTCACCTTGCCCGAGGCCACACCCAGCTCAAGGTCGTCGCACGTAAGGCCTTCCACCTCGTAGTGGCCCGAGGCCGCCTCCAGCTCGAACAGCGCCAAGTGCTCGGCCAACGATGCGGGCACCTTCACCGTAACGTCCTTGCTCGCCATCGATAAGCTCGAGCAGCCCGAAAGCCCGCCGCCACCTTCCATGTAACTGATGGACAGCACGCCGCCGCCCGTCTCGCATACCATGGCGGGCGCGCGACCTCCGTTCACCACCTCGTCCACGAGCACCTTGCCGCCCGTCTCGGCATCGGGCACCACCAGCACCGTGCCCCGTCCCGCCAACCAGTTCAGCTCAAGAGCGTTTACCTCGCTGGCGGCAATCTCGAAATGGCTGCCCTCGTCGGTGGTCGCCACGGCGCCGCGCTCCGCAATGCCTTGGCGGACTTCATCGGCGACATCGCCCACCGCATCGACGCCCATGCAGCCTATCACGCCGCCAGGCACGAACAGCGAGCCGGGCCAGATGCTGCGCCCGCACCCGCCGAGCCAACTGCACACGGCCAGGCACAGAACCACAATGAGCGCTACTTTAATATAGGTGCTCGTCGCCAACTTCATCGGGCACCTCCCTCAACGGACGAAGCTTCCGCGGAAGCCTCTTCGGAAGGGGCGGCAGCGCATCCTTCGGCAGGGGCCGTGCGGGTCCCGCCCTCGACAGCAGCACCAACGGAAGGAACCGCAGTCGCGGCCTGCCGCCGTTCCTCAACCCACGCGCGGTACGCCGGGTCGGCCTCCAGCGTGCTCACCACCCAGTAGTAGAACGGAATGGTAAGGAAAATCACCCAGCCGGGATGCCACCAGCCGAAGCAGAAGCCGCCTAGCAGGAACAGCACTGCGCACAGCAGCGGATAGGGAAAGCTACGCAGGGGATCCTTCGGCTCGGGCGGCGCCGGCGGCGTGATGGGCACGGCCGCGGCCGGCGGGAAGGGCTGCGGGATCGGAGGCGCCTGGTATCCGGGCGCATACGCCGGCGCCCCGGACGCGGCTGCGCCCACCTCCACAACCACCTTCTGGGGCGGCGCTTCTTGGGCCGCCGCAGCCACCGCGGCGGCCTCGGCGCGCTCGGCGGCCTCGCGGGCCTCCTCGGCCGCTTCCGCAGCCTGGGCCTCCGACGAGGTGGCGCGCTCCTGCGACTCGTAGCGCACATCCTCTTCCACTTCGGGGCTCACGCGCAACAACTCGTCAAGCGTCACACCGTATAGGTCGGCCAAGGCGATGAGGTTCCCCATATCGGGCGCCGACTCGGCGCGCTCCCATTTGGAAACAGCCTGACGCGACAGCCCCAGCTGCTCGGCCAGACTCTCTTGGGAAAAGCCGCGCTCGCGGCGCAGCTCGGCGAGGCGCTGGGCGATTTCCACGTTCATCATGGTTCCCTTTCGTGTCCTGCGTGTGGTCACTTCTCGCCTTTCACCCTATGGTTTCCCCTGCCGTTGCACCAGCACCCTTTGTGGTCAATTTCGAAAATCCTGCGGAAACCAGCCGCGACAACCAGCGGTTGCCCCACCAACGACCTGGGAATACGCTGCCCTTCTTCTCACGCGCACCAGGATACCAAAAAGATAAGCCCCGCGCTCGACGAACGCAGGGCCGAAAAGATACACCAGCCAAGCGACCAAACTTCTCGGAGATGCTATTGCTCGCCTTCCACAACGACCTCCGCGTCCGCCGCCTCTTCCCCTCGGCGGCGATGCCACGCCTCGGATATCTTCACGATGAGCACCTCCACGAGCGGGATGGTGAGGAAGATGACCCAGGCGGGATGCCACTGGCCCACAATGAAGGCCATCCAGAAGAACCATGCCGTGGCGCCGAGGGGATACAGGCCGCACAGCATCGGCGCCACGCGGCGCGATACGATAGCAGCGCCCACGACGTAGTAGATGGGGATGAGGAACAGCAGGAACAGCCCCGGCCACCAGGCGCCGCTCATGAGGCCGATCAGCAGATACACGCCGACCACGATGGCCCAGAAGGGGAACTTCAGCCATCGCCGGGCGAGATCGGAATCAAGATCGCCGAACGAGCCGCGCGTGAAGATGTGGTCGGCCACGTCCTCGTCGGTGGTGTTCACCCGCACGCCGTCCCAGCCTACGTGCACCTCCTGGCCGTAGCGGTCGAGCACGTGCACGCCGTCGGCCCAGCTCACCAGCACGTGGTCCTTGCCGTCGTTCACGTGGATGCCGTCGGGTCCCACGTGCACATGGCCACGACCCTCCTTGGTGACGTTGATGCCGTCCGGGCCGAAGGACACGCCGTCGCGCTCCTCGCCGGCCGCAGCGGCGGCCGCGTCCGCGTCGGCCGCACTCGCTCCGACAGCCGCCACCCCCTCCGCGCCCGCGCTCGCACCCGCAGCCGCCGCCGCAGCCCCTTCCGCATCCGTGCCAGCAGCCGGCGTGCCCGCCGCGCCGCGCTGGCTCTCGGCCCGGTCGGCCGCCTCGAAAGCCACATCGTCGGCGATGGCGTCGTCCACATACAAAAGCTCGTCCAGCGACACTCCGTACAACTTCGCCAGGGCGATGAGGTTGTCGGTATCGGGCGACGATTCCGATCGCTCCCACTTGGAAACGGCCTGGCGCGACACACCCAGCTTCTCGGCCAGGGCCTCCTGCGACAGTCCGGCAAGCTTTCGGCGCGCGGCCAAGCGCTCGGCGATCTCAACGTTCATGGTGTGCTCCTTATCCTCTGCGTTTGCCTTCGGTCTGCCCTATCGAGCCTACCCAAACGCCGCTGCCCGCGCGACCAATTCGCGTTGTCATTTCCCGCAATTATTGGTTGCGGAGCGTTTGAAATGGGGAAATGCCCTACTTCGCGTCGCGCAGGGCCTTCAACTTCGCCAAGGTTTCGGCCGGTATGCGGTCGGCCACGGTGCGCTTGGGGGCCACCTTCGGCGTGTCGTCGAGCCGCGCGTCCTCGTAGTACTCGCCCATCTCGTGCGAAAATCCCTCGGCACTCATGCGGTCCACGCCGCCGCCGAACACGGTGTCCTGAATGGCGGCGTCGCTCGTGACCACCATGGTCTCCACGCCTCGCTTGCCGGCGTCGTAGGCCAGCTTCTCGATCACCTTGTCGGCCGACTGCCCCGCCGGCGAGAAGATCACCGACACGCCACCCACCTTCGTGCGGCTGCCCTGGGACAGCTCGTTGTCGCCCGCATCGAACACGATGATGGCGCCCATATCGCGCCCGGCGAAGTTCACCACGTCGTTGATGAGCCGATCGCGCGCCGCGTTGAAGAAGTCGTCGGTGTAGTCCTCGTCAGCGCGAGGCTGCCGCTTGTACCGGCTGCCGCTGCGCAGCACGTTGTACCCATCGACGATAAGGAGCTTCTTCCGCTGCTTGGACATAATGCGACCTGTGAGCTATTACCAGTTCTGGCGGAGCCACTCGTACATGCAGGCGGTGGAGGCCTGGGCCACGTTCAGCGAGGAAATCTCGCCCACCTGGGGCAGCTTCACGCCGAAGTCGCAGTTCTCCAGCACCAGGCGCGACACGCCCTCGCCCTCATTGCCCATAACGAGCGCAATCTTGCCCTTGAGGTTCGACTTCCAGATGATGTCGGAGGCGTGCTCGGTGGCGGCGGCCACCCAGAAGTCCTCTTCCTTCAAGCGCTCGATAGCGCTCACGATGTTCGCCACCTGGGTAACGGGAATATGCGAGATGGCACCGGCGGAGCTTTTGTAGGTAGCCGCCGTCACACGGGCCGCACGCTTGTTGGGGATGACGATGCCGGAAGCACCCACGCACTCGGCGGAGCGGGCGATAGCGCCCAGGTTGCCGGCGTCGGTGATGTGGTCGAGCACCACCACGAGCGCACGTCCGCCGTGCTCCTCGGCCGACTTCTTGGCCGCATCCAGAATGGTCGTCATGTTCACATAGTTGAACGGCGCCGCCTCGGCCATGACGCCCTGGTGGCTGCCGCGCTCGGAAATCTCGTCGAGCTTCTTCTTCGACACCTTCTTGATAGGCACATCCAGGTTCTTCGCCTTGCGTTGGATGTCGCGCACCAAGCCATCGCCCTGGCTCAGGTTGTCCGCCATGAGAATGTACTTCAGAGGCACGTGGGTGCGCAGTGCCTCGATAACCGGGCGCTTGCCCTCAATGAAATCAGCCATGAGTTCGCTTCCTAGGTTCGTTTTTGCGTGGTGCTAGGATACTGAAAGAAAGGGGCAGCCACCCGCATCGCAGGTGAAACTGCCCCATTTTCTCAAGAAATGGCTAGAAGCGCTTACTCGGCCTTAGCGTCGCGGGCCGCAATCTCGGCGGCTTTGGCGGCGAACGCGGCGCGCTGTTCCGGGGTCATGACGGCCATCTGGGCCTCCAGCATATCGTGCTTGAGCGCCTCGGCGAAGCTGACAGAGTCCTTCTTGGCGGCATCAGCGGCCATCTCTGCCTGGGAACGCGCCATGGAAACGGCCGATTCGCCCTGTTCCTTCAGAAGCTCGGCGGCCGTCTCGGCCTGCTCGCTCATTTGGCTTGCCACCGTCTGGGTTTGCTGGCCCACGCGCTCGGCCGTGGCCTGAGCCTGCTGCAGCACTTCGGAATTAATGGCCTTGCCCTGCTCAACCGTAAGCTCGCCCTTGGCGATGAGCTCGTTCACCAGCTCCTGGGTCTTCTCGGCCCCGAGCGCCATAGCGCCTACGCCGGCCAAAAACACGTCTTTCAATCCATCAGCAATCGTCGTCATTTTGGTGCCTCCGATTCTCTTCGAGTGCTCGCCCCCATCATAGGCGGCGCGCACGACCCCCAACGACGACGGGGCAGCACTGTTACTGCCCCGTCAGAAGATGATTGATTCGGTTAGGAAAAGACTCCGGCCCACGCCTCTAGCCCAAATTTGCTATCACAGGGAAAGTACGTTCCCCGCAGTTCTCTTACCCGAAGATGGCGGCGAAGGCACCAGTGCCGGCGCCGTGGAGGGTGTTGTCGCGCATGGCGCGGCGAGCGAAGGACATCATCTCGGCCAGGGCATCCAAGGCCACTTCCTTCTTCTCGCCGGTGCGGCGCAGCTTCACTTCCACCTTGCCCTCTTTCAGGCCGCGCTTGCCCACGACGATCTGCACGGGCCAGCCGATAAGGTCGGCATCGTTGAACTTCACGCCGGCACGCTCGTCGCGGTCGTCGATGACCACCTCGAAGCCGAGCTCGGACAGGTCCTTCGCAATCTTTTCGGCCATGGGCTGAACCTCCTCGTCGCCCACAGTGAGCGGCACCACGCAGATGTGGGCCGGGGCCACGGACAGCGGCCACTTGATGCCGTGCTCGTCGTTGTGCTGTTCCACGATAGCTGCCAGGGTGCGGCTGATACCCACGCCGTAGCAGCCCATGATGAAGGGCTTCTCCTCGCCGTCCTCGTCCATGAACGTGGCACCCATGGCGCGGGAGTAACGGTCGCCCAGCTGGAAGATCTGGGCCACCTCGATGCCGCGGGCGCCCTCCAGCGGCAGACCGCACTTCGGGCAGCAGTCGCCGGGCTTCACAACCGCCAAATCGGCCCACTCGTCAACCCTGAAGTCCTCGCCCAGACGCGCGCCCACATAGTGGTAGCCGTCCTCGTTGGCGCCCACCACCCACTGCGGAATGGCGCTCAGGCTCTTCGACGCAATAACGCGGGCACCCTCCGGCAGGCCCACCGGGCCCATAGAGCCCTTGCACAGCCCAAAGCTGATCATCTCTTCGTCGGTGAGCAGCGTAAATCCGGGCACGACACCCTCGATCTTCAGCTCGTTCAGCTCGTGGTCGCCCGGAATGAACACGCACACGAGGTTGCCCTCGGCGTCCTTGCCGGACAGGGCCTTCACCGTGGAAGACTCGGGGATGTTCAAGAACGCCGCCAGCTCGGCGATGGTGTGCACGCCGGGGGTGGCGATCTTCTCCATGGCGTCCACCTCATGCACCGTGGGGCGCGCCAGGCAGGCGCCGGCCTCGGCGTCGGCCGCATAGCCGCAGGAGCAGTACACCAAATCGGCCTCGCCGGAATCGGCCAGGGCCATGAACTCACAAGTCACCTTACCGCCGATCTGACCGCCGTCAGCTTCTACCTCGCGGTAATCCAGCCCGCAGCGGTCGCAAATAGTGCCGTAGGCCTTGCCCATGGCGTCGTAGGTCTCCTGCAGCGATTCCTGGGTGGCATTGAAGCTGTAGGCGTCCTTCATCACGAACTCGCGGGAACGCAGAAGGCCGAACCGCGGGCGAATCTCGTCGCGGTACTTCGTCTGAATCTGATAGAGGTTCTGGGGCAGCTCCTTGTAAGAGCGCAGCTCGTTGCGCACAAGGGCCACGATAATCTCCTCGTGGGTGGGACCGAGGCACATCTCGCGATCGTGGCGGTCCACCAGGCGCATGAGCTCGGGGCCGTAGTCGTTCAGACGGCCGCTTTCCTCCCACAGCTCCGCCGGCTGCAGCACGGGCATGAGAATTTCCTGAGCGCCCGAGGCGTCCATCTCCTCGCGCACGATGTTCTCGATCTTCTTCAGCACGCGGAAGCCCAAGGGCAGAAACGTGTAGAGGCCCGAAGCGGCCTTGCGCAGCATGCCAGCGCGCAGAAGCAGGCGCGCGCTGTCGATGTCGGCGTCAGAGGGGTCCTCCTTCAAGGTGGGCGCATACAGGGCGCTCATACGCAGAATCTGGGTCATAGGTTCTCCAATTCCTCCATCAGAGCCGGAACGATATCCGCCTCGCTTACTTTTCGGACGATTTTACCATGGGAGAAAACGACGCCTGCGCCTGCGCCGCAAGCTACCCCGATATCGGCATCGGCGGCTTCTCCGGGGCCGTTCACCACGCACCCCATAACGGCCACTTTTACCGGCTTGCTCACGTTGGCAAGGCGCTCCTCCACTTCCTGGGCGAGTCCGATGAGGTTCACTTGGCAGCGACCGCACGTGGGGCAGCTGATGAGCTCCGGCGTGCGGCGGCGCAAATTCAGCGAGCCGAGCAGCGTCCAGCAGGCGCGCACCTCCACCACCGGATCGTCAGTGAGCGAGATGCGCATGGTGTCGCCGATGCCCTCTTCCAGAAGAACACCCAGGCCGCAAGCGCTTTTGATGATGCCCTGGAACGCCGTGCCCGCCTCGGTGACGCCGATGTGCAGCGGCACGCTCGGCAGCTCGGCGGCCAGAAGGCGGTAGGTGTCGATGGTGGTCTGCACGTCGTGGGCCTTGGCCGAAACGGCAATGTCGTGGAAGGCGCATTCGCTTTCGAAGAACTCCACATACTGGCGGGCCGATTCCACGAGCTTTTCCGGCAGCGTGAGGTCCTGGCGCGCGGCGATGGCGTCATCCAGCGAGCCGGCGTTCACCCCGATGCGGATGGGGATACCCGCCTCGCGGGCTGCGGCGATTACCTCGCGGGTGGCTTCCAAGCCGCCGATGTTGCCGGGGTTGATGCGCAGCTTGGCCGCGCCGCGTCGGGCTGCCTCGATGGCAATGCGGGCGTCGAAGTGGATGTCGGCCACCACCGGCAACGGCGATGCGGCGCAGACGGCCTCGAAGGCGTCCAAACAGTCGCGGCGCGGAATGGCCATGCGCACGATTTCGCAGCCAGCTTCGGCCAGCGCCTCAATTTGAGCGAGATTCGCCGCCACATCGTCGGCTGTCGCGTTCAGCATCGACTGCACCGCCACCGGCGCCCCGCCGCCCACGGGCACGTCGCCCACCATAATCTGGCGCGTCACCTCATGGGGCTTTTGGTTGTTCGTCATAGGTCTTCTTTCCTCGCGAAACGATAGGGCCATTATAGTGCGATTTCTTCCAAAGAAAGAGGCGACCCGCGGGCCGCCTCTCAAGCTACAGACTCTTCGCGGCGCGCAGGCCGTCTCGGCCCGCTAACCCCAGTTTCCAAACACGAACCTCTGGATATCCTGGTTCAGCATGATGGCGAAGAAGCCGAGGAACAGGGCCATGCCGGCAAGCGACATATAGTTCATGGCCTTCTGCGACACCATTTTGCTCGATACCTTCTGGAAGATTTCCACCACGAAGCGGCCGCCATCGAGCGGCGGGATGGGCAGCAGGTTCATGATGCCAAGGGAAACCGAAATCATGGCCATGAACTCGAGAGCCTCCACAAGCCCAGCCTGGAAGTAGTCCTTCGACATGACGGCGATTCCCACGATGGACGTGGAATCGGACACCGTCTGCGCCGCCGTTGCCGGGTTGAACAGGCCGATGACCGCCTGTACCACCATGCCGATGTACATGAAGCCGGCCTGCAGCGCCTGAAGCACCGAGGCGTGAATGGTGACGATCTCACCGGTCTCGGGGTGCTGCACCTGGAAGCCGATAATCGAGAACACGATGATGAACACGAGCATAGCGAACAGCAGGTTCATGAAAATGCCCGCTAGCAGAATGACCGAGCGCTTCCAGAAAGGAAGGGAGCGGTACTGCTGGCGGTATTCAGATTCGTAGAGCGCGTGGGGGTCGGCCACTTCGCGGGCCTGGCCGAGCTCGTAGGACGCCGGTGCCGGCAGTCCCGCCTTCTCCGCTTTCTTCAGAGCGCGCTTGGTGGGCTGCACGCGGGGAGCACGGTAGGTGTTGTACTGGTCTTGCTTGGTGGGACCCACAACACTGCCCCATTCCACGAGCTCTTCCAGAGCGTCGTAGGCCGCGTCATCGCTTATGCCGCAATCGCGGGCCACGTCTTCCATGTTCGCCGTACCGCGGCGATACAGTGCGGCGAGCACCTCCTGCAGGTGGGGCTGCAGGGGACCCGCCTCCATACCGCAGACCTTGGCATAGCCGCCAAGGGGCACCGCCGTCACGCCGTAGCGGGTCTCCCCTTTGGTAAAGCCGATGGAGGGACCGGGCAGGCCGAGCATGAACTCGGTCACACGCACGCCGAAAGCCCGCGACGCCAAATAGTGGCCGCCTTCGTGAATGAACACGAGGAAGCCGATGCTGATGACCGCACAGACGATCATGATGAGAATGTCCACAGATATCTCCTTATTGCATGAGGCCCCGCCTCGCAGGTCGGGGCTGGTTTTCGTTGCCCATTATAGAAAGCCCGCAGCCGCTTGCTCGGCCTCCCCCTTTCGCCCCGTGAAATAACTACAAGGTGCCTACCAGCTCTCCACGGAAGCGGCGGGAAACGACCAGCGAGAAGCTCGGCTATGACGGCGCTGCGTCATGCGGGAGGCCAAAATGAGACTTTCCCGCGACAAAACTGCGAAAAGCGGGGGGCGCGATACGAGACTTCCCGCCGTCATTTCTGCGGTTTTGCGCTCCTAAAGTGCAGTGCGTCGGGCTTCGGAGCGCCGTACGCCAACCCAACTTCATGGAATCCTTTCGAGACAACGACGTTACGAACGCGCTCCGCTCCCGACACCTCACCAGCAACACAAGCGCGGATTCAGGACCGCGCAGAGAGGAGTTACCGTGGATTCACCCCGTCCCGCCCCCGCGCGTCCGCCCCAAGGACGCTCTCGCGCCCTGTTCAACATGCTGTTGGCCTTCGCGCTCCTTTTTGGGCTTCTGCCCTTCATCACCGCGCCGAGCACCCCGGCAATCGCCACGGAAAGCGAGGGCGTTCCTGTCATGTTCCACTTCAAGGATGCCGCAGGCGAAACTGTCGATTTCGCCAACTTCACCGTTCCCTACGTGCTTGAGGACGACAACCTGGTCGCTGTTGTGGACGAAGGCGGAGACCTCGGCCTTGATGAGGCCTTGCGCTTTGCCGTCTACGAGGAGTACGCCACGTTCGGCGATCGCCAGCGCGATATCACGGCGGAATGCTCCCTCGATGCCGCTGCGGGCACCGTGCGTATTCCGGCTCGCTGTCTTGAGAGCATCGCCACCTTGGGCGTCGTCTTCGAGCTGTCGCCGGCCCACCCCGCCTACGAGAAGTACGTGCTTGCCGATTTGGACACGAGCCCCCAAACGCTCGCCCTCGGAGATGAGTCAACGACCCTCGCGTCCGATATTCCCGACCTTCTGGCCGAGGCAGGCGGCATCGCTCCTTTGGCGGCAGGCTTTCCCGGGGAAGCCGAGAAGCACTACGCACTGAACCCCTACACGCGCCTTGAAACGTTCGATGTGGATATGCCGCGCAAGCAGGAAGCCTACGGCTTCCCCAGCGACTTGGTGGGATCCTATGGTTTTGGCGCCTTCTTCGGAACGTCGCAGCGCTGGGTCAACGGCGTTTCTCAGGGCACCGATTTCAACAGCTACGTGCTCAACACCGCATCAAGCAGCTTCGATGCCGTGGTGGACGCCTTTCTTTACGAGACCATCGCCGGCCGCAACGGCGCCGATGCGCCCTTCGCCACCTCGCGCTCGACAAGCAATTATCGCGACCGCCTCGTGACCACGGGAAACGAGTACAAAGACGCCAGCTACAGCTCGGGCAAAGCCCCCAGCAATCGCGCCATGGCTCTTGCCACCTGCGGAACGGCCGGCGTTTCCAACGGATACGGTGCCGTAGCGAGCAACCCCAACGGCGATAACTACATCACTTACAAGGGCGTCTACACCGGCCCCCAAAGCCAATACCACGGCTGGTACAAGTTCTACTTCAAGATTGATGCCCGCTCTGCGGCCACACATCAGGAATTCCAGGATGTTGTGGGATACCTGCTCGTTGCGCCGGTCAACACCGGGCGCGCGCAGCTGGTCAAGACCTCTGCCGATGCCGCCATCTCCAGCGCTAACGGCAACTACTCGCTGGCAAACGCCGTGTTCGCCGCTTTCGACAACCGCGCGGCCGCAGAATCTGCTGTGGCCCAGGCGGCCAAGGGCGCCTGGAAAAGCTGGCAGGATGCGCGCACGTGGTCCCAGGCGAACGCCTCGTTTACCCTCGCCACTGGCGCGGACGGCAAAAGCCCCATCGTGGAGGACGTCGAGGGCGGCGACTATTACGTTTGCGAGCTGTTCGCTCCCGCAGGCTTCCGCCTGAACGAAGAAATCAAGCGCGTCACTGTGGAGGCCACAAGCGACGAAAGCGTCGTCTGCCAGATCGCGTTCGCAGACGAGCCCAAACGAGGATCTATCGACCTGCTCAAGCAGTCGGGCTATCCCGAAGTCACCTTCGGGCACCCTGGCTATACGCTGGCAGGTGCCGTTTACGGCGTCTATACCGATTCGGCCTGCACGAAGCTCATCCGCGAGATTCGCACAAGCCTCAATGCCGACGCCGACGGCTATGGGCGCATCGACGAGGTGCCCATCGGCTCTTACTGGGTCCGTGAAATTAAGCGTCCCCTGGAAGGCTACGCGCTCGATTCGCGCACCTATGCCATTACCGTATCCGACAAGACGGTGACCCGTGTCAACACCAGCGCTGTTTCCGACAAGGCCAAGCTGAGCCCCATCTCCCTCTTCATTCAGAAGAAGGACGCCCAGAGCGCCCAAGGCCACGCCCAGGGTGCCGCCTCGCTGGGAGACGCCCACTTCCGCATCAACTACTATGCCGCTAAGAAAGCCTCGCTTGAGACAATCGAGGGCCTAACGCCGCAGGCAAGCTGGACCGTGCGCACCAACGATGAAGGCGCGTTCTTGCTCGACCAGGCCGAGCGCTCGTTCACCCACCTCAAAGCCGATGGCACCACCGAGGAGCTGCCCTACAAGGTAGCCGGCGACGCCTTCTACAAGCTTTCAGACGGGCGCATCGCCATGCCCATCGGCACCTACACGATCCAAGAGGTGAAGGCACCTCGCGGCTATCTGCTCGATCCGGCCATCCACGTGCGCCACATCACCGATGCCGATACTGACGGCGAGATTATCGAGACCTTCGACGCCGAACAAGACGGAGACCTCATCACCGACCGCATCGCCCGAACCGACCTGCGCTTCATGAAGCGCGCCGATGGGGCCGCGAAGCTCGCCGGCATTCCCTTCAAGCTCACGTCGAAGACAACGGGAGAGTGGCACATCATCGTCACCGACAAGAACGGCCTCGCTTCCACGGCCTCGACGCCCGCCCATCCCCACGACGGGAACACCAACGGCAACGACGCGCAGTTCATCGGTCCTGACGGCAGCTTCCAAATGCCGCTGGTTTTGGACGTCGACGCCCTTGATCCCTCGGCGGGAACGTGGTTTGGCCTTAACGCCGAAAACGAGCCCGTGCCCGTAGACAATCGCCTCGGCGCGCTTCCCTTCGACACCTACGAGCTTGAGGAGCTGCGCTGTCCGACGAACATGCTCTTCCAAATGATTCGCGACGAGATTGTCGTGGATGAGAGCGACGAGGGCCTTGCCATAGACCTGGGAACGCTCAACAACACCGCCTCGGGCAAGCCCACCATTCGCACAAGCGCCTACGACGGCCTTGCCGACGACTTATACGATTCTCAAATCAGCGCCGACACCGAAGCTCTCATCATCGACCGCGTCACCTACTCCGGCCTTGAGCCCGGCGAGACCTACCTGGTGCAAGGCACGCTCATGAACAAGGCGTCTGGAGAACCGCTCCTCGTCGACGAAGAGCCCGTCACCGCAGAGGTCGAATTCGTTCCCGAAGATTACAACGGCTTCGTTAACGTGACCTTCGCGTTCGACGCATCGGGCATCTCTGATGCCACCGACTTGGTCGTCTTCGAAACGCTGCTTCAAGAGGGGAGCGAAATCGCCTGGCACCGCGATTTGAGTGACCGCAAGCAAACGATCTCTGTGAGCCCCCTCGCCATTGGCACCACGGCCCTTGACGCCGCGAGCGGAACCCACGAGGGCGTTCCGGCTGACGAGGTCACCATTATCGACACCGTCAGCTACCAGGGACTGACCCCTGGCGCCGAATACGAGCTTTCCGCCGTGCTCATGAACAAAGCGGAGGGCACGCCTTGGCTCGTCGAGAACGAGGCGGTGCTTGTCAACCACACGTTCGTCCCCGAACAGCCCTCGGGTACCACCGATGTTGAAATAACCATTCCCGGACAGAATTTGGACGGCGTGAGCCTCGTCGTCTTCGAGTCGCTGCTGCACAACGATATCGAAGTGGCCCTGCACGCCGACCTTGAAGATGAGGGGCAGACCGTAACCTATGTCTACCCGGACCTTCCCCTTCCTCCCACCGGCGGCGATGAGCCCGAGTTCCTCGAGCCGGAGCCTTCCCAGCCCACCACGCTCGTGCAGCGACTTGCTCAAACGGGCGATGAGGGCCTCGTGGCTATCTGCCTGGTCGCCCTGCTTGCCGTCGCAGGCGCCGGCGCCGCCTTCGTTGCCTACCGCAAGCGCCGCTAGCTCTCTGCGCGAGGGGCGGCTCCGCTAACTCGGCTGCCCCTCGGCCCTTCGAGGGCTGCCTTCGGGCGCTGCGCGCAAGCTAACGACGATCGCACCACACACGGGCCGCGCTGCGGGCCCAGGCATCGACGGCCTCAAGCTGCTCGAGACTTTCCACCACTTGGACGCCCCCGCGCTCGTGGGCGTCCATGGTCGCCTCGACGCAGCGAGCGATGTCGAGGTATCCGATCTGCTCCTTGAGAAACGCCGCCACAGCCACCTCGTTGGCCGCGTTCATGACATCGGGCAACGTGCCTCCCACCTCGCCCGCGTGGCGAGCCAGAGCAAGACAGCGGAACGTATCCGTATCAGGGGCCGCGAATTCAAGAGAGCCTAGTGTTCTAAAATCGAGCGGCTTCACGGGCGCCTCCCAGCGCTCGGGATAGGACAAAGCGAACTGAATGGGAATGCGCATATCCGTCGTGCCCAGGTGGGCGAGCACCGAACCGTCGGTGAACTCGACCATGGAATGGATGGCACTCTGGGGCTGCACCACCACTTCGATCTTCTCGTAGGGCATGGCGAAAAGATGGTGCGCCTCTATAACCTCGAGGCCCTTGTTCATGAGCGTCGATGAGTCGATAGATATCTTGGCGCCCATGTTCCACGTGGGATGGGCCAACGCTTGAGCCGGTGTCACCTGCTCCAGCTCCTCGGCCTTCTTGCCGCGAAACGGACCGCCCGAAGCAGTAACCCACAGCTTCGAAACCTCGCGCGGGTTCTCCCCCAGCAGGCACTGGTAGATGGCGCCGTGCTCGGAATCGATGGGCATGAGCGCACCGGCAGGACCCGTCGCCGGCGCCACGCCCGCTGCGCGACGAGCCGCGTCGACGCGAGCGGCCAGGGGCATGATGAGGTCGCCCCCTACGACGAGAGACTCTTTGTTGGCCAAGGCGAGCACCTTGCCCGCCGCAAGCGTCGCGTAGCTTGCCTGCAGGCCGGCCGCTCCCACTAGGGCGTTTACCACAACATCGGCCTCGGGAAGCTGGGTCAGCGCCGCAACGGCTGCAGGGCCCACGCCAAAGCTCGCCCCCGAAACCTCATCGTCGTCGGCCGTAGCAGGCAGCGAACCGACGAGCGCCGCAAGCTCGTCGCAGCGCGGATCGTCCTTAAGGGACGCATCACCTATGGCCACATGGCGTACGCCAAACTCGCGAGCTTGGATGGCAAGCAGGTCAATCGAGCCATGCACGGCAAGACCGACAATTTCCAATCGATCGCTGTGCTGACGAACGACGTCGAGCGTCTGCGTACCGATAGACCCGGTCGAACCGAGAACGACAATACGGCGCTTGGCCATAAAAGCCCCTTTCCAACACCGGCAACTCGTTTGGGCCAGTTTTGCGGCCCGCTAGAAAATAGCGTAGGGAATGCAACCGCCCACCACCAATAAGATGGCAGCGGTAATAGAGGTTAGGAACAGCGAATCGCTGCGATCGAGCAGGCCGCCATGACCCGGCATAATGGTGCCCGAGTCCTTGAAGCCCGAATTGCGCTTGATGCGGCTTTCGGCCAAATCGCCCAGAACGCCCATGCATCCCGAGATGATGCCGAACACGATAGCCTGGGGAATGCTCATGGAAACGCCGGGGACCAGCGTCATCAGGCACCAGAACACCACCGCGCCCACAAGACCCGCGATAAAGCCCTCCCAACTCTTCTTCGGGCTCGTACGCGGCGCCAGCTTATGCTTGCCAATCTTGCTGCCCACCAAATAGGCAAAGGCATCGTTAGCCCACACCGACAAGAACAGCAGCAATACACATATACCGCCCCAGGGAGCGGGCAGCGATACGCGAATCACAATAAGGCCGCAAAGCAGAAGACCCGTATAGGCCGCCCCGAAGAAGCTCACGCCCACATCGGGAATGCGCGCTCGCAGCCAGAAGACGTACCAGACCAAAAGGGCCAGCAGCAGGGCGAGGCTCACAAGCATAGCGCCCACGAGTCCAGCCACATACACACTGAGCGGATAGAGCACCGCCGCGATAATGCCGAGCATCTCGTTGGGCAGCTTGGCGTCGGAGCGCAGCATGTAGAAAAACTCCCCTGCGCAGATGCCGGCTACGGCCATAAGCATGACCACCATGGGGATATTGCCCGCCAACACGCAGATTACCGTGACGGCCGTATACACGACGCCCGTGCGGAAGCGCACTTGCAAATCGGAGGGGTTTCTCAGCTTGTCCGGCGTCTTGTCAAGCGCCTTTTGCTTTAGGCGATCGCGCTTCTCTTGGCGCGTCTCGCGCTTTTCCTCGCGAGCCGCACGCTCTTCCTCGGACAAATCGTAGTGCCAGGGCGGCCCGTCGGGGGCCGACTCGGCATCCCACACAATAGGAGGCAGCTCGCGATTCTCGTCAGGCTGCAGCCGGTCGAGCAAACGCGTCCGCTCTTCGGGACCCTCGCCCGCGGGCTCCTTTATGCCCGGGCGAGCGCCGTCGGCGCGCTCTTCGCGGCGCACGCGGTGCCCGTGGTCGCCCTGGCGCAGGCGCTCCCGCGCACGGCGCGCACGATCTTTCTTCTCGTCTTCGGAGATGCCGCCGCGCATTTAGGCCACGCCCCCGAAACGACGATCGCGCCCCTGGTAATCCAGCAAGCACTCCAGAAAGGTGTAGCGGTTGAAATCGGGCCACAGCACATCAGTAACCACGAACTCGGAGTAAGCAATTTGCCACAGTAGGAAATTAGAGACGCGCATCTCCCCCGATGTGCGGATGACCACGTCAGGATCAGGCATGCCGAACGTATAGAGGCCCTCCTCGAACATTTCCTCTGTCGGCGCCTCAACCTCACCGCCCGCCTCGGCAACAAGCGCCGCACGACGCATGCAAGCCTCGCAGGCCCGAAGAATCTCTTGGCGTCCGCCGTAGTTCACAGCCACCACCAACGTCATGCCGTCGTTGTCGCGCGTCTTTTCCCATGCTTCGCCGAAGGCGTCACGCGTTTCCTGGGGCAACATGGACAAATCGCCGATGGTGCGCACGCGCACGCCTTCCTCATGAAGCCCATCAACCTCGGCCAGCATGGTCTTGGCGAACAGGTCCATAAGACCCACGACCTCGTCTTCCGGACGCTTCCAATTCTCCGTAGAAAAGGAGTAGATCGTCAGGTACTTGACACCTAGGTCCGACGCGCACCGGATAGTCTCGCGCACCGCCTCGATGCCAGCTTTGTGGCCCTTCAGGCGATTCAGCGCGCGCTTTTTCGCCCAACGCCCGTTGCCGTCCATGATGACGGCAACTGATTCGGGTATTCTCTCCAAATCAAGCGCCCGCGGGTCGAGCCCCGCAGGCGGATTTGGGAATATGTAGTCCAGCGGCTTTGCCATAGCACATCGTCTCTGTCGCAGAGATTAAATCTCCATGACCTCGGCTTCCTTCTTTTTCAGGGCCTCGTCCACCTCGGCGACGTACTTGTCAGTCATCTTCTGGATCTCAGCTTCGGCACGCTTAGACTCGTCCTCGGGAAGGTTGTCGTTCTTCACGGCCTTTTCCACGGCAGAGTTGGCATCGCGACGAGCGTTGCGCACGGCCACGCGAGCTTCCTCCGCGTAGGTCTTGCACTGCTTCACCAAATCGCGACGACGCTCCTCGGTAAGGCTCGGGAACGGCAGGCGAATGACCGAGCCGTCGTTGTTCGGCGTCACGCCCAAGTCGCTCTCCAAGATGGCCTGCTCGATGGCGCGCAGCACGCCCTTGTCCCAAGGCTCGATAACCAGCAGGTGGGCCTCGGGCACCTTCACGCCGGCCATCTGGTTGATGGGCGTGGGCACACCATAGTAATCGACCTTGATGCGATCAAGCACCATGGCGTTAGCGCGACCGGTGCGCACGCCGCCGAAGTTCTCCTTCAGGGCCGCGAGGGCCTTTTCCATGCGCTCCTCGGCGCCCATCAAGATCTCATCGATATCTGCCATGAGGGTTTCCTCCCTAATCGTCAAGGGACACCTTGTCCCTAAAGTCTTCCAAAACAGGGATGCCGGCCTGCTGACGTCCGCGCACCCTAGGCCGCGTCGGCGCGGCCAGCTACTCGACGACCGTGCCCACCGGCTCGCCCTGCAGGGCAGCCTTGATGTTGCCGGGCTTGGTGAGGTCAAAGACAATCATGGGCACGTCGTTGTCCATGCAAAGCGACGTGGCCGTGGCGTCCATAACGTGGAGCCCCTGGCTCAGCACGTCCATGTAGCTGATGCGATCGAAGCGATGGGCGTCGGGGTTTTTCATCGGGTCGGCATCGTAAACGCCGTCCACCTTGGTGGCCTTCATGACGCAATCGACATCCAGTTCGCAAGCGCGCAGGGCCGCCGTCGTATCGGTCGTGAAATAGGGGTTGCCGGTGCCCGCGGCCAAAATGACCACGCGGCCCTTCTCAAGATGGCGGATGGCGCGACGACGAATATAGGGCTCGGACACTTCTTGCATGTTGATGGCGCTCTGCACACGAGAGAAAATGCCGTGACGCTCGAAGGCGTCCTGCAGCGCCAGGGCGTTCATCACCGTGGCGAGCATGCCGATGTAGTCGGCCTGGGAGCGGTCCATGCCCTCAGCCGATCCGGCCAGGCCGCGGAAGATGTTGCCGCCGCCGACGACAATGGCCAGCTGCACGCCGTCGTGGATGATTTCAGCAATCTCTTCAGCCAAGTCGTCAACCACCTTCGGGTCGATGCCATAGCCCTGATCGCCAGCAAGCGCCTCGCCGGACAGCTTGAGCAGCACGCGGTCGTACTTGTATTCGTTCGCCATCGAGTTCATCCCTTCGTCGGCAGGATTACTGTAAACGGATACATATTACCCGAAGTGCTCCGTCAACATAACGTCAGCGCGCCAAGAGCAAAGAAATAGCGGAGCCGCACATCGCATTCCTCTGATTCTTGTACGCAAATGCTCGAATTTTCTGCAAAAAGGACGTAGTCATGTCATATTCGACATATGACTGATTAAACATCGCCATACTCTTTGAGTCATGGACGAGACAGACGACGTACAAGATCGCATTTATCAGCTGGGTCAGCAGATTCGGATGCAGCGCATTGCTCAAAAGCTTTCGCAAAAGAAGCTAGCGCTCATGGTGAACACTGACCAGGCAGTCATCGCACGCATTGAGGCGGGTAAGCACAACACGGGCATCGTCAAATATATCGAAATAGCCGATGCTCTCGACGTCCCATTCAACCACCTCGTGAAGTTTTAATCTTTGAGCTCCGTGAATCGGCGACTCGAGCTACGGCCCATTGACATCAGAGGCCAAACTCCCTGTAGAGAGCCTCGCGCCTTTCGGGGTCAACAGCGACGAGCGCGACTTCTTCGGTTCGGTTCTCTTCAATCAGTCGGGCGATGAGCGCGCCCATGCGCTTCTCGGCCTGCTGCGCCCCCTCCCGAAGCCCCTCAGAACGGCCCTCCTCGCGGCCCTCCTCGCGGCCCTCCTCGCGGCCCTCTGCGCGGCCCACCTCGCGGCCCACCTCGCGGCCCTCCTCCAGACCCCGTTTCATGCCGTCCCGGTAGCCCTCTTCGGCAATCAGCTCTGCTTGAATCCTGGCATCTTCGATATAGGTCAGCATATCCAAACCCTTCTGCCTCCAGACAGCACTGCCATTGGCCCGCGCAACCGCCGCTGCGATATCGTCCACGAGCGAATCGCCGTCTTTTTCCTCGGTCACCACGTATCTTAGCAGACTGCGCAAGCGTCCTTCGGGCAACAACTCCCAGGCAGAAGCGTTCAAGACAAGCCACTGAAATCCGTGGCGCACATCAAGTGCATCGTCCTCGCAGCATTTCATCTCGAAATGATAGACAGGAAGCCCCGTCCCAAATTGATCCTCAGTGCATATGAACACGATGTAGCTTTCAACGAGGTCTTGATAGCGCTGCCCGCGTTTGAGCTCAGACGAATCCATGATGGATTGGTAATAGCGCATGCGCCGTCCAAGAGACCGCATAGCGTAAGCTTGAATCTCCACATCGTAAACAGCGCCCGTCGTGCGCGCATAGGCATCAAGGCGAACGCCCTTGGCGCCAAGCCTCGGCTCAAGCGCCTTCTCCGTTTCAACGCTCTCTACCCGATCGACGGGCTGACCAAGCACGACCTCCAAAATGCGACGACATATATCGTGCTCATCGGTCATGACTTGGTTGAACATGGGCCATTCGTGAAAACGCAGATTACGCGGCTCGTCCATGGGCCAATCCTTCCTCTTGGTCTGGAAAGACAGCCTACGCCCTCAAAGTCGCAGAAACGACGGCGGGAAGTCTCGTTGCGCACCTCCCGCAAAACGCCCCGGCCTCACGACAAAGTCGCATTGCGACCCCCCGCAAGCCGCGCCGCTTTCGGCCCGCGGCCTACCCCAGCTCCCCCTTTGACGAGTCGACATCCCGGCTGTCAGCTGCAGAGTCCGCTGACTCGTATACGAGCAAGTCGCCCGGCTGACAGTGCAGCTCGCGACAAAGTTTCTCTAGAAGGTCAATGCGGATTCCCCGCGCATGTCCGCAGCGCAAATGTGAAATGTTGACCGGAGATCGGCCGACCTTTTCGGCCAGCTCGCTGGCCCCGACGCCGCGCCTCTTCATCACCATCTTCAATCGCGTGACAATCGGCATCCTAATCTCCTCTCTCTTCACCCCGCAATAGCGCCACCAATCCTTTGCCTACGCGGCGTGCTCAACAACCTTCTATGACCTTCTTGACATATTATCACTTCTCATAACTTTAAACATAAATTCTATTCTAAAGAAAGAGTGAAACAGATTGCTAAGCGGTAAATTTTAAGGCCACTCACATCGCCCGTGCGCTCCATCACGCCTCGGGCATGGAGGGCACCTCAGTGGTCCCCAGGTCGGAATAGGATGCCGTGACAGACATAACAACGGGTTCGCCCCCCTGCGCGTCCGGCGTGACCCCATTGACCGCCATATACACCTCGTACAAGCTTCCATCGGGATTAACCCAGTATTCCAGCGTGATGCTATCCACGCTTTCAACTCCATCGAAACTCATATCAGCCGGCAAAGCGCTTCCGTCCACGATGAACGCATACTCGGTCAGGCCATAACCGTCGTAGGTATAACCCGTATCGGCATAATCAATCAGCGCGAGAGCCTGCTCTGTGCCGGTGGAGTCCTCCGGCAGACCGCCCTCGCCTTTCGATACGAACTGATCGCCCTGGAACACCATGTTCTCGTCGCCCTGGAAGAACGTGAGCAAAGCCTCATCCTCGTTCCCGTCGGTTTCCACGTACAGCACGGCATCGCGCCCGTTGCGCAGAACTTCCGCGTGCACAAGAGCCTGGGATTCACCGTTCACGACAACCTCAGATTCTGTGACGCACGTCAGATTGTCCGGCAGCGCAGCGACGCTTTCCGCAGCCGCCTTCTGAGTCGCCGCAAGATCCGTGCTCGTCATAACCGACGAGGGCTCGGGCGCCTCGGGCACGTCCGTCTCACCCCACTTGCTGAAGTCAATAGTGCCCGAAGTCGTCACGCTGAACGCTTCGTCGATGCCGTTCGCCGTTCCCGAGGCATCAAACGTCTGCTGCACAAGAACGCCTTCACCGTTGAAGCGCACCGATACCTGAGCGCTTTCAACATCACTCACCATACCCATATCGTCGGGCACCTGCTCGGGACCCGCGAATGCAAAACTATAGGTGACGCCGTCATCGCTTTGCGCCACATCGGAAAGCGTTTCGGCCGAATACTCCACCTTTCCGGCCGGACAGAATTCCGCCATGTCCATCTCGACCAAATCATCTGCGTACTCGATGGACACATCCGTCACTATTTCACCGTTGACCTCAATCACCTTTTCGCCCACGAAGTATTGCTCGAGGCCGGCAAGCACGGAATCCTCAGGAAGATACGTCACATGCTGGTAGCTGACATCGCCCGCGTCATCACAAGCCACAGTCAAAGACGACACGCTCTCCTCGGTCCAAGAGCCATTATCAAGCGTGTAGGTCTCGCGATAGTCGTAGGTATAATTGTCGGCCTGCGACGACATCAACTCCTGGAAATCCGCGAACTGCGCCGCCTTATCCTCTGAAGACGCTGCGGGCGCTTCCGCAGGCGCCCCATTCTGGTCGCTGCCACCCTTGCACGCGCACAGCCCTAACGCCAAAACCGCCGCCAACGCGCCAAAGGCAACACGCTTCCCAAGTAAACCCATTCCAGCCACCTTGCTCCCTCCCAACTGCCGCATCCTGCGGCATCACTGAACGCTTATCGTCCAATCATAGTCCTTACGCACCTATTTATGCAACTAACTTAGCTCACGTAAGCTGCAGCAAAGTGGCCTGGTGTTTTTCAAAACCTGGGGACGAGCACTTGTAACTGACACTCGTCCCATTACGCTCCGATAGTCTATTTCGCCTCGTAAAGATCGTTGTAGAGCTGAACAGCGTAGTCATCCGGCAAAGACGAGACGAAGTCCAACACCATCATGTCCAGCTCGTATTTCTGCCTTTCAGTATCCCAGCGAGGCGATGAGGCGCTGAAGGCACTTTCGTAATCGAGGCGATAGCGCATTGGTATTAACGCAATAAGGCCCGCGGCCATCGAAGACACGCCCTCTGGGTTAATCGGACTCTTTTCCTTCTTCGTGTTGTCTTTCTCCACACATTCCTCGACAGCAGGAACAAGCTTATCGAGCAGGCCTTTAAGAACGGTTTCGGCACGAGCGTTCAACTTCGCGTTCTCGGGCGATGTATACACGAAATGCTTGAGGACGTCTTTCAAGAGTTTGATCGTCGCATAATGGTCACCGAAAAGATCTGCCTCTTTTCCGCCGTCGATGTCTGGTCTGGAAAGCGAGCACGCCGCCGAATACCGGAGCCAACCTCTCACAACATCGACCCATCTTCCTACATAGGTTTCCTGCATCTGTCGTTTTTGGGCAGCATCAAGTTTGCTATCTGAGCAATCGGAAAGAGCCTTTCTAAAAGTATGCACAGTATTCTTACCTCGAGGGTTCCCGCCGCCGCCAGCAAGTAAATAGCTAGCATAGCGAGTACCAATACTTCCATCTTTTGCGATTAAATTGTCCTCGTCCGACACTTTGTTTGTAATGAAATCATTCATCCACTCGTAATCCTCTTCATCACCTGCAATAAACGAGAGCAAGTAGATGAGCGTGAGCGTATTCCGGCAACACTTTTTTGAGAACCGCTTTTCTTCTAACCACGAAAGCCATTTTTCGGTCATGAACGAAACAGCTTCATCAACCGTGAACATGCCCTTTCTAAACGCGTCCTCGAAATCCCCCGTAGCATAGGAGACATCGTCTGCAGCCTCCATAACCAAGGAGAGCCTACTCCGTTCGCGCTCGGACAGGCCAACTGCCCTCTCGCTCGCGCTCTGCATCTTCTCTACGCGCTCAGCATCGGAGACGAAGTAGTTGTACTTAACCTTTTTGGGGTTCTGGGCAACCGCCTCGCGGACACCCCATGGGTACTTAACCATCGCGCACAACGTCAACAACGTAGGGTTCAAGCGACGGCCGTCATAAAGACCTGTACCGCGCAGGGCCATGCGCAGCGAGTTAGCGTTTCCTTCGAAGTAGCGGAGATCTAAGCCGTCGGACGTCTCACCAGACGTCGCACCCCTCTGGCTGAACCAGTCGCGTATAGCCTCTTCCCCAAAATGTCCGAACGGGGGATTACCGGCATCGTGAAGCAAGCACGCTGTCATAAGAGCGTATCGCAACGTCTGAATCTGCTTTTCGGTAAGAATCGTCTGACCACTTTTGGGGTCGGGCTCCTCGGCCTTCGCTAGCATTTCGTCGAAAATTTCCGCGGCATTTACGGCAACTTCCAAAGTGTGGGTAAGACGAGATCGCACGAAATGCTCTCTATCCATAGGAAACACTTGAGTTTTTCCCTGCAACCCACGCAACGGCATCGACAGCATCGCCCTCATATAGTCAATCTCGCACGCCGAGGCTCCATGTTTATAGTACTTTTGCATCGGTAAGAGCTGACCATTCGCAGCACCTTCCGGCTCCTCAACGAGCCTCTCAAGCATCGCCTCATCGAAGTTCCAAAAGGACGTAGTTTTCGCATTCGGCATTTTAGCGTTTACCATATACATGATTCTCCTTCTATTTCCAATCAATCCTTTTTACAAGCATGCTCATCGTTGCTTGTAGGGCAAACCAAGAAATAGTCAAACGACCTACTCAAGCAATCCAAGTGCAGCGGCATCGTCGCCACCGACAAAGTCGTAGTTGCCAGCCGCAATCGCGTGTTTTCACCGTCTTGCTATCGCCACATGAGACACTTCTTGCCTTGTAAACTCCCTTGGTATAAAGAACATCCTCCTGGCGCTCCAAAAGCAATATTGCAGTAACCCTGTCCCGCCCAAGAGCAACCGGCCCTATTCGAAGCTGATGTTGCCTATCTTGGTGCCCTCGGGCAGGTCCTTCACGGCCTCCCACAGCTGGTCGGTCATATCCCAGTACACTTCCATGTCGGATACCTCCATGTTGTCCAGGGAGTCCCCCCCGCCGAGGAAGAGGGGGATTCTGTAGCCGGCGCACTCCATGGGCCCCACGGGTGCGTGGCCCGTCAGCCACTCCCGATACCTCCCGACCTCAAGGCACGCCTCGCTCTGATTAGGCATAACCTCGTTCAGGAAGGCCACCAAGTCTTTCTCGATATAGTACATATCGAGAGTTGCGATTTCCAAGAGAACCACGAGCCCCTTCCCGTCTCCTTCCCGCTGGTCCACCGCAAAGCACCGCCCCATCCAATCGTATCCGATCAGGTCAAACTCACCGCGAAGCTTCGTGAAACATCCGGACACCACCCGATGCCATCTCTCCAGGTCGCCGCGCTCGAATACCCTGAACACCCCGTTGCCGAACGACCGGCCGCCCAGGCCGTCGATGAACGCGTCGTAGGGATCGGCCGCTCCGTCCTCGAGGACAGGGGCCTCCCCGAAGTACTCCAGGAACCCCGCGAACATCGAGGGATCGCCCTCCGTCTGGGCCGGCTGGGCCTTCTTCCGCTTGAACAAGTCGAACATCTCGCTTCCTTTCACTCGAATATCACGTTGCCGATTTTAGTGCCTTCTGGAAGGTCCTTTATCAAATAGTGTATCTGGGCTCCCATGCTCCGGTTGACACTAGCGTCGAGGGGGCGCATGTTGCTCACATGGTCGACACCTCCCAGCTGGAGATCTATTACATGGTCGACATCGTAGCCAAAAGGCACCGAGTCTTTCCCGTATTCCTTCTTGAAGGCATCAGCTGCCGATCCATTCCTCTTCCCCACGGTCGTCTTCGCTGTGTCTGCTCTCGACAGATCCCGGGCTTTCCTCGTCGCCTGGGATATCTGGACCTCGTCCCATATGTCCTTCTTCTTCAGCACGAGGTCCACCGTCTTATCGGGGCGCTCGACGGCCCTTACGGTGCCCGCCTTATTGCTCTTGATGACGTTTCCAACCACCTTCGGCGAGGCGGCGGCCTCGAAGGCGCTCAGGCCGCTCTTGAAGGCCTTGCGGGCCGTGTTGGCGCCCCCGAAGGCATCGCCCACGCCGGGGATGGCCGAGAGGAACGAGGCGGCCGCCTCGCCCCAGTTGCCCTCGGCGGCGTACCACAGGCCGTTGGCGACGTCGGCGGCGGCGCCGATGCCGGGGATGAACCCGAGCAGGTCCAGGGCCCCGTGGCCTATGGCGGCGAGGTCCACCCCCTGGGTCCTAGACTCGCCCATATGGGCGGCGGTGCCGCAGAACGCCGCCTTGGCGGCGGCGGCGCAGTTGCGCGCGCGGACCGCGGAGGCGGTGAGGGCGACCGTCCGCGCGGCGCCCGAGGAGAGGCCGCCGGGGCTGCCCCCGCCCTTGCCGCCCCCGTAATAGACGCTCCGCAGCCCGCCAGACGAGCCGACCACGACCACCGAGTCCGCCGGCGACGGCGGAAGCCGATTAAAGGCCTCGTTCGTCGCGAGGGCCAGCTCCTTGGTCATTTTCCTGAGCGGGGGCGTTTTCACCAAAGAGCCGGAGGCCCTCTTGACCGCTTTCGCCATCTCGGAGACGATGCTGGGCCTCTTCGCGGCCTTCGTTTTCCTGCCGCTGCCCTTCTGCACGCGCTTCTTCGTTGCGCGCTGCCTCGCCTGCCGGGTTTTCCGGGCCTCGGTGTGCCCCGTGGGGTCTTCGTACGCCACCGGGTTGCCGCCGGCGTAGGCGTAGCGGTTGAGGCTCGCGGGGTCGGCGGCGTCGCCCAGGTAGGAGTCGCGGCTGCCGAAGGCGCCCATGGAGGCTTCGTACCAGCGGGCGCGCAGGTACTGCAGGCCGACAGGTAGTCTCCCCGCTCTCAGCGCGCGAGCAAGACCTCCTTGTGACCCGCGGGGCACGTCACCGCGTCCGAGAAGGCGTCGGCGAGCAGGCTCATGCCGGGACCGTCGGCATAGATGATGACATCATACGACGAGTACCGGACATCGATGAGGAAGGCCCCGTCGCTCCCTCCACGCTCGCCCGCGATTCGCATGCCCCTCGGCCGCAGCGCGTCCTCCAGCACCGGTTTCACCGCAAGGTCCTCGCATCGGAGCCGATTCTGGCGACGCATGCGCGCCTTGGACTCGGGCACGACCGGGTCCTCGCGCTGGATGTACAGCTCGAGCGACCCCCGCGCCATGCCGCTCCACTCCTGGAGCTCTGCGCACGATGCCAAGAGGACGTCGGGGCCCGCCAAATCGAGAAACGCTTCCGTCAACATGGCCGCCCCGTCGCCGTTGACTTTGAAGAGCGCCTCGCCGTCATGCACTGTCACCAGCACGTCCCCGTCAGCGAACGTGCCCGCTTGATAGCTTTCTCCCATAAATAGGCACCTAATTGATTCTATCAAGTTACCTCTAATCATTTTTTACTCCTCGCAACATCGGTCAATCTCACATGCTTCACTCTATATTCATCTATCGTTAATCTGCCCGGTTTTCTGGGGTTTTCGACACACACTTCGAAATTGACATGAGGAGCACCCCAATGATGCCCCTCTATATCATTAATTCCCATTCGAAACTGTCTTAAGCCGTCGGCGGAGACGTAGCGTCCGTTTCCCATGTCCTTATAGCCTGGACCCAGATAACCTAAAGCGAGGTCAGGCACTTCGCTCGTCGTCATCGCTTGACCGTCGACGATATCGTCAATGTCCACGGTTTGACGGACAAGGCCCGATGAAAGGTCGACCTTCCCCGCCGCTTTGGATAGATCGGCCGCCTCTTCCGCTGTCTTTCCTGCTTTGCCGAGCCTGCTAAGCCTGCCTGCGGTCTTCGCAGCTCCCGGTACAGCTCCAGGGCCCGTCGCCATGGCACCAAAGGACAGCAGCCCCCTAGAACGTCGCCCTCAGAAAGCTAACGATTCCATCTGCAAAGTCGAAGGGCTCTCCGATCGCCGGAATCTGACCGGCAAAACCTAGTGCCACATGCAAGACATCCGACACACTGCCTTTCGTGGGGGTTATCCCGTAGTCTCTTTGTCGCTCCGCGGTGCCGCAGAACTGCCGTTTGACGGCAGCCGCCCTGCCACTCGAGGCGCCGTACGCGCTCTGCCGGTGCGACGAGCGCCGAGTCGCCGCCCGCCGGCCGCGTGAGAGAATCGCCGAGGAGCCCAGGCGATTCGGATAGGACCATCTCAGCCGCAATCCCAATAGTACATAACGCGCGAGAAGTCGAGGTGGCGCAAATCGTCGCCGTTGATGAGGAACACGCCAGTCCCGCAGTCTCCCCAACTAATATGAGGGACCGCCCGGTCGTCGACGCTGGACCCCAGCTGAAACAAGACGGTGTCGTAGCGCTTCAGTCCCTCGGCATCGGGCCACGCCCGAGGGTCGACCTGTTCAAACGTCGGCCACCCTCCCACCTGCTCGCGCGATCCCCGAGGTGGGCACACCTCCAGGATGTCAAGCACCATCAAATCGTCCGCAAAATCGAACGCGCGCCACAGGACGGGCAAGTCGTAGGGGCCCCGACAGAACGATCGCAGCGGCGCGTCGGGCATCAGGCGGTCCCACGTTTCGGTAAACAGCTGGTCGAATCGCCAGTCGTCGGCCGTCGCCGGCTGCATGGAGGCGCACTCAGCGAATCTGAGACGAAAGCAGCCCCTAGGCTTGAAGGGCAGGCGCCCTTCGGTCCCCGCGGGCGCAGCGACGGGGACGAGCGGCTCGGCCCCCTCGGCCCAGTACAGGACACGGAACCCATCCTGAGCGTCGTAGGCACCAGTCTCGTCCAAGCCGAATTCCGCGCCGTCGCCCCTCACGAAGAACTGGAGGAGGCCCGAGCGGGGGAACCCCGACAGCGGGGCCAGGTCGGAGCAATCGACCTGGGCGAGCAGCGCGAGCGGCCGGCCAGCGCCGTCGCACGGCCACTCAGAGCAGAACGGCAGGAGGGGACTGCCGCCTATTTTGCTACCGGGAAACTCGTCCGCCACGCGCTCGCCGACCCCGAAGCGCAGCGACGGCCTCGCCACGAACTCGGCCAGCGCGAGCGTCAGCTCCCTCAGCTCTCGATCGATGCCCACGACCGCCTCCTCCCTTGTCCGCTCCTGCGCTACGACCCGCCCTCACACGCATATCGTCGGGAACACGATGCTACCCTTGGGCAGCTCGCTATCCCACACGAGCTTGAATTCGAGTCCCCTCAAACCGCACTCCTCCACCCGGGTTTTAAAAACCTCCGTGCAAAACGGACAGTACACCCTCTCCTCGGGGATGCCGAAAAGCGTCAGCGGGGCAACGACCTCCTCGTTAAACTGATATTCCCGAAAACCCCTCACCTTGCCGGTTTTCCTCCGCGCTACGACCGACTCTTCATGGTTCACGCAACCTTCGGTCGACATCACATGAAGAAGCCACAAGGGCTCGTCCTCCAACCTCGCGGGCAGCAGCTCGATGTTGTCGTCCAGCAAATCCTCTAGGCACTCCTTAGCCCGCTCGGTCACAATCAGCGAACGGCTCGTAAATACCGGCGAGTCGAAATGCAGGGGCGCATGCGTGCCGTCTATCCCTTGCAGCTCCAGCCGATCCCACTCGCTTTTGCGCGGCATGTCGTTGAGAACATCGATGTTGAACTGGAAGGTGCCGCCCTTTACCTCGACCCAGTCTTCATTTTCCTCAGAATGCCGCACTTTCCATATCTTCACAGAACCACACCCCTTCCTTTTATTTGTAGTCAAAAGTGCCCGCAAGCAGTTCGTTCCGTATTTCAGCGAGCTCCTGAAGCACACCTTCCTTTGAATCTGCAGCATCCGATAAACGCCTATTAATTTCATAATAATACTTATTTGTATGCAAGCCTGGATGGTAAATGCTCTCTGACACAATTTCCTTCTTAGCTGGCAGGAAAACGCCGTTCGCAGGACTATTGATGTCTATGCCCCATCTCTTAAGAATCCTTCGCGCTTCTTCAGCCTTCTCTGCGCCTCCAGCAACAATATGATGCGCAGCATATCCCGAAGAAGGAGGAGATATGCCAATTTCTTTCATATTCCGTCCGAGTACTTTCGAACTCGCCGGTAAGCCTAATCTCAACGCCGCGCTAGATTCCTTGAACGCATCAAGCGCAGCATTTGCGATGCTCTTCGTGAGCCTTCCGCCCTTTAAAAGATCGCCCCCATAGGGCAAAAGCGCAGCAACGGCGGATATCGCCATATTCGTGTAATCGCCCTCAAGGCCGTACGCCACCGCATTGGCTCCGTCGGATATGGGGTGGGGTCGAAAATGCCCATGACGTCCAGCGTCGTGTGGGGGTCGGAGCCCAGACTCCTCTGCTTGGGAGCGCCGAAGTACTCGGCCGTCGTGCAGAAGAGCTCTATCCGGCGCTCGCGAGCCCGACGCGCCTCCTTGTACAGGGCGCTGCGCCTCTCCGCGGCGCGCGACCCCCCGCCCTTCGACGCTGCCGGCAACAAGGAGCGCACGGCCGTTTGGGCCGT